>AEMJ01000164.1 GCA_000166735.2 Leuconostoc inhae KCTC 3774 | reverse complement strand
CAAATTTTTCATTTCATTCTCTCCCAATCTCTCTTCTCATTCTTAAAAATATTTTCTCCCCTCCGTGTTATCTAGTTAATATGGGGTTTCGTGTTGTCAATAATTAAAAACATGCTTACCAATGATATTGGTAAGCATGTTTTTAATTATTGACATTTAGTTTAATGCAGAGAATAGTTGATTGCGTAATCTTCCATTTAAAATTGGATAAATAATTAAAACAACTATCATCGTTGTCACACAATTAACGATTGTAGGTACAAGTGCCGACAAAGTTGCAACGATTGCCGGTTGCAGCGTCAAACCTCGGATTAAGCTCATTATAAAATTATGCAATGTCGTTGTGACAAATTTGGCTATAATAGCTGCCAGTATAATCAGTATTAACTTAAATGATTGTGGTTTGGCGCGATAGTTTAGTAGCTGAATAACAAGCGTTGCCAAGCCACCAACGACAAATACTTCAAAAAAGTAATATGGTGCGTCTAAGACATAATTATGAGTAACATCAAAAAGTGCCAAACCCATACCACCGGCAATTGCACCGCGTTTATAACCTAATAAAACTACTAAGATATAAGTTGTAAGGAAATGTAAATCCTTGCAACTTATTTTTTGTTTTTATCAGGGGAAGTCCTGAAATTTTTTGAAAAATGCACTCATATATGAGTAGAAAGGAATAACCATAATGGCAAATACATTATCTCTAGCGGTAGCCTTAAAGATGTGGCGACAATCAAAGCAGCTTAGTTTACCAGAAGTAGAAAGAATGACTGGGATGCCACAAGCAACATTTGGGCGCTATGAACGCCGTGAAGGGAATTTGCCAGGTGTTCCCAATATGCTTCATATGTCAAAAATACTTAATCTACCAATTAATCAAATTATTGAAATGGCTGAGTATGATGTGGCGTTGAATAAAGAGTCAAAACAAAAAGACCAATAGGGTTGTTATCAGGCTTACTTTGGCGAGTACCTGATAACGCTATTGATCTTAAAACCAAAAATTGAATAGCTTTCTAACAACAAAGGTTAGAAGAACGTTTCAAAAATATATCTTGTGACGTTACTTTTAGTGATCTTAAAATCATGTATCGCAACGTGAATATATTTATATCATAGCACGATTTCACAAAGTTGTAAAGATAGCAATTCATTCATATTGCTAATAGCTTTGTGCACACGACGTCGTACAATAGTATGGCTTAATAGGGGTCGCACAGCTCTTGTCGCCAAATAGTGTCTGAGAGTACGTAGTGACTACTTGAAGTAATGTAAGGTTAAGATACTTACTCGTGGTGCCGACAACCCAACAAATGCGTATAAAGGTCGGGGTGGACGTACTGAAAATGGCGCCATACGGCTTGAGAAATAGAAACATGGTGCTTAGTTCATTATTCGACCCTAACTCGAAACGATCCTTTCTCAATGTACCTGGGCAGTGCTGGGTTTAAATGTATGCCAATTTATGTAAAATTGGACGACATAACAGTGGAATTGATTAACTTAATCGGTGTCAGTGTTATGTTGAGTAGCTCGCTATAGGGCAAACTCTCCCAACCAACCTAGCGGTTAGATGATACAGGGCTTAAGCATGATTCTGCCTTGATATTGAAAGTTAGATTGATTGGCTATGACAAAGACAAGTCGTTAAAACTCTCGTGTACCATCTGTACTTTGACAATTGATTACTGGCTATTTTCTGATTAGCATCACTATGGATAAAAAAGAAATAGGAAAGTAACCAGTCTATTTAAATAGTGTTTATTTAATTAGGCAAAAAGCTGAGTAACGAGCAGCTCCAGTGATAAAACGACAAAACCCCTGTGCAATGAGATTAAACAAGTTTTGTAGTCGTTTGCGGTGAACTAGACGATAAACCGTGCAAAAATAAGGTTCTATTAATGACGAACGAGCAGCGTGCATTGACCTAAGGAGGTTAACAGATGAACCAAGTGTACGAATTGAATTTAAATGATTTAAGACGGTTGGGGCGATATAGCCATGTTACAGCCAAACTGCAAGATGATACAATTGCCGAGTTGAGGCGAGATGGTATTTACATCTCACATGATAATGCCATTATTGATGGTAAAAAATGTTTAGTCAAGATGCGTGAGGATTATGTCAAAGTATTCCCGAAAATTCGCACAATTAAACAGGGGAAGCATTTAATTGCAGAACGTCGTGATAATAAACTAGTCGCAACGTATAAATATAAAAACTCACAAGGGTGAGAATGCCTAAGGAGGCTCTTTTATGAAAATCATTACAGTCAATGTGAACAAAGGTGGCGCAGGTAAAACAACATTTGCCTATAATTTGGCAGAATATTTACAACAAACACATCGTGTCTTGTTGTTAGATTTTGATGATTCGGTTAACTTAACACATCGTTATGGCCAATATCCGGTAATGGCAAATAATGTGATTAACCTCTTTGAAAAAGGGGAAGTTTCACCAATTAAGATTTCAGATAATCTAGATCTCATTGCAGGACACAAAGATGTTGCTTTGTTAAAGCAACGCTTAAATGAACGCCGGCGACGAGAATATATTTTTGGAAATTGGTTAGCAAACCATGAAGCTGAATTAATTGCCTCATATGATTACGTAATTGTTGACACTGAAAATGATGAAGATATTCTCACACTAAATGCATTATTAGTATCAGATATTGTGGTTGGTGTTGGGGAACCAAGTAAAGATTCATTTTTAGCGTTACTGAGTTTACAACATTTTGTAAAGGTTTTGAATGAAGAGTTTAAGGCCACTGCGCAACTAGTAATGGTTGGCAATAAAATCAACCTATCTGAGAATAATAGTAAGGAACTCTTAGAGGATTTGAGCAATTATCCTGAATATATTGGCTATATGCCTGAACGAACAGCATTGGCAAATGAAACATCTGTATTTTCAAATGACTCACACAATAAATTAGTGAGAAAACAGCTCACCAACTTATTTGATAAATTATGTGATGTCGCTAGAAATCAGGAGGTGTTGTAATGGGTAAGTTTAGTCGATTTTCAAATGAAACAATGACAGACACTGAGCCAACCGTGTTAAAACATGTTGTACCACCAGTGATTAAGGACACCAAATTTAAATCTATTAAAATTAAAGAAAAAATTATAAACAATTAGCACTTTTAAAAGCAATAACCGGAACTAGCTATATTGAACTATTTGATTTAGCTGTCTCAAGATTAGTTGATGAACCAGAGTATTCTGATACTTTGAAATTAATGCAAAATATGAAAGAGAAATAAATTGTAATGAACGACCAAATGCGTATAATAGATATTTTTATCTGGCTAATAGTATGGGCATTAACAATTATCAGTTGTGTGTTTCATTTTGATGTGCTGAGTGAGTGCTTATTTGATATTACATTAGGTTTAAGTATTGGATTAACTTTGAAATATTTGTGAGCTTAAGTGAGAACATATGTGACATGAACGCGGCAACCATAAAAATATGGTTGCCTTTTTTATTTAGAAATGAGGGCACAATGATCCCGATTCGAAATCCAACGTTTTAGTCAGTCCATGACATTAAGAAAGGTGAAACAGTATGACAAATCAGTCAAATGAACCGTACACATTCTATCAAGAGAAAAAGCCTAGAATGACGTACAAGAAGCGCATTATCACAGCTGGAATTGTTCTAGCTGTGATAGGTGGTGTCACAATGGGCATGATATGCCATGCACACCATACTGCTCAGGCAGCTAACTATTATCAAGCTCAAGATGTGAAGGTAAAACACAAAATTGCAACTGGCGCACAACGGCAGAAAGTGCTTGCAACCCAATATAGTGGAAATACCGCAATTTCTAGCTCAGCTCAGATTAAGCAGTATCGTCAGTTACCAGGACAATTGTATCTGGTGGGCTATATCGCTATCCCAGTGCAAGATGGGGTCAAAAATCCAGTGACCACAATGCAAATTAATGAAGGTGCGACGAATAAAGTGCTTGCTTATGGGGCAGGGACAGTGAAATCAGGCCAAAATATGGGTGAAGCGAATTTTAGTCTAGCTGCACATAATTATGGTGATAACAAGACAGGCTTTAGTCCATTACAAAGCAGTATAGATGTTGATAAACACCCCAAGGCTTATTTGAGCGATGGGAATAAAATTTATATCTATCAATTTAATAGCAAAAATGAATCGGTTTCGGGAAATACGGTCGTGAATTATAAAAATACTTCGGTGGCGAGTGACAAGCGCGTGACGAATAAACCCTTGTTAACGTTAGTTACTTGTGATGAACCGGGTTGGTTCAATTTACATCCAGAAAATCGTAAAGTATTAACAGCACATCTCCTTAGTGAGACATCAGTGTCAGATGCTTCAAAAACAAATCAGCAATTATTTACAAATTAAGTTGCTGAAAATCAAATAAAAGAAGAGAGTTCAGAGCATGACGAATAACATTAAGAACAAAAGAAAAATGATAGTGGTATCTGCAATAATCACGGCAGGGGCAATTATGGGATTAGCACAGCCATTAATGACACATGCTGTTTCAGCAGACAACAATAAGAGTGATAAGGCAAAGGGGACTAATGTCTCAGTTGATCATTCTGAACTAGATAAATCAGTTGACGCAGCAAAAAATCGGGCATGACGGTGACTCAAAATGCAACCAAAACTCAGGTCATCTCTGCGAGTCAATTTGCAACCGAATCAGCTAAAATTAAAGCTGACTATACCCAGCAAAAATCAGTTATTGATGCCTTGTTGAAAAAACAACAGGCGCAAAATGACTCGTATGATAAAGATGAGGCGCAGTATAAGACTGACAAGGCCAAGTATGATCAAGATAAAACAAAGTATGATCAAGATAAAGCAAAGTACGATAAAGACAAGGCGCAATATGATATTGATGAAGCGGCCTTTAAAAAAGCAACGGACGTTAAAACTGAACTGAGTGCCTTAACACAAAATCATGATGACCATGATAAGTACGATACGTTCATGAAAGCAGATGTGAATCAAAAGACCGGTGACTTCACTTTAACGCATGATATGAATGATGGTGTGTCAATCATTGGTCATGGTGTTTTGAAAGGTAAGTTTAATTGGACGGTTACCGCTAAAGGTGATGGCTCAGAGGTTATTGTCGCTGATTCAGTGACGTTAACATCATACAAATATACAAATGAAAATCCAAACACAGCCGTTAATAAAAAGATTAATTTTCATGTCTATGATAATAATGGCAAAGAATTATTCGTGGTGAACCATGATGGGGAGTCAACCTTTACTAAAGATATTAATCAGACGGTGTCATTAGGAAAGAGCTTTACCTTGAAGCCAAATGTCGCAACAGATTTGACACAAATTTTAAAGGTGGATGATAATTGGATTTATAATACCCACGGCCAAATTTTTGCGAAATTTACGAATACCAACAAAGAACCAAAAGCACCAACACCACCAAAAGCACCAACACCGCCAAAAGAGCCCGTTAAGCCAGTACCATTGACAGGAAATTATGGATTCACTGACTTGATTGTGACACCTGAACCAACAAAAGATGTGGATACGGGTGACAATGATGGCGATAAAGACGGGTCTGATAATGGTAAGAAAATAGTTAAAGGTGAAGAACTAACTTATACGTTGAAATCAACAGATTTGCCAGCTGATCGTACGGATGATGTGAAAACCTTCAAGTATGTTGATAAATTGCCAACGCAAGTTGACTACAAGTCAACCAAGGTCATGAGTGCCGATGGCAAAACAGATGTGTCCAAACAATTCGATATTAAGTACGATAAGGGAAGTCATACTGTGACAGTCACTGCAAATGCAGACTACTTGAAGTTGATGAATGCAGATAAGACCAAAGCCTTTGTTAAGCCGATTGTTAATATTCATACCGTAGCTAATCAAGACAATGTCACGATTGACAATAAATACACTGAATGGGTCAATGATGATAGTAATGACTCAAATACGACTCATAATGAAACGCCAGACATCAAACCTGTTAAAAAGGACGAAGATGATAAGGGAAATGATATTAATGGCAAAGAAGTTAAGCCTGGGGCAACCATGAATTATGATTTAACGTGGGATCTTACTGGTCTCAAAGATGCTAAAGTGTCCGATGATCTTTTAGCTAAGGGATTATCGTTCTACGATGATTACGACGAAACAAAGCTGAATATCACTGACGAGACCAAAAAGAATTTCACTATCACAGATACGACGACAAAGAAGTCGGTTATGGACGAAGTAACGTTGACTTGGGATATTCAAAAAGGGAAGTGGACAACCACAGCAAAGGACACAGCAGCCTTCCTGAAAGCACATGGTGGCAACAAACTACAAATCATGTTCCATCCAGTCGTCAAAGATGATGCCACAGGCGTGCTTAAAAACACTGCTGTTCAAAATGATTTTGGCCAAGAGTATCAGACGGACACTGTTGAAAACAACATAACGCCAGATCCTAAACCAACACCAGTGACTCCAGTAGCACCAGAAAAAACACTACCTAATACAGGATCAACAAACATCCTGTCACAGGCATGGCAGGCAGTGACAGAACTATTTAAATAAGGAGAGCATTGTGAATTATAAACGACCAGTACAACGTACAGAAGAGACAGTCCCGTTTCCAAAAGGTAAACATATCGCAAAAAATTGTCGTCGCTAAGTTAGATTTAAGTAAAGAAAAGAATCGGCGCATGATTACTTTACGCGTGACCGGTCAATTAAATGAAGTTGCCTATTACAACTTGCCTTTTGGGACAACTTTAACGGAAGATCAATTAGGCTTTTTATTGGCAAGCATTGAAGATAATGGGATCAGTATTCCAGAATTAGATTATGGTTACAATGAAGAAACGATTGTTTTTCTAAAAGGCAAGCAGGTCTTTATTGATATCGTGGAACAAAAGTATAAAGGTAAGGTGCAAGGTAAGATCAGTCGTTTTTTGACTCAGGCAGAGTTTGATGGTGAAGACCTAACTCGAGATCTGTTTCAAAATGAGACAGAGGTGATGAACCCTGATACAGAATTGAATTTTTAATGCGAGTAGAAAAGTAACAATTTTTATATATTACCCAAGGCAATCTATCATAGATTGCCTTTTTACATACAAGGAGAAATGAGTTATGGCAGTTGTAGTTAAATTAGTAACAGCATTGGGCGGCGCGATTGTTGTTGGGGGTTTGATTTCGGTATTATTTGGTTGGCGATCAGTTTACCAAGGCAATAAGAACGATAATCCGCAAAAAGTCGATACAGGTATAGAAGCGATGGTACTAGGTGGTATCACAGCAGGAATTACAGGAACCATTACAGCAGCAATTATTGCAGCGTTAAATAACTTACCAAAATAATGAGGAGACGTTATGAATGTTGATAAAACGACTTTAAATCAACTCTTGTCTAGCATGAAAAATTATAATGCAACGGCTAATGCCTTTTCAGAAGATGTGGCAAAAGGCTTAATGGCAGTTGGCTTTATTATACTAGCCATTTTATGGTATATGGAATTGGCAGATACCAAACGTTTTTATGCCAATGGCGACAGTGGCATGACGCTAGAATTTTGGATGCAGAGTAGTTTGAAATATATGATTGGTATCTTGTTGATTGCGCTGGCACCACAAATCATTGACAGTGTGGTTTGGTTGAATGGTGCGATTGGACATATTATCAATCAAGTGAAATTGGATGGGGGAGATGGACAAACGACCATTCCAGATATTACAAAAAAAGCGCATGGATGGCAAAAATTTGTGATCGGTTGGTTACAAACCATTGCATATATGACGATGTGGGTCGCGCAAATGTTAGTGAAAATATTAATTTTTATGCGCTTTCTACAGTTGTATATTGCGAAGGCAGCGATGCCAATATTTGTCGCAGCTTATGTGAGTGAGGATTACAAATCAGTTGCAGTTGGGTATATTAAGCAAGTTATTGCAATCATTTTGCAAGGGTTCGCTTTGCTTCTTATTTTAAAATTATGGCCAGTGCTAATTAACAGCACAATATTTGAAGTAACTGCAACTGGTTCAGTTTTGAAAAATATTTCAGGTATGTTTATGCCAATTGCACAAGGAATTGTGATTATCTTTACGCTACTTGGCTCACAGAATTTAGTCAGAAGATGGATGGGAGTTTAACATGGCATCACTACAATCAGAATTTCACCCGGATTTATCAAAATTTGAGCCAGTCTATTGGGGTGGTTTGACCAAACCACAGCTTAAAATGGGACTACAACTGATGGCAACGTTAATTCCAATTGGTGCCGAAGTCTTTTTGTTAAAGGTGCGCTCTTTTGGTTGGTTGCGATTCCCACAGCGGCTATTTTGGTCATCCCAATATTTTTAAAAGGATCGGGACAATTGGAAAAGTTTAAAAAGAGTATTGAATACAACGTTAGGATACATGCACGGTATTATTTAACAGGACAAATAAGGAGCTATGAAGCACATGAGTTTACTCAAAAAGAGAACGTCAGTGAAGCTAACCGCAAGTGACAAGCGGAAGCAGGCACGCATACAAAAGTTAGCAGCTACGACACAAAACACCATTAAATACACATCACAATTTCAGGATGGGCTGATGCACATTGTTGAAGATGAGTACTCAAAAATGTGGCAACTGGGCGAAATTGACTATGAAGTTGCTCGGAGTGACGACCAAGAAAACGTTTTAGCGAGTTATTCAGAAGCGTTAAATGTGTTAGACAAGGACTCAAGGTATCAATTACTAGTCATCAATAAGCGTTTAAATAACAGTGTTTTAGATGACATTTTGATGGATCATTTGGCTGATGGGTATGATGCCTATCGATCAGAAATGAATCATCTTATTGCCGAACGATTTGAGACGGATCAAAAAAACTACAAGGCAAGTAATTATATGGTGTTATCAACTCAGGCACGTGATACTAAACAGGCACAGCGACAGCTCAATACGTTGTTTCAAAAGTATGAGCAGGAATTCAATGCGAGTGATGTGGGCTTAAAATTTGACTCGTTGGATGGCCGTCAACGTTTAGAGGTTATGAGTCATATGTTAAGACCACAACAACTTTTCCGGACGACCTATGATGACATTGCCGTCAGTGGGCTGCCTAGTAAGGCATTTATTTCCCCTAATCGTTTAGCATTTAAGGAAAATTATTTCAAAATAAACGAACAATATGGCTGTGTGCTATTTATCAGAGAATATCCACGTTACTTGGAAGATCGCTTAATTAAAAATTAACGGAGGCGGGGCGTGAGTTAATCATAAGTATTCATGCTAAGCCCTACGACATGGTCAAAGCACGTAAAGACATTCGACGTAAGCAGACGATGAATCGTAAAGAAAAGGCGCATCAACAAAAAGAAAACTTCAAAGCAGGCTTATCCGATGATATGATTGCGGGTACTGTATCAGAAATTGGACAGGCTACAGAAGCTCTAAACAGTGAATTTAAGGACAACGGTCAAAAGTTGTTTTCAGGCATCTTTACTGTAATGGTCGTTGAAGATAGCTTAGAACAGTTAAAAGATGCCAAAGAGAGTTTAAAAGATATTGCGCAAGCCGAAGATGTTTTGCTAGAGGAGACATACAAATATCAAGAAGAAGCATTGAACACCATTTTACCAATTGGGAAACCGTATTTAGATGTTGAACAAAATTATATGCGCGATATGACAACGGGTAATGTCGCGATTCAAATACCCTTTACGAATATTGATTTACAGAGCCCGACTGGTCAATATTATGGCCAAAATCAAATGAGTCAAAACTTGATTACCATTGATCGTAAAAAAGACCTGATCACACCATCTGGTTTAGTGTTAGGGTCGTCAGGATCTGGTAAATCAGTCGCGGTTAAGTGGGGTATGGTTGGTACGTTACTCAATCCGCAAAACAAAGACGACAAAATTATTATCGTCGATCCAGAAAGTGAGTACCTGCCAATTGGCAAAGCCTTTGGGGCATCGATTTTGGAAATTTCTTCTGGTACAAATAATCATCTTAATATTCTGGACTTACCTGATACGTCTCTATTGGATGACGAAGATCGCTATATTGATGTGATTAAGGAAAAAACAAATCTGGTAGTTAGTTTGTTTGAATCCATTTTGAAAGATTTTTCAGACATTGAAGCAAGTATTGTTGACCGAGTAACGCGACTCACTTATGACAAGTTTAAAGAGGCTAGCAGGGTACCAACGCTAGTAGATTGGGATGGTGTTTTACGCGAACAACCAGAAGAATTTGCGCGAGAACTGGCTGTTAAAGTTGAACCTTATACGACGGGGGCTCAAGATATTTTTGCGCATGAAACTAATATTGATATGAGCAGTAAGTTCATTATATTTAATATCAAGAATTTAGAGGAGCGGTTGAAGCCTTTTGCCATGAAAGTGATTTTGGATCAGATTTGGCGACAGGTAGTGGCGAATCAAAACAAAGTGACTACGTGGTTGTATTTTGATGAATTACAATTGAACTTTGATACAGAAGAAAATGCCGCTTGGTTTATGAAACTCTGGAGTCGTGTGCGTAAGTATGGTGCGATTCCAACCGGCATTACGCAAAACGTGGCGACCTTGTTAGAACAATCAGCGGGACAAAAGATGATTTCAAACTCAGAGTTTTTGGTATTGTTACGACAAAAACCGGTTGATTTGGAACAACTCCAACGAGTGATTAAACTCTCACCAGCACTATTGAAGTATGTTGGCGAGAAGGTACCACAAGGGACAGGCCTGATTTCAGCTGGTGGGGTGTCGGTGCCCTTTGAAAATCCTATCCCAGAAGACACGCGATTGTTTGAACTCTTAAATACTGATGCAAAATAGAGGTGTTTAGATGACTGATGATAAGAATAATAAGCTCAAGAAAAGTTTTGAGGCGCGTAAAGTAGTTAGATCGGCGGTTAAGGCACAGGTGGTGCAGAATCGTTTTTAAAGCCACGTGAGGCACGGATAAACAGTAAAACCGTTTTCAAGTCGGCTAAAAAAGAACTTCAAAGTGCGAAACAGCTTCACCAATCAACAACCGTGAGTCAAAAACAACTCGTGGCGAAAGTATCAAGGAAACAACATCGTTTGGTCAGAAAGCCATCACAAAAGGTAGTAACCCTGAAAAAACGACTGAATAGTGCCCAACGTCTGGAAGCTGCTAAGCAAAAACAAAAAATTGCCAAAAAAGTTTTGAAAAAAGCAACGCAAAATGATCCAACTTTATTGAAAAATAAATCTAAACGGGCGATTAAGGGACAAACTAAGTATGAAGCGCGAAAACAGGTTGAGAAAGCCTTAGGGCAAGATGATACCTTAGCAGAAGGAATTGCATTAACGCATAAGTACAGACAGGCCAAGCAAACTTATCATTTTGGCAAATCAACTGGTAAAGTAACTTTTAAAGCTGGTAAGGGACTATATGGTGTTGGTAATCGACTGTATAACTTCACACGAGGGCGAGGCTTCCAACGAACACCTAAAGCCTTACAATTACGGACTAAGTTGAGACGAAGTATTCAAAAACGGCTTGCGGCATCCAAAAATTTAACGCGTACGAGCAATATTTTTAAAGGACTATTCAAATTTGGTACAACGCATATCAAACGCAAAGTTGGGATTTTGGCCGGTGTTATTTTGGTGGTTGCAGCAGTATTTCTAGGTGGCATGATGGGTGGTAGCATGGCTATTTATCAAGAAGAGCGTGACTTGACAGACTCCTGGGAACATTTTAGTCAGATAGATGCGAAACATACTGATGACGATAACCAATTTTATTCTAATATTGATGCGGTGATGTTTTATATGAACTATCGTTTTGAAGATTATCAAAATGGCAACATCATGAATCCGCTTGTTTACGTTGGGAATTATGCGGGTTACATGGATAGTCTGTGGGATCATTTGAATGGTAAGTCAGACAATTATAGTTTAACCACAATGAAGGCATTAATGACTAAGAAGGGATCAGGGTATCATCTCAGTGATGATGATTATCAAGAAATGACAGAAATTGATGATGAGAATGGGTATCAAGAATTACCAGGACAACTTGATTTTCCAATTCAGACTGATAACCTTGTGGTGACTCGGCGGTTTGGTTATGAACATAACCAATCAAAGATGGCCTTATACAAGAGCATGGTGGCTCAAGTATCCGATAGTCAAAATATCTTGGCACCGATGTCTGGCAAGGTTGCGATTACGAATCAAGATGATCAAGTGATCTTGACGGATAAACATGATGCACGGATAACATTGACAGGACTTAAAAACTTGCGGGTTACAAATGATCAAAAAATCAGCTCAAAAGCTAACTTAGGCGAAGCTAAGTCAACGTCATTAACAATTAAGTACGAAAAATATGATGATGATAAAAAGAGTGGTTCGTGGTTAATCCGGCATTTTATTTTCCGAAAGTGACCTATACACAGGTGACGACACTCGGCAGTAGTGATTTTGATCCTAGTGGTGATGTGTCAAAACGGGCGCAAAAAGTCTATGACTATCTCAGCAAATTAGGGTATAAGACAGAAGGCATTGCTGCTATTTTAGGCAACTGGACGGTCGAATCATCGATTAATCCCAAACGAGCGGAGGGAGATTATTTGAAACCACCAGTTGGTGCATCTGCTAGCTCTTGGGATGATGAGAATTGGTTAGCGATGGGCGGCAATGACATTTATAACGGCAAATATGCTAATATTTTACATCGTGGCTTAGGCTATGGGCAGTTTACAGATACGAGTGACGGCGGCAATAGGCATACGTTATTATTAAACTTTTCAAAGCAAAACAGCAAGAAATGGTATACCTCAGATTTGCAACTTGACTTTATGTTAAATGGCGATAATCCAGGAGCTAGAACGGCAGTCAAAGCTGTTCTAAATGGCTCAGCAGCAAAAACTGTGCCAGACTTGACACGTTACTTCCTCAATAATTGGGAAGGCAATAGTAATGATAAATTACAGGCACGCACACAAGCTGCTATGAACTGGTTTAATTATTTTAGCAATAGTAATCCAGATAATGGTGGTGGTTCAGGCCAAGAAGTCTATGACAAATATAAGGATAAGATTAAACCAGTACCAACCGCTAAAGAATTAAAAACGGGTTGGGCAGGTAACAGTTATGCCCCAGGTAATTGTACTTGGTATGTTTATAATCGCGAAGCACAACTTGGTCATCAAATTAATGGGGTGATGGGTAACGCAGCTGATTGGGTACGCAATTATACCAAGACACCAGGGGCTGCAATTGTCAATCAACCCCAGCGTGGTGATGCGATTGTGTTTACGAATGGTATTTTAGATACCTCACCATTATTTGGCCATGTTGCTGTTGTCGAGTATGTCAATAGTGATGGTTCATTCGTCATTTCCGAAATGAATTATGGTGGTTTGTACAAGACTAATTGGCGTGTCTTGAAGAAACAGATGGGCATGCACTTTATTCGATTCAATTAGCACATGAGTTACAGGTAGAAAAGTAGAAGGGAATAAAAGTAGAATTGTCTACTTTAAAAGATCACATATGTATGATGAAAAAAGATTAAGTTATATCGCAAGGGCATCCTTGTCATTGGCATCATGACTGCACTGATTATTGGATTCAGTGTTGGTAGTTTAACTGGTGCCACGAAAGTGTCACAGGACAGTGAGAAAAAAGGTGGTGGTTAAGCCAACTGGTTTACAAGTTTCAGATGTCAAAAAGTTTTCATTGGCCTATTTTACCAAGAAGGATTTGGGGGAAAATAGAAATAGATACAAAGCTGCTATGACAGATGCCATGTATACTCAGTCGGTGTCCGAGGAGCAAACACCAGCAAATCAAGCCTATAAAGGTATGGTGATCAATCAAGTTGTGACTGATGAAACGATTTATATTGATGCCAAAAATCAAGCCGCCATTGTGACGGTTGATTATACTAATACACAGTTAGTTGATCCAGGTAATTTAAAGACAGCGTTGAAGGGGCAACCCAATGAACGCACGGTTAAATTAGAGTTCGTTAAACAAGGCAAGCACTATGTAGTCAATAGTATTAAATGGGTATCATTATCTGATGGTACAGAGAGTGATGATACAACAGATAGTGATGACGAAGATCATGATAGTTCAAGTCAAAGTAGTTCATCGTCCGCGAGCAGCCAAAAAACATCATCTGACAATGAAAGTGACAACTCAGATGATGACAGCACAGGGAGCACATTTAAAGTATGGTAAAGGAGAATTAACGCATGGGAAGCATGACAACGCTGATGGCAAAACAAGCTAAACTCACGGCACGGATTGAGAAGAAACGTGCGGAGGTCGAACAGGATCAGAAGGATTTGTCAGTCATTAATCAAGACATTATTGCGCAAATTATGGTTGAACAAAATATGAGCATGACTGATGTGATTCAGAAATTAGAAGGGGAACAACATGGTATTCAATAAGTTACGCAGACCAAAATATACGTATCAATTATTCAATCTAGAAAATATTGATCGTGTTGAAATGACAGACACGGGGGATATGATTAACTTTATTGCAGAAGAAAACAGTCGTTTGATGTTTGCAGAAGAACAAGGATCAGTGATTGTTGCGAAATTAAATCGCAAGGGTGAAATTTTTGTCGCTCAAAAAATTGTATTACCGATGACTGAAGAGACTGATTTTGATGAGTTGTTAAGTAATTTTTATTCAAAAAATATATTGCATTTGATGAAGCTATGTTTGATGAGGTAGTACATTCTATTACTAATGATGATGCGGTTGATTTGACAATTAGTGAAAAGACATTAGTTGAACCAGAAATGCCAGAGGACATGAAGGCACTAGTTGCAGCTAATAATGTTCGAGAGAGTCAAACCACAGCTAAGCATCAAGGACAACCAAATGCCGAAATGGTCGAACTGATGGCAGCATTTAAACAACAACAGGCGACGATTGAAGATCTTAAACAAACACTAAAAGAGCGTGATAGTCGCCCGAATAAACCAACTGTCAATGAAGGACAATCAGAAATTTCAGTAGTAGTTGAACCTGTTGCAACCATTGTGGTTGATGAACCGGAATCATCTGACGAAGAGTCGCCAACTAGTAATTTACAAGTCGATACGATGATTGTGGAAGTAAAACAGGCCGTGTCCAAGCGGTTATCTGATTATGCCAAGCGCGAGCAAGCCAAAATTGATGTTGAAATGGTAGCTCTTGACCAACGGCATAAGATACCAGGGCAAGTTAAAGCTGTTTATGAAGATAAAGAAGTAGATGCGATTCATCAAGCGACACAACAAAATATGATTAAAAAAGACAATGATATCGCTGAGGAAAATAAGCGACATGAAGCCACTCTTGCACAAATTAATGCGATCGCAAAGCAAAGATTAGCCACTGAAACTGAGACGATTAAAGCGGCAACAAAACAAAGAATTTCACAGGCTGTTGAAGCGGCGTATGCGACACAAACAAAGCAGTTGGATCAAGTATTAGAGGGTAAACTCAATGAGTTGCAATTAGGTCAAAGTAAGTTAAATCAAGCCTTGCAAGCTAATTTTGAAAATGCGCTAGCAACGTTTAATGCCGATCATCAAAAGGTGATGGCAGTGATTGAAGATAAAAAGACCAACGCCAATATTTTGCCACTAAATGAGCATTACCAGAAAGCTACGTAAGGCAGCCTTTTAAACACTACCAAACGGTGGTGTTTTTTGTTTACAGGAAGGAATCAAAAATGGAACAAAAAGAAACAGTTCATCAGATGACCAGTATGGGAACGATGAGCATGAAACGGTTTATTGATATGATGATTGCCTTGCAATATTTTATTCGTGAAAAAGTAGGTGAGAAACAGACCAAAACTTTTAGTGGACAGCAGAGCATTTATAAAATGATGAATCAAAGTACCGATCCACTAACATCAAAAGAAATTCATCAAGAAGTTGATCTTGAAAAGCTGAAAAACTATTTAGATGAACAAAGCTTGCCATTTTCATTTCGGAAAAATAAAGATGGTTCACAAACTCTATTTTTTAGAGTGAAAGATCAAGAATTGGCGGCTAAAGCAATGGCTAAAGTTTTGAACCAAATTGTGAATGACCCTCATGCTGTTAAAGTACAAATTGAACGCGACAAATACAGAAAGACGTTTGATGAAAAAGTACAGCAGGCAGAAACCACTACGAAAGCCATATCAGGAGCAGTGACAGAGAAAGGTGTGAGCAAGTAAGTATGCAAGTTTATAAGAAAACGTTTAGACCTTATTTGATAATCGGAATTGTCTTAGCCATTGCAAGTTATCCAATTGTGAATTGGCTGATGCAGGTGCCTGGAGCAGATATCATTGCCAAAACGAACTATATCACCTCAGGAGTGGGGCTGGAAACACTCAAGCAAAACTGGTTGCGCTATTATCTGTCCTTTAGTTTGTGGGCAGTATATGGCAGTTTTATGGTATTTCTGCTTTGTATGGCGGCTTATCTTTATAAAAATGATAAGGGTGTTTATCGTCTTGGCGAGGAACATGGGTCGGCACGTTTTGCGACGGTCAAAGAGATGGCCAAGTATCGAGATGAAGTCCCAGAAAATAACATGATTTTAACTGAGCATGCCACGATGGGGCTACACAACCGCAATTTAGCTAGAACAGAACAACGCAATAAAAACATTATGGTGATTGGGGGACCAGGTTCCGGAAAGACGTATAACTTTGTTAAACCAAATCTGATGCAGATGAATGCGAGTTTTGTGATTACAGATCCCAAAGGGTTATTGGTACGTGAGACGGGAAAAATGCTTGAAGATAATGGGTATCATGTTAAAGTCTTTGATTTAGCTAACTTAAGTAACTCTGATAGTTTCAATGTGTTTGATTATATGCGTAGTGAGTTAGATGTTGACCGTGTCTTGGAAGCGATTACCGAAGGTACGAAGAAAACAGATAGTAAAGGCGGTGATGATTTCTGGATTCAAGCCGAGGGGACTTTGATTCGTGCCTTTATTGCCTATTTGTGGTTTGATGGCCAAATTAATGACTATACGCCTAATATTTCAATGGTCGCCGATATGTTGCGCTATACGGAAAGAAAAGACCCCAAAGTGCCAAGTCCAGTGGAAAATTGGTTTGAGGAGTTAAACGAAGCAAAACCCAATAACTATGCTAATAAGCAATGGCAGAGTTTTAACAATAACTTTCGTTCTGAAACGCGTACGAGTGTTTTGGCGATTGCAACAGCGCGATATTCAGTCTTTGATCACGAACAAGTCGTCGACTTAATCAGGCGTGATACGATGGCGATTGATACCTGGAATGATGACAAGAGTGCCGTGTTTATTGCAATTCCAGAAACGAGTAGTAGTTATAATTTTTTGGCAGCAATTTTTGTGTCAACCATTATGGAAACATTGCGGTATAAGGCAGATAAAGTGTTAGCAGGTGAAATTGAACCAAAGCATGGGGAATTATTACATGTCCGATTTATTTTGGATGAATTTGCTAATATTGGCCGTATTCCAAACGTAGATAAAGCCTTGGCAACCTTTAGAAGTCGTGAGATGTCGGTCGTCATTATTTTGCAAGCCTTAGACCAATTGAAAACGATGTATAAAAATGGTTGGGCATCCATGGTTAACTTGGCAGATACCTTGTTATTTTTGGGTGGTGACGAAAAAGAAACCGTTGAGTATCTGTCAAAACGAGCCGGCAAGCAAACGATTCAAATCAGAAATCATACGGTACAAAATAGTCGCAATGGGGGCAGTGAGAATAGGCAAAGTCAGGGACGTGATCTGATGACTCCTGATGAAGTAGGACGTTTACGTGGTGATGATGCGCTGCTATTTATTTCGCGTGAGTATGTTTTTAAAGATAGGAAATATACCGTTTCAGAGCATCCAAAGGCCGAATTATTAGCGAATAGTCCAAGGGACAATAATTGGTATCGCTATAAGCGATTTAAGGATGAGACAGAAGAACTATTGTATCACATTGATCCAGAAAACATTATTGATCATGGCATGTTAGAGGCAGTAGATTAATCGGTCAGAAAAAGCATGATCTGAACGAGAATGCTTTTTTGAAAGGAGCGAGATATGAATTATAAAACACATCAGGAACGGCAAGCTGCTTTTGAGAAAGCGAGAAGTAAGAATATTGTCGATGTTGCCCAGGAGTTGGATATGAATTTAGTCAAAAACGGCCGAACTTATACCTGGGATTTACATGACAGTTTGGTGATTGATCCCAATAAGAATATTTTTATTGGAACTCACAACAATTTGGTGGCGGGGTGGTTAAGTTAGTGCAGACCATTAAAGCATGTGATTATAAAACGGCTTTGAGTTACCTAGCGCAGTCTGATGTCAAGGCTTTTGAAGCTGTACCGGAAAAACGACAACAATTTGAATACCATTTAAAAGAGCACCACACAATAATCTTGGCAACTAAATATTTAAAAGAAGAGCGCGGGTTATCAGATGATACCGTTGCTTTTTTCATGAAAAAGGGGTGCTTGCCGAAGCAAGCTATACAACTGATTATGAACATCAAAAAGGCGAGCCCGTCGTTGTTTTTAAATCTATCGACAATAATCAAGTCATTAAGGGCTTTTCAGCGCAAGGCGTGTGGCGTAACCAGACATATGGCAAGCGTGAACATTTAAAACGTAATCAGGGTGACGGACTCACCGGTATGATGGTCAAAATTGGTAAGCCACCAACCATGGTAACCGCAACAAAGGACAAACCGTTAACTGTAGTAGCTTTTGAAGCACCGATTGATTTGATGAGTTATTATGAATTATTTCATCACAAATTAACTGATGTTATATTAGTTGCGATGAATGGCTTGAAGGTCGGGGTTATTTCAAAATTGGTTGCTAATGAATTAAATTCAGAGGTTAAGGAGGAACTTAAGGTCAAAGCATTAGGAATGATTGATCAACGTGAAAATTTGGCGGAAAGACTAAAAAATCGTCCTTGCCGTTGATAACGATGAAGCGGGAAAAGCCTTTAAAGACAGTTTAGATTTTGAGTCAATTTCAGTTATCTCACATCTACCAAAACAAATTCCTGGGCAAAATAAAACAGATTGGAATGATATGCTGCGACATATCAAGGTACCGCAAAGTGATAGATTTCAATCACGTTTAACCTCTGCGAGGCAGAAAACTCAAGGCACGACTGAAGTTATAACAGATAAACACCTGCAGCGGTAGAAAAGTAGAGAAGTAGAAAAGTGGACGTTTCTACATGGAGAAGTTGAACATGAATCAAAAAGAAATTAAAGCATTAAAAAAGCGAATTGTAGATGAAGGTGCCCTCAATGTGGGGTATTTTCAGGGCGCACGAGAAGCGATATTAAAAGCAGCGCCTGACATTTTAGAGAAGGTGCTGCAAACAGACATTATTGATCAGTTATTGTTTTTAGTCAGAGAGGAACGACCAGAATTTGATACGTTATTCGTATCAGAAGCAGTACGATTGATGAGCTATTCAGAGTTTAAAACAGTCGCGCATTATTTCTTTTCTTATGAACGTACGGAAGCAGAAATCATGGCACAGCCAATCGAAATTTCACGCGCACATTTTGAACGCCTACAAGCAAGTGGGCAGCAACAATTTAAAGAACAGAGAACAAATCTAATGAAATCAATTGAACAATTAACAACAGAAGTCGTATCAAATGGTCGTGAACCAATCGCTTATAATCCATTTAATGAGTCATTAGCCGTATTAGAAAATAGTGACTGGCAGGCAGAACCATATTTTGATGATTACTTGTTAAGTGATTATCGTTATCCTGAGTCAGAAGGTAGTCGATTGGTAACACTGCTAGCAGAACATCCACGTGAACAGCGTGATGGCATGATAACCGGACTTAATCGTTTATTGGGAGAACAATGGCAGGATCAGTCATTTGGAAACAGTTTGCGTGAAGGTGGGTTGTCATCTGATAACATTTCCGCAATCAATGACATCTTAGGGATAGCCAGCTTAGAGTTAATAACACATGAGGTAGTTGGTTATCATCCAAGTGAGCAATGGCAATTGTATTATGTGTATGAAAAATCAGCTTCTCTGACACGAGAAACTGATTTATCACATATTAATGATTATTTGGAACACGCTATTGGGGCTTATTATCGTGGCAGTCTCACTGAGTTAAAAATATATAATCGTGAGAATGATGTGGCACAGCAATTTACAGTTGATCGTGAGCAATTTGTTGGTAAAGAAATTGAACAGACTCGAAAATTATTAAACAGTGATGACTGGGTATCAATTGAATTAGGGTTACGACTACAAAATATTGATGAGCCTGTGACGCGTGACTTGATTGAAGCGATTCAACAAGAAACGAATGAAGACCAGCAAATGAAAAAGTAGAAAAGTAGTGTTTTCTACTTTTTAAATCACACTTAGGAGGAAAATAATGAGTTGCATTAGAATCAATGATGATGACTTATTGACTAGTTATCAAAAAATCATTGATAGATTGTTAATTGAAGGCCAGATTAATATAGATGAGTTACCGGAAGCGATTAGAATATCATCTCGGTTTTATGTGAATTATGTCCGTGCTGTTAGAGGATCGCGTGATCCTTCAAGTGCAAAGTTATTTGTCCGCACACTTATTAGGATGGACAAGGATATCGAGCAAATTAGGACAGATGTGTCGTTAGAAGAAGCCAATAAATATGATGATTTTTTGATGTATAATGTAAGACAAATGTTTGAAATATACAGAGAAATGGCGGATTACGATGACTATTTGGCAAAACAGCAAAGGAAACGACCACTATTATACAACGCTTACTTCGGGCGAACCAGTGGTGATAACTGTTGAAGAGATTATGGGAATGATTTATGTTGAAATTTTTAACGGCAATACTTCTAGTACGATGTCGAATAAGATGGGGAATCTGGAGATAGAGGTTGTAAATAGAACAGAAATATTGATAGAATTAGAAATTCATGATTTTATAGTTAAACGAGTCAATCAAGGTTATGGCACAGTCTTGATGAGAATACTGTTGGACTATTTGTATAGCTTAAAGTGTGAACAGATAAGGTTGTCTGGCTACCTAGCTGAAATTGATGAACAAGATGATACTAATTTTGCACGTCGGAATCATATCTACGAGAAATTTGGGTTTTGTTTTAAAGACAGAAAAATAGAGAAGCAACTTTATACAAATAAGGGGCACAGCCATATCTGAGCGCATGAAAGGCACTAATAACCATTTAATCATGACAAAAACAACTTCTTTTTTGAGGTTGTTTTTTGATTCAAGACACTTGCAATGTCGCAGATAGCACAGAATGAATGGCTGAAAATCAAAAGCTAGGATTAGCTGTTTTCATAGGAGGAAGAAATGAATAATATTGAAACACGTAAAGATAAATTATTATCAATTTATCAGACAATAATTGGCAGACAATTAATCGAAGGACAACTGAATATTGATCAATTACCTGATGAAATTCGATTGTCATCACGCTTTAGGATTAACTATGTACAAGCATTTCGAGGATCACGTTGTTTAAAAAATACAAACTACTTTGTGAGAACGTTAGAGCAGTTAGATAAAGATCTGGCTATTCTTCATTCTAGAATGTCTCAGAGTGAAGTGGCTAAATGTGATGATTTTTTGATGTATAATGCAGAGTTCATGTTTGAAAGGTATAGAGGTCAGGCAAATTTTGATGATTTTTTGGCAAATCAAAAAAAGAAACGGCCGTTACTCTATAAAGCGTATTTCGGAGAAAAGCGTAACAGTGATAATCTTAGAGAGATAACAAGAAAATAATGCAGCATCCAAAGTAGTGAAGTAGAAAAGTAGAAATTTCTACTTTTAAAATTAATCGAAGTCAAGGTAGAATAGGAGGTATTAAAATATGGGAGAATATAGTCTTATGAGTTGGGTACAATTAGTCGCAATTATTGGCAGTTTAGCAACCAGTGTCAGTATATTTGTTACAATGACTCGGAACAATAAGAGTATTGATAAAGACCTTGGGACTATTAAAGTGGGCATGAGGGATTTAGCACAGGATCACGTCAGAATATTAGAGTTACAACACAGTATTAGTAGTGATCAGGCATTACGAGTTCAAAACATTAGTGCTGTTGTGGAAAATATTAAGGAGCGGATGGCGGAAGATCGGTAACATCTCAATCAGATGAGCAGCACAGAGCAAAGTGCTAGACAATCGGTCGACATCCTTCAGCAATTTATTATAAAAGCGCAAAATGATAGAACGTTAAAGCAACAAGAAGTACAGTTATGGCAGGATAAATATGTTGCGGCTTGTGATGACAATAAGAGACTATCATTACAATTGACGAGATTGAAAGAAGAAAATCAACAGTTGAAATCAATGGTTGGAAAATCATCATCAACTCCTGAAGACACGCGAGGTAGAGGGCTTAGTCTTTAATAAAATTAAACATTACCTAGCAAAAAAGCACCCAAAAATAATGTTTGGGTGCTTTTATTTATATTAAAGGCAATAAAAAGGAATCCAATGGCCTAATCTAAGACAGACTTCTAAGCATCTGCTGCTTGTACCAACTTGGATTCTAACTAAATTATATGGAGAAAGTAGATGAAAGTCAAATATTTAAATCCTCAGTTTTTGGCGGAGGAAAAAGTACGTACAGGTTCAAATCAGTTTGATGAGAAAAATAATCGACTATACGTCGGTATTTTTGATGAAAATACAAATTGGTTTATTCCTTTGGAAGGCAAACTATCACTTAAAGCACCTAAAGATGGCATATTTGAGACCCCATTTGAAAATCACAATCCGCACTTACAGAGACCGGGATTAAATCTACAAAAATCTGTTTTTATTTCCGAAGAAATGGCGTTGTTAGATATTAGAAATACAATGCCAGCTCAGCAATATCAATTTATTGAAGAAAATTTAGGAGTTTTGGAACAACAATTTATTGATTATACAAAACGAATTCTGCAATTATCAAGTCATCATCCCAATATTGTGATGAGTACGGTGCCTTTTTACCCTGATGGTATTGAGCGATTACTGGGACAAAGGGTAGATATTTTTGGATTAGAAGGTCAGGTTGTTCCCTACAAAATTAAAGAAAGAGAGTCAAAACACATGGATGAAAGTTTAAAAAAGATTTAGAACAATTGAATGAGTTTGAGCATAAAACAGACACTAATCATGATGAATTATTGAACGAAGTCACAAAATTTGTTCAGTCAGATGGTTATGACACGTTGACGTTGTTTGATAATAATTCTTTAGTCGTTGATGAATCACCTGATGATAGAGGCCACATTAGCATTCGCCGATGGACGGGAGATGCGGCTACAAAGGAGGAACCTGTATACGTCTGGAATGGGAATGAAGGCACAATGCCCGCAAAAGCGATTGCTGCTATTATGGCAACTATTCAAGAACGTTATCCCGAAACAAGGGTTTATTACGAGCAAGTTGCTAAGCAAAAAGAAATTCAAGCAACCATTAAAAATAAAGATTATTCAGCTTTAGCAGATCATCTCAAAACAGGCATCAAAAAATATTTAAAGAGCGATGATTTTAAACAGTATTTAAATTTCGTGGCACGTTTTCACAAATATTCTAGTAAAAATAATACGTTGATTTTGGCTCAAAATCATGAAGCAAGACATGTCGCTAGTTTCAAAAAGTGGCAAGATTTAGGCCGGAAAGTCTCAAAAGGTGCAAAAGCAATTTATGTGTATGCACCAATGAAATTGACTAAAAAAGATGACCAAGGAAAGCCGCTTAAAGATGAAACAGGTCAGGCGATTACGTTTACAAAATTTCATCTCACACCAGTATTTGATGTATCACAGACGACGGGCAGAGACTTACCTAAGCCAATCTATGAGTTAACAGATAATCTTAGCCAGCCACAACAGTTTAAGGACTTGTTCAAGTCACTATCTGAATTAACATCAAGCGAAGTCATTTTTGCTAGAGTAGATGAGCTGTCTGATGATGCTAATGGGTGTTTTATACCAGCACGAGAGTTGATTTTAATTCGGCCTGGCATGGGACAACAACAAACCATTAAGACATTAATTCATGAAACAATTCATGCGCGGTTGCATCATGATTCTCAAGCACGTTTTGGTAGTCAAAGTTACGCGAAACAAGAATTTGAAGCCGAAGCAGTAGCGTATATTGTGACAAATCATTTAGGCATTGATTCATCAGATTTTTCATTTGGTTACTTAGCGAGTTGGACAAATGGTGGACAACAGATTGAAGTGTTTGAAGATAGTTTGGCAACAATTACAAAAGAAGCGCAACAATTGATCTCAGAGATTGATGTTAAACTTGAAAAAATTTACCAATTGGCACAACCAAATAATAAATTTGATGCGCGTGTAGCGACTATAAAAACTGACTTATCAAACAACATGCCATCAAAAAGCCAGGAGAAAGCTCACCCAAAAGTGACCAGCCTGTAACGCATAGTTTGGAAAAAAGGTTGCAGGGATTTAAGAATAGATTGCATAAAAAAGAGGATGACTAGTCATGAAAAATGAAGAAATATTTTATGTTTTAGGCCAAGTGATGTTAAAGGACTCGGCTAGTGAACAGCCAGAAATTCGCCAAGAATTATTAAATATTAAACGAAAACAATTGCGGGTGTTGTTAGTTAACTATACTAACGACCTGCACGGATTAGGTATCGAAATGGATTATGGGCCATATAAAGCAGTGATTAAATTGTTGGATGAGATGACATTGGAAAATGATTTTGATCAACTGATGGATCATTTTTTTGCAGTGTATGAGCAATAAAAAAACAAAAAATAATCAGATATAGTGACAAAGGATTATCCAAAAAAGGTAAAATTTCTTTTTGCAAGCATAGTGAGATGATATCATCTCACGTTTTTTAGTTAAACTCCCCGCAAATAATCACGGTGGGTTTAACTAATATTTGGGGCGTTGCCCCAATCCCCAACTAAAAAATAGGGAGCCTAAGAAAGTGGAAAACAAACAAAAATTAAAAAGACCTATTCAAAAAATCATTAGGTTTAATCAGGAGGAGAGTACGTATTTAGAAAATAAAATTAAAGCTAGCCCGTTTAAAAATTTTCAGAATTATGCACGTATTTCCTTGCTTACCAAAGAAGTTGTCTTTGTAGATTACAGTGATTTGTATCATTTAAATAGTGAGGTACATCGTATCGGCAATAACATCAATCAACTGGCCAAGTTGGCCAACTCCTTTGAAGATATTTCAAGTTTGGACGTTCAAGAAATGACAGATGCAATCAAAGATTTGTCGCAATTAGTAGCTGATAAATTAAAGGGAGAAATCAGAAAGGCGCATGAGTAATGGTCTATGTTAAACATCATAATGTGCACACGATGGCACATATTAGAAATCTAAAAAACTATTCAGAAGATGATCAGAAAACAAGCATCGCTGACCTAGCAGAGGATCCAATCAGTGACCATTTGAAAAATATTTTTCCATATATTGTGAATGATCAAAAAACAATTGGCAGAAAATTAGTTTCGGGATATCATATTATTGATGTAGAGAACGCTGATGAAGAATTTTTACAAACCAAAGAAATACAAGCTAGGAAAACCGGCACAGACTATGATGTTGATTTAGCAACAGGAAATTTAATTTTTGAGCGTAGCGCATTAGAGAAAAACAATGCGGTGTTGGCACATCATTTAGTGCAGTCCTTTTCACCAGAAGATGAGTTAACACCCGAACAAATTCACGAGATTGGTCGGCAAACAGTGATGGAATTAACTGATGGAGATCATGAATTTGTCATTGCTACGCATGTGGATCAAGACCACATTCATAATCATATTGTCTTCAATTCAACTAATATGGTCACGGGTAAGGCCTTTAACTGGAAAATAATTCATTCTAAAAATGGCAAAACCAAAGATTTATCTTATGAGGCAGCCACGCAAATATCAGATCGTATTGCGGCCAAGTATGGGGCAAAAATTATTGAAAAGTCCCCTAAAAATACTCATCAAAAATATACAGTTTGGCAGGCAGAATCACGCTATAAAAGTAAAATCAAACAGCGATTAGATCATCTTTTAAAATGCAGTCGTGATATTGATGACTTAAAAACTAAAGCCGCCGCCTTGAACCTAGCCGTCGATTTCTCAAAAAAATGGGCAACGTACAAACTGTTAGATGAACCGCAAATCAAAAATACGAGAGGCCGATCGTTATCAAAAAAGCAGCCCGATAAATACAATTTGGCAGAAATCAAAAAAACAATCGCAGGGAATCCGAAAATTAGTACGGCAGATTGCGTGAGTAATTATGTCGAAAAAGTTGAGACAATACAAAATGATTTTGATTATCAATTAACGGTAGAACCATGGCAAATTGAGTCAGAATCACGGCGGGGTGTGTATGTTAAAGTTGAATTTGGTGTGGGTAAAAACGGGACATTATTTGTCCCTGGATTTAAAGTTGATCAGTTAGAGGATGGCAATTTTGCCTTTTATATCAAGCAAAAAGATTATTTCTATTTTATGGACGGTGAGAGAACCGATAAAAATAAATATCTCACAGGAGAAGCATTAGTGAAACAATTGAGTCTGTATAACGGCACAGTACCACTCAAGAAGGAGCCACTACTGACTACTGTTAATGAACTAATGGGGGCAATTAATTTTCTGGCTGATCAAGGTGTGACAGATGGCAAGCAAGTTGAGACAGCTTACGAAAAGTTAAACCAAGCGGTTAGTCACGCAAAAAATAAATTGAAAGAATTAGATGACAAAATAATTGCGTTGAATCAAGTCGCCAAAAAAATTATGATGGGTGACCTTATGGAAGACAGTGAGGTGAATTTGGTTTTGATTGAAAAAGAGATTGAGACAATGCAACGCTCACGAAACCTATTACAAGATAAATTCAGTGAAACGGTGACTAGTCTAGATCAATTTAATCAGATTGTTGCTAGTCGTGATGCGAATAAACCCACAGACAAAGTGGAAAAATTGATGTGACTAAAATCACGAAAAATATCACACTTAGGTAAAAATCTGATAGAATAGACGTAGAGAGCAACAAACTATTTAGAAATTAGGTAGAGAAGCTGATGACATTTTTAGTATTAGATTTGGCCCTGTATTTGGCAATGGGATTATTTTGGTTAGTTGTAGTGATTTTTAGTTTCCCAGAAATAATTCTTTGGTTTTACAATTGTTGGTGGGCATTTAATGATAATCCGATTCTTGGACTTAGTTCATTTGAGGATAAAATATATCCGATAGCTCATCTTCTAAATATGTTTAGTTCATTGAATGAGTGGTGGAAATTGATAATTTATGTTATCCCAGTCTTGTTATATTTACTCGGGTGTCATTATATCCACGTTGGTATCATCTATCCATTCCAAATTTTAGGGGTCATCTTGTCTGGTATAGTATTATGGTGGTTTTGGGGCGAAATTGTTTCAGATAGTATCTGGCATGTATTACTCGTTATTGTATCTGTCATGATTACAGCAGGTATGAGACTGAAGTTACATCAAGCTATTAATCAAATATTACCTAATCGAGAAGAGAAACAAAGACGTCAATCCTATCAACCAGAAGTTAGACTTGAGACAGAAGGTGACACACCGAGGATCGTTGAAGCAACTGGTGAAGTCCAAGAGTTTATGACGCGACTCAATACTATCGCGGAACAAAATGCAAAAAAGTCACATGAGTAATGTGGCTTTTTATTTTGCACAAATTTGAGTCATAATATAACTTGAAGGCAGAGACCGAATGTTCTTATGGATGCAAGTCCGAATAATAAAATGGTTGCTTCACATCGTATTAGATCGTTTGTAGTAGTTTGAACTTCGAGTTCGTGTATAGAAAATTGAATCCAGATGTGAAGACTTCAAATATGAGTGAGAAAGTGACAAAAATAAGATGCGAAAAGTTATCGGTGTAGATATTAGCAAGGCGAAGCTGAATTATTGTTTGGTGACGGATGATGGTGAAGTTCTTGATGAAGGGCACATTCAAAACACGTTGGATGGTTTTGAAGTCTTACAAACCATGCTCCAACAGGAAAATCTGGAAGTGATTTTTGAAGCGACCGGCGTTTATTCCAGAAGATTTCAATATTATTTGGAATTACATGATATCGGGTATACACGGATGAATCCTTTGCAGGCAAAAAAGAGATGGATACACTACGTGTGACAAAAAATGATGCCATTGATGCCCGGCAATTAGCCACATTACAGATGACAAAACATTATCCAACTACAATTGTTGAAGGAGACGTGTATTTAGAATTACGTCATCAGCATCGCTTTTACCAAGAAATCACTGATGATGGCGCGCAGGCCAAAAATAGATTACATAAATGCTTACAAGATACTTTTTCTGAAATTGAGCAATTGTTTGCTGGCAATAGTACGTCGTTGTATCGTATTATCCAAATCATCCCGCATGCTCATATGATAAAAGGTCAGTCAGTGGCACACGTTGCAAAAATGATCCAGCCCATATATGGGACATCACAAGTCAGAGCATTAAAAGTTGCCCGTAAATTACTGACATTGGCTAATAGGACAGCGGTATCTGTTCCTGTCACATCAACATTAACGGAACAGACAAGACATTGGGCGACAAAGATTATAGCCTATCAGGAACAAAAGTTAGCGATTATTGATGCGATGTCAAAGGCGGCTGAAGTCATAGCAGAAGTTGATATTTTAGAATCAGTACCTGGGTTAGGCCGGGTTAATGCCTTGTGTTTGATAGCTGAATTAGGGAATATTAATCGATTTGCAACACCGCAGAAGATGAACGCGTTTGTAGGGATTGATCTCCGGTTTAATGATTCTGGTCAGATGAAGACAACTGGGTTTACAACGAAACGGGGCAATGCGACAGCGCGTAAAATATTGTTTAAAACTGTCCTATGTGTCATGGCAGCTGCGGGGCGAGGTCAGTCCTGTAACGTATCGGAATGGTATCGTAGACGCTCAAGGGACATCGTTGGGAGTCGCAAGAAAATCATAGTTGGCGCAATGGATCGTGTTTTACGGCTAATTCATCATATGGTAATCAATCAAGAAACATTTAATTATAAATAGCGATAGTTTCAATATTATAAAATCCTCATATAACTGTGAGGTCTATTTGTGGTACAGCTGTTGATAAATGAGATGACTTTTTTGATAAAAAGGCTTGCAATATCGTAGAAAAAGAACAGAAATTAGTGCAGCTGCGTTACCAAGATGCACAAATGGTTTCCCAATCAGAGCAGGCATAGGAACTTGTATACTTGTTGCTATGAAAGTGATAGCAGTAAAAAAAGCAACAAAAACAATGGTATTAATAGTTTGTTGGTTTCGCATATTTTTTCCAATCTTAGCAGGTGCAGTCAATTTGTGATCTTAATGACCATATCTTACCATATATTATAGCGAACATAACTATGCTTGTGATGATTCAAAAAATAATTAAATTAACTCATTAGAAATAGTCACCTTGACAAGATTAAGTGTACCGCGTAACATAGTACACGTGATACACGCAGTATAATCAACAAGTGTGTCTTGGGGAATAATGAAACACAGTTAATAATATAGGTTGGCTGACGAACCGAACTTATGTTAAAAAATAAAAAGGAAGTACATAAATGGCACAAATTCAGCGGAATCAGCCATTATATGAACAACTCATGTGGCGTATCAAAGCGCAAGTTGCTTCAGGCGTGCTGATAATTGGGGAAAAATTACCTTCGGTAAGAGAGATGGCTTTAATTGAGGGATTAAATCCAAATACTGTCGCTAAAGCCTATCGTGCTTTGGAAAATCAAAATGTTATCGAGACGGTAACTGGGAGAGGGACATTTATCCGTGCAAATGATGAATTTACCGCAGATGAACAAATGATCGCAAGCCTGCAAGAACAACTTGGGGAAGTTGTCATTGAAGCAAAACGCGCATCAATTTCGGTTCAAGAATTACACCAATGGCTTGATAGCTGTTATAGCGGTAAACTAGATTCACCAAGGAGGATGCATGACATTAGTCATTGAGAATATTTCTAAAAAAATTCAGGATAAGCAAGTATTAGAAAACGTTTGTTTTGAATTACATCAAGGCGAAATAGTTGGATTAGTAGGGCGAAATGGTGCTGGTAAAACGACACTATTTGGTACAATTGCTGGTGAGCTACTACCTGATTTTGGGCATATTGGGTTGGATGATCTAGATTATAATAAAACGACACGCTTGCATGACCAACTGTGTTATGTTGATATGCCTGAAAATTGGTTGCACTATTACTCGCCTAAAAAAATCAAAACTATCTTTAAATTAGCATACGAAAACTTCGATGAATCTTGGTATGATGCTGAAATTAAACGATTTGGTTTGAACAACAGTAAGCGTATTCGAACATACTCAAAGGGCATGCGTGCTTTGTTTGCTATTATTGTCAGTTTTGCTAGTCGTGCACAATATGTACTGCTTGACGAACCGCTTGATGGATTAGATGTTTTAATTCGTGATCAAGTGAAACAATTAATTGTCAACCAAGTAACACAACATAATACGACCATTTTAATTGCTTCGCATAATTTAATCGAGTTAGATACGTTAGTTGACCGTATTTTATTGTTGAAAAATCAAACGATTGATCGTACCTTTGCTATTGAAGACAATAAAAACATTAAAAAATATCAACTGGCCTTTACTGGGGAAGAATTGCCACGATTCTTACGTGAGAGTGGTACAATTATTGCGCAAACTGGTCACATTGTGACAATTGTGTTTAATGATTTTTCAGAAGAACTAGGTATTAAATTAGCTGGGCCAGAATTTAAGTTTGTGGAAGAATTACAGATTAGTAGTGAGGACGTGTTCCGGGCAAGTTTTGCCGAAGAAGCCTTTTCGTGGCAACAAGAATTAGAGGTAGACGCGTGAGACAAGCACTTAAGTTATATACGACGATTAGAAAAAACCAATTTATAATGGCAGCAGTCATTGGCATGATTTTAATTATCTTATCAGTGGGGTCGTTTATGTTGATTCCAGGCATGCCTAATCAAGATATTGTAGATGCTTTGGGCCCAGAATTGATAGTTATCTGGTTAATCATTGCTATAATCGTATTTTTAAATGATCAATCACGTCGATTGGATACTTGGCTATACACACAAAATATCTCACGTGGCCAATTATTTGTAACACGTGTGATCCTATTAGTTGTGTTACCAATTATGGTGGCAAATGTAGTTGATATAGGTTTAACTGCTGCCTTACAACCACATACCTTATTAGATGCTTTAAATGTCGACATCACAGTATCTGCTAACATTTTTTTTATGTCTAGTTTATTTGTGATTATTGCTACAATTATTGGTCCGAACTGGCTGAAAGCGGCGGGGACAATTTTCACACTGGGGTTGCTCGCTCTTGCTGGACCTACGATTAAATTGTTTTTCAAGAGCATAAGTAGTAGCATGACTTCTCATTTTGAAGGAGTCATTCAACCAATCATTACGATGGTAGTTGCATTGTTTATATTTGCTGTAGGTCATTATCTAGCGCAAAATATTAGTGATGATACAGTTGACGAGGCAGTACGAGTTCATTATCTTAAATGGCCAATTGTTATTTTTGTGTTTATTGCAACGCTAATGAAAACAATGTCTAGCCCTGGTCGAAGTAGCTTCGACGGTTTCCTATTAGGGCTTGTCTTACCTATTATTTTGGCAATTGTGACATTTATATTTGTATTTAAACCAACCTTTAAAGTGACGTGGGATAAATAATTTGTTTAACAAGTCACAACGCTATGATGCGGTGTGACGAATAGAAACTATATGGGGGAATAAAAATGGCTTTATTAGAAGTAAAAAATATTGATAAAAATTTTGGTAAAAAGAAGGCAATGACAAATGTCAGTTTCAATGTTGAGGCAGGACATATTGTTGGACTTATCGGTCCAAATGGTGCTGGTAAATCAACAACCATGCGTGCTATTACTGGTTTGATGAGTTATTCAAGTGGTACAATTTTGTTTGATGACAAGCCGATTACTTTCAGTGATCATCAAGCACTTGATAAAGTTGGCAATTTGATTGAATATCCTGCTATTTATCCTAATATGACTGCATTAGAACACTTAAATTTGTATGCAATGGATACACAAGATTCAGCTGATTTTAAAGATTTGATGCATAAAACACAAATTGATGGTGATAATTTTGGCAAAAGAAAAGCTAAAAATTTTTCACTAGGGATGAAGCAGCGTCTGGGAATTGCTATTGCTTTAATTCGTAATCCGAAGTTAGTTATCTTGGATGAACCAATGAACGGGTTAGATCCACAATCGGTCCATGATTTACGTGAATTAATTCGTGATTTAGCAGATCAAGGGGTTGCATTCTTGATTTCAAGTCATTTATTAGATGAATTACAAAAATTAGTTGATGATGTGGTTATTATTAACCATGGCAAAATCATTGAAACAGCGACCATGACAGAATTTTTCAGTCATGATAAGGTGCGTTGGGTAATGGATACGTCTGATAACGATGCAACAGTTCAATTAGCACAAGACAATAAATGGACAGTAACAGTTGACGAGGGTCATGTGCAAATTTCAGGGGCGGATAATTTGCAAAATGTTATTACGGCAATGAATCACGCTGACATACAAATTCAAACGTTGAATACAGTAACTGGTAATCTGGAAAAATCATTACTTGATATGTTAGCCAATGATGATAAGGGGGAATAATAGATGTTAACTTTAATGAAGCAAGAGTATTATAAAACTTTCAAGCAAAATCGTTTGTACATTTGGCTAGGGTTAAGTGTAATTTTCCCACTAGCGATTATGGGTATTTTTAAATCTCAGCGCGGTGCTGGATCGATAACTGATCTAGGACATGCAACATTTTATGTTTATCTAGTCGGTATTATTATTACGGCACTAAGCGTATCACAAGAATTTAGTTTTGGAACAATTCGGCCTTTGTTATCACGTCGGTTTAGTCGTGGCATGATATTTACGAGCAAGTTGCTCCTGAATCTTAGCATTTATATAACACTGTTTATTGGTGCATTCATTGGCACGATGATTGGACAATTGATTTTTGCACCTAAGTTTGATTTCTCAGAGCGCGTCAGTTACGCAGGGAATGGTTGGCAGACAATGGGAATCACAGTTATAGACACATTGTTCCAAATGATTTTCGTAGCTGCGCTTGTATTATTAATTACAAATCTAGTTAAAAGTTCTGGTGCGGCCATTGGTTTAGGTGTTGTTATGATTGTTGGTACACCAATTTTAAGTAGTATTTCAATGCTGTTAATTAATATGGCTCCGATATTAAAGTGGAATCCGTTTAACATATTTATTGGTATGGCTGCGTACGGACAAGCAAGTCCTAGTATGATTAAAAGTATGGTGCATATGTCACAAGGTACAGTGGTGATTGCTTATCTTGTTTACATCTTGGCTATGTATGTGATTGCTTATTTAATTTTCAAGAAACGTTCAGTTTAACTGTATTAAAAAAGCGATTGTTTCACGTGAAACAATCGCTTTTTTGTGCTCAGAATGATACTTGATCAGCATTGGTATGCAATTCACCAACAGCTTGTAACTTATCTAGAGATGCAATATCGTCGCCTGTTAATACGAAATCGAACACATCTGCGTTAGCTTTAATATATGATTCATGAGTTGATTTAGGCAAGGGCAAAAATCCTTTATCTAATGACCATCGAATTAAAATTTGAGGGATAGATTTGTTGTATTTTTCCGCTAAAGAACTGACCTGTGGCAGGTCGATTAGCTTTCCAGTACCTAATGGTGAGTAAGCCTCATTTAGAATGTTGTGTGCATTATTGTAAGCAACAAGTTCTACTTGTTGATCAGAAGGATTAAGGAAGTTTTGATTAACCATAGGGGCTATGGTTTGTGTCTTAGTTAATGCCTCTAGATGATGAATTTGGAAATTAGAAACACCAATGGCTTTAGTTTTACCAGCTGTATAGGCATCTTCGAAAGCATGCCAGGTTTCAGCATTGGCAGACTGCCAAGCGTTTTCACCCTTAATTTGCACACCTGCGGGATTAGGCCAATGAATTAAATATAAGTCCAAGTAATCAAGGCCTAATTTATCGAGTGATACGTCCAGTGCGTTTGTTACTGTTTCATAGGTTCGTGCATCATTCCAAAGTTTAGATGTCACAAACAAGGATTCTCGTGGTATACCTGAATCTTTGATCGCCCGGCCAACTGATGCTTCATTGCCATAAATTGCGGCTGTATCAATGTGTCGATAGCCAGCATCGAGCGCCCATTTGACTGATTGGTAAGCAATATCACCATCGGCGGATTGCCAAGTACCAAAACCAAGGACGGGTATTTTAGTACCGTTTGCTAGTGTGTAAGTGTCCGTAAGAGACATGAATATTACCTCCATCATAAATTACTAATCGATTGTCTTTTTAGGTATCAGAAAAGTCTGATACTTTTCAAGAGTAGTATAGCATATTTAAAATGATTAATGGTGTGGTAAGATTATTGTGTTATTTTTTGAATTTGTTTCAACTCTGCAACTTTCCAGCTGACATAATGTTCATTACGTGGAATGGTTTCAGTAACATTAATAACAGGTACGTTATTGTCCTTTGCAAGATTAACAATAGTTGAAACAGTTGAACTTGTCGTTTGCTTATTATTTACTAAAAAGGCAATTTTGTGGTTTGTAATCGCTGCACGGAGGTTTGTTAGTGTCGCAGGTGAAGGATCGTTGCCTTCTTCAATGGCTTCAGAAAAGTCAGTGTCCATTACTTTGTATCCTAAAGCTGTTAACATATATTCAAAGACAGGTTCAGTTTGGGCGACAGATTGGTTATTAGCATGTTTTTTCAGTTGACTAACTAAATCTGTCACGGGTTTCAAACTGGTGATATATTTTTGAGCATTAGCTTGATACTCTTTTTTATGTGAGGGATCTTGCTTTGATAATTTATCAGCTAAATATTGTGCTGTTTTTATCATTGTTTCTGGATTGTTCCAAAGATGGGGATTAACACCTGACTTTTCTTTTAAAACATTTTCACCAATGCGGATTAGCTGTGTATGTTTAGACGTTTGGGCCAACTTGTCAAGCCAGGAATCGTATCCCAAACCGTTAGCAAGCGCGATGTCAGCACCACTCACTTTTTTAGCTACTGCTGTGGTTGGTTCGTAATCTTCAGGTGATACATTAGGATTGTTAATAATTGCCGTGGCAGTGCCATGATTACCAACAACTGTTTGGGCAAGTTCAGCATAGAAATCAGTTGATGCAACAATATTAATTTTGGCTGTATTTTGTTTTGGTGAATTGCCTTTAAATGCGGCAAAACCTACGATGACAATGATGATAACTGCCATAATGGCGATTATTTTTTCATGAGTGATTATCCTTTAAATGATTAATGTGTTTAAGAAATGTCATAATTGTTGCTTGTTGTTCGGATGTGAAATCTGAAACGGTCGCACTAATATCGTGATGCAAGTTCTGATGTAATTGCTCATGCTGCAAAGCAAGTTTAACACCTTCAGGGGTTAAAGAATAATGGATACTACGTTTATCGGTGGCATCTTTGCTTGATGTTACGTAGCCATGCGTGGTCAAATTCTTAATGGCCTTGGTAATTGCTGGTTTTGTGAGCTTCATTGTGTCAGCAAGCACGGTATTGGTGGCGCTTTGTGATTGTAATAGCATCAGTAAATGTGCTTGTGTGGCATTAATTTGCTGTGTTGTAGCTGTGCGAATAACCTCAGAATTTGCCGCGTACGTTTGGACAAATGTGTTGAGTTCTTGAATAATATTGTCGGATTCTGACATGGGTAACCTCGATAGTTTACTAGTTAATTAACCAGTAAACTATAACAAAAATAGGAATCGTTTGTCAAGTTGAATGTTAAAAAACAATCTGACAATTTTGTCAGATTATATCACGAGGTGTAAGTGAACACGGCATCAAATTGTTAGATAATGAGTATATGAATTGGAGGAAGTATGATGCTATTAGAAGTTAATCATCTTGAAAAAATATTTAAAACGCGGTTTTCAAAAGAAACAACGGCGGCATTGCGCGACATTGATTTTAGTGTTGAGAAAGGTGAGTATATTGCTATTATGGGTGAGTCAGGCAGTGGTAAAACAACACTCCTCAATATTTTAGCGACACTAGAACACCCAACAAATGGTACGGTAGCATTGAATGGTAACAACATTACAAATATTAAAGCCAATGATTTAGCCAAATTTCGTCGTGAACATCTGGGATTTGTATTTCAGGACTTTAATTTGTTTAGATACATTAAATGTGCGAGATAACATTTACTTGCCACTCGTGTTAAACCGAAAGCCAGTACAAATGATGAAAGAACGTATTGGTACATTAGCACCGTTGCTTAACATTTCAGAATTATTAAATAAGCAACCTTTTGAATTATCTGGTGGACAAAAACAACGTGTGGCTATTGCGAGAGCTTTGATGACGCAACCTGACTTGATTTTAGGGGATGAACCAACCGCGGCATTAGACTCCAAAAATTCAGATCGCTTGTTAAATTTATTTGAACAGATCAACGATGAAGGCCAAACTATTTTAATGGTGACACATTCAAGTGTTGTTGCCAGTCACGCTAAACGTGTGTTGTTTATTAAAGATGGTATGATTTATCACCAATTATACCGTGCTGAGCGTAGTACATCAGATTTTAACAAGGAAATTAACTTAGCCATGGGCAGTGTTTTAGGAGGTAATTGATATGTTTTATCTGAAATTAGCGCAACGTAATATTCGAAAATCATTCAAAAATTTTGCACCATTTTTACTGGCAACAATGATGATGTTTGTTTTGAATTTTATTTTAGCATCAATTGCTCTTTCACCACAGTTAGATAAGTTAGGGATTAAGTCAGTATCTGTCGTTCTAATTATTGGTCAAATCATACTCATTCCTTTTTCAATTGGTATTGAAATTTATGCTTACCGTTTTTTGTTAAAGAAAAGATCACGAGAGTTTGGCTTGTATGATATTTTGGGGCTTGGTAAAGCTCAAATTATAGTTGTTGCATTACTTGAACTGTTATTCTTGTTGCTAGCAACAGTAACACTTGGTACAATTTCCGGCGTTATTTTATCAAAGTTTTTATTTTTAGTTTTTATCGCTTTAATTGGTGGTAATTATTTCAATTTAACGTTTTCGACATTAAGTTTTACTATACCAATCATAGTTGCTTTAGTTGCTTTTATCTTGTTAGCGGTTATTGGTACTTGGACGATTCATCATCATTCTAGTTTGTCGTTACTGCATTCGGAAAGTCAAGGTGAACGTGAACCAAAATCACGAGGATTCTTAGCATTTTTAGGCGTTTTATTATTAGTTGTTGGTTACTATATGGCAATAACAGTTAAGATAGGACCAATGATTGTGACTACATTTGCTGTCGCGGTTTTATTCGTTATTGTTGGGACTTATCTGTTTTATGTGGCGTTTACCATTTGGTATTTAAAACGCCAAAAGCGTGGTCGACGTTACTATCAACCAGAAAAATTTATAACAACAAATGCCTTACTGTATCGCATGAAACAAAATGCAATCGGATTGGGAAACATTACGATCTTAGTTACAATGGCAATTGTAACGTTAGTGACAACGGTTATGTTACAAACTGGATTAAAGCAAAACATGATGGTAAACATGCCATTTACGACTGAGCTTAGCGCTATGAATACAGGAGATACTCATGTTGGCAATGTGTCGGAGGAACAATTTAAAAGTATTTTGTCCCAGACTGAAAAAAGTCACAAGTTAGTTTGAAAAACGGTGTTCAATATGTTGATTATGGCACATCAATGATGATATTACCCAGCGGTAAACATGTCACTATTAATCATTTGACAGATAATTATAATAAGGCTGGAATAGCAGTGGTACAGGTTGTTTCTCGTGATACATTAATTAAGTTGGGCAACAAACTACCAAAATTAGCACCAAATGATGTATTAATTCATAATTATTCTGGTCATTTTAATGCAGAGACAATCAATTGGTTTGGTCAATTATTGCGCGTTAAAGGGCAAACAACAGACGTCAAAAACTACCCAACGCAAAGTAGTATCGGGAACAGTATGATGATTGTGGCCCAAAATGATGCACAAGCCGAGCGGTTATATCAGCGTATTAAGTTTGATGCGAATAGTTACACGATTCCACGACGTACCTTAATAATCAATTTGAGCAAAAGAGACAGCAAGCAGGTTGCTAAGGCATTTAAAGCAGAAGGTAAAAGTAACGTATCGCCAATATCAACATTTGCCGTTGATCGATTTGCGCGATTGCATGAGGCACAGGCGTATACAGGTGGTTTCTTATTTATCGGTTTCACACTGGGACTCACATTTATAATCGGTGCGGCGCTAATCATTTATTATAAACAAATTGCTGAAGGTGAACAGGATAAGGAAGCGTTCCGTATACTACAGGAAGTCGGTTTATCTAAAAAAGAAGTATCGCAAACAATTAATAGTCAAATCCGTTTGTTATTTTTCATGCCAATTGTGGTGGCTATCGTTCACTTTGCAGGTGCTTATATGATGGTTTCTAAAATTATTAATGCCTTTGGTATTACGAATAAAACATTGATGCTATCTGTTAGTGGTGGCGTTATTCTATTGATTGCAGTATTGTACTATATTATTTATAAAATGACTTCACGTAGTTATGTTAACATCGTGCAACGTCACGTATAATAAAGTTATGCAAAAAATATTTATTGTCGAAGATGATACAAGTATCGTAGACAGCTTAAAAAAAGTATTATCATCAGAATTCAGCGTTGTTTCAACGCTGAATTTTCGTGCTGTCGTTCAAGAAATTACTGAAGTGCATGCAGACCTTGTACTGATGGACATTACCTTACCTTACTTCAATGGTTTTTATTGGACAACAGAGCTACGTAAAATTAGCAAAGTACCAATTATTTTTATTTCAAGCGCTAATGATGAGATGAACCAAGTCATGGCACTGAGCATGGGGGCTGATGATTTTGTTGCTAAACCATTTAATTTGATGGTCTTGAGAGCAAAAGTGCAAGCATTGTTACGACGTAGCTATAATTTCAGTGCATCTGAATTAACGTTTGAGGAATACCAGTTGGTAGATAATCAATTAATAGGTAACGCAGGAAAAGTTGAGTTAACCAGTACAGAAACTAAAATATTACAAATACTATTTGAATATGGCACAACTGTCGTGCCAAAAGACCTTTTGTTGACTAAATTGTGGGAAAATAACGATTTTATTGACGCGAATACCCTACATGTTAACATGACGCGATTGAGAAAAAAAGTAGGCATAATTAATTTTGATAAAATTCACACAGTACGAGGTGTTGGTTATGTTTTGGGATAAGTATTTAAAGCGGCGAGCTGGTTTGTTTTTGACGATTATTATCGGTTTCACTTTATTTTTATTGACTTTTTCTCTGTGGCAGTTACCGATGATTCCATTGCTTAATGCGAGTTTATTATTTTTATTAATATTTAGTGTTTACACGATAATTGACTATCAAAAATTTTATAAATATCAGCAACAATTATCCAATTTAAAGATAGATAATGCGCAGTTAACAGCAAAACTATCAGCGCAATTACAGCGTGATAAAGATTTTATGGATATCATGCGTGTATGGACCCATCAAATGAAAGTGCCATTGGCTAGTATAGATTTGGTTGCGCAGACACAATTACCAGAACTTCAAAAACAAACATTTGCGCTCGAAAATTATTTGACTATTTTACTCGAGTATCTTCGTGTTCAAAATACTGCTACCGACTTTCGTTTTGATGTTGTGAATGTGCGCGAGTTAGTTAATACGATTATTAAGAAATATGCACCCCAATTTATTCATAAAGAATTGCAGGTAACAATTGTTGGTGAAGCGAGTATTAAAACAGATCCTAAATGGTTAACTGTAGCTATTGAACAAATTATTAATAACGCCGTGAAATATACAGAAATAGGTGGTGTGACGATTCACATAACAGACCAACAATTAATGATTGTGGATAGTGGTATAGGAATTTTGGCATCAGATTTACCGCGTTTATTTTCACATGGTTTTACTGGATACAATGGTCGTTTAGATAAGAAATCAAGTGGATTAGGGTTGTATTTAACAAAGTTAGTTTTGGACAAATTATCATTTGATATTTTAATAACATCCGAAATAGGGACTGGTACCACGGTAATAATTCATTTTTAAATCTTTAATAGGCAGGCTGTAATCATATGATTATTGTGTTATGATTATAAAAATGATGTTTTTATAATCGTTGATTTACAAATTGAATATATTGGGGAGAATGATATGAACGAGATAAAAGCATTATGCAAAGTCTATCTAGTCAACACGTTGAGTAATAAATTTGTTTTTTATTTAATTTAGTATTACCAACTATCTATTTTTTATATAAAAACATCAAATATTTGTCTCAGCCAAAGGTAGCGTTTTCTCATCAAACCATGATGGTAATTAGTTATTTTTGGGCTTACATTATTATGGTCACATTATTAAATAATGTCATTGTTGCAATTATTTCACAACGGGAAAATGGCTTTTATAAACAGCTATTTTTTATAGTGGGTTCAAAGTGGAAAATATTAATAGCTAATTTTTGGTACAATTAGTCATTTTAAATGGTGAACTGTTAATATTTAATTTGGTGGTCATTGGTGTTACTCATAATGTACATATCAGTTTGCTAATTGCAGGAATGATTGCGACCCTATCGGTTGCGGTACCGGTTACTTTTATTAGCAGTTTACTATTTCTTTTGAAAGTTAAAATTGAATCGATTAACGTTTTAGTATCGATTTTATTATTTGTTTTATTCATAACAATGAATTTACCTAAAAGTTATGCGATGGGGGATTTATTGACCTTGCTGAATCCAATAACTTATATTGTTGACACATCGTATCAATTATTATCGTTCTTTTTCAATCACGTGATTCAAGGTGCAGTGACAGCCAGATTGGGAATTGTGACCATAATTTACTTAGTAATTGGTTGGTTTGCTATTTCAAAATTAACTGTCCATTCAATTGTTGATCGTGTTTAATTGCGAGGGTTAGAGGATGCAAATAAAAAATATTCTTTATGTTATGGTGACCGTGTTTTAGCACAAGATTTTGAGGTGGATTTTTTAATCATGTGGTTAATGTACTCACGGGTGCCAATGGTGCGGGGAAAACGACTTTATTAGATTTCATTGCAGGCGTGGGTCCTAAACAGGCCAAAGGACAAAAAATAAACGTTCCAAAGCAGCAAAATATTGCCTATCAGTTACAGCATATTCACTTTTTTCCGACACTGAGCGTCGGCCAAACGATAAATATGTACCGCCAAATTGGCAATCGTAGCCTAGAAAAGAGTGGATCAACTTTCCAAACGATTAAACGACAAGCTTTAGACAAGATATGGTCCGTTAAAATGGGACAATTATCTGGTGGTGAAAGGCAGATGGTGCTGACTTACGGACAATGTCTGTTGGAAAAAGAACTGTATATTTTTGATGAACCAACCAGTGGGGTTGATGTTACAAATTCAAAAGTGATTCTAAAAATGATTGCATCTTTGGTTCAAGAGCGTGAAAAATTGGTCATCATGACGTCACATAATATAGAACAACTGGCTGATTTACCGGTTAAAATGATTAATATAGGCTAGACACAACATATCTTAGGGTGCGTTATTATGATTTATTAAAAAAGCATGTTTTAAAATTGTTTACGGGTAACAAAGAATTAGGTGGACTGTCTCTTAATTGTCATATATAATCAAATTTAGGAGAATGTTAATGCAGTATATTCGCTTAAAGATTAAAGATTCTGTTGAATTTCTATGGCATAGTAAAAGTTATCTAAAGAGCGTGTTTGCTATACACGCTTTGTTTATTTTTATATTGTTACCAATATTGGGGGAATCGAGTCAATTTATTTTAAAGATAAGTCAGATTAACTACTTATCGTTAAATAATTTAGGCACAATGATGCGGCAACAACCCCTCGTATTTCTGGCTTTGATTAGTATTGTTATTTTATCCATTTTATTATCATTTTTTGAATTTGCTTTTTTGTTGATCAGTGTTTACTTTATTCAAACTAGACAACCTGTTAGCGTGCGTCAACTATTAGTGATTACCTTGAGACAACTTCGAAAAGTTGGCATCAGTACTGGTTTGTTTTTCTTGTTTTATCTTGTACTCATATTACCGTTAGGTGGGGTGAGTTATAGTTCGAATCTGCTATCAAAAGTAAAAATCCCGGCATTCCTTATGGATTACATTTTTGATCATCGCTTCATTGTTGTTGGCGCGTTTATTTTAGTATACATTTTACTAACTTATATTGGTGTACGACTAATATTCGTATTACCAAACCTTATATTAAATGATTTGTCGATAGGCGAGGCAATTAAAAGTAGTTTGACGATCACACGTAGAAAATTTGTGACGATACTTCTGAAATTGGCAGCTATTGGGTTTGGGATGCTCCTATTTTCTTCAGTAAGTATTGCTGGCTTAATTGGTATTCAAAAACTAGTGGAACAATATAGTCATTCATATACGGTAGTTAGTGCTGCAGTTATTATGACGCTATTACAAATCATAATTTTGATTAACATAGCAATAACAACTGTGGGGATGTTTCTTGTTATTATTGATTTCATGTCAAAGAACAATGTTTTGTCCGCTATCAAAAAACCTGATAGTTTGTTCAGTAGTGCGTACCGCAAAAATTTTGCAAACCGTTTAAGTGCACCACTTTATATTGTTTTGGGTATCATGAGTGCAGTGATTGTCGGTGGCTATAACTTTGATTATTTGAAATCAGTTGATATTTCTAAGCCAATAAGTGTGTCACATCGAGGTGTTTCTGAGAAAAATGGCGTCCAAAACAGCATTTCTGCAATGAATAGGACGGCACAATATCATCCCGATTACGTGGAGATGGATGTTCAATTAACCAAGGACAATCAGTTTGTCGTTTTCCATGATTTTAATTTAAAACAATTAACTAGTGTGAATAATACACCAGAGAATATGAACTTAAACGCGTTAACCAAACTTAAGGTGCATGAAAATAATCAGGTACAACCCATTGAGTCATTCGATGATTACTTAAAAGCTGCAAAAGCAATCCATCAAAAGCTCTTAATTGAGTTGAAAACGCCAAATAAAGATAATACGCAACTAGTTGCAAGATTCATGCGGAAATATCAAAAAGATATTCAAGAAAATGATTATATGATTCAGTCATTAAATTTTGAGTTAATAGAAGATGTTAAAAAAATTGCACCAACTGTTAAGGCAGGGTATATTTTACCGTTCAACCTCATTGGTCCGCCAATTTCACATTCGGATTTTTATACGGTCGAATTTAGTACTGTGAACAAGCATTTTATTCAAACAGCGCACAATGAAAGAAAAAAGTATTTGTTTGGACACCAAATGATAAAAAATCAATTTTACGTATGATGTATTTTGGTGCAGACGGCGTTATAACTGACAATATGCCGGCTGTGGGGCGAGCAATGACAGATGCTAACCATATCACATATTCTGATAAGTTACTTTATTATGTTGCAGGTTTAGGATGAAGCCGTATAGATAAGTTGGGCATGAATAGACGATTTTAGTTTCTGAAGCTGCGAGTTCTTTAGAATTTACATTATAATATAGTTGTCAAAGGGGTTGATTCCATATTTCAAAGGAATCAACCCCTTTTTCACATCGTATATATTATTTTTTACAATATAATTTGAAATATTAAAAACAAATGATATAATTTTATAATATAAGAAAAGAAGGTTATAAAATGGATGGTAAATTATTAGAGGCTGAGAATGTATCTGTCGATTTTAGAATAGATGGACAATATCAGACAGCGATTCATAAAATAAACATTTCAATTAAACACGGTGAAGTTGTAGCTTTAGTTGGAGAATCTGGTTCTGGTAAATCAACGTTTGCAATGAGCGTGATGGGATTACATAATTCAGATCAAACGCGAGTAACCGGATCCATTAAGTTGAACGATAATGAGTTGATTGGTTTGAGTGAAAGGCAATTTGATGCATATCGTGGTGTCTCTGTGGGCATGATTTTTCAAGATCCATTATCTAGTTTAAATCCTTTGATGAAAATTGGGGATCAAATAGCTGAAGCCATTACTGTTCATGATAAACAGTCAAAAAAGGTGAAACAACGTGTACAAAAATTAATTTCAGATGTTGGTATTGTTGATGTCCAGCGTGTTTCCCAACAATATCCACATGAGCTTTCAGGCGGTATGCGACAACGTGTTATGATTGCAATTGCGTTAGCTAATGAACCAGATTTGATTATTGCTGATGAACCAACAACCGCCTTGGATGCGACAATTCAAGCGCAAATATTAGATCTAATCAAAGAGATTCAACAAAAAAAGAACGCAGGAATCTTATTAATTACACATGATTTAGGGGTTGTTGCTGAAATGGCTGATACGGTTACCGTCATGTATGCGGGGCAAATTGTTGAGCAGGCTCGCGTGGCAGATCTTTTCAATCATCCAAAACATCCGTACACGCGGTCCTTATTGCGTGCAGATCCATCAGAAGTGAATTCTGGGGACGAATTATATGCTATTCCTGGTACCGTTCCAGCTTTAAAAGATATGGATCATAGTAAAGACTTGTTTTTGAAGCGTATACCTTGGTTAGACAAAGCGGAAGTCGAGGCAACTGTTGATGAAAAATTACAAAAAGTCAGCGATGAACATTATGTACGTGGCAATGCGTGGCAAAATTTTGAATTTTTGGAAGATCTTTAAGAAGAGGGTGCGGCAATGAGTGAGTTAGTCCGAATAGAAAATTTAAAAGTGTATTATCCAATACGAACAGGTTTTTTTAACCGTGTAACAGACAATATCAAAGCAGTAGATAATATTTCATTCACAATTGAATCAGGTCAGACTTATGGTCTTGTTGGTGAATCTGGTTCTGGTAAAACAACTATTGGAAAATCGCTAGTTGGACTTGAAGACCCTACTAGTGGAAAAATTTTATTCGAAGGTCATGAAGTGACAACGAATAGACAAAAAAAGGCTATAAATTATAACAAAGACGTACAGATGGTTTTCCAAGATAGTCAGTCAAGTTTGAATCCAAGAAAAACAATTGGTGAAATCATTGCTGAACCACTTAAAAATTTTGGCGTGCCCAATGTTATTGGCGCAGGCTATGATGGGGAAAGGTCATTTGATCAAACAAAAATTAATGAACGTGTTTTAGCGCTATTAAAAATTGTTGGGTTACCTGCTCAGACAGTAGCACAATATCCATTTCAGTTTTCGGGTGGGCAGCGACAACGTATAGGCGTTGCTCGTGCATTGGCAACAAATCCGCGGTTAATTGTTGCTGATGAACCTGTATCAGCATTAGATTTATCAGTTCAAGCACAAGTATTGAATTTTATGAAAAAAATCCAACGAGAATATGGCATTAGTTTCTTATTTATTTCTCATGATTTAGGTGTGGTGAAGTACATGACTGATAACATTGCAATTATGCATAATGGTCGTTTTGTCGAAATGGGCACGACAAATGACATTTTTTAATGATGCGCAGCATATTTATACCAAACGATTATTATCTGCGATACCAAGTTTAGATGTCAGTAAACGTGACGAAAAGCGAGCTTATCGTAAACGAATTGAGTCTGAATTTACACAAAATAAAGGTGCTTATTACCAACAAGATGGTCTGAGAGATCGTGCATATGATTTAGAACCGATTACAAAAACTCACTACGTGGCACTTAAGAAAGAGGGAGCATAATTATGTGGCGAACAATTTTAAGGCGTGTGTTAATTATGATTCCACAGTTAATTTTGGTTTCTATTTTAATTTTTATGTTAGCGCAATTAATGCCTGGGGATCCATTTTATGGGAGCTTAAATCCCAATTCTGATCCCGCAACAATTGCAAGAATGCGTCACGCTGCTGGTCTGGATTTGCCATGGTATCAGCAATATGTTAAATGGGTTGGTAATGTACTACATGGGGATTTAGGCACTTCATATGTTGTTAATAAAGGTTGGACGGTGACACGTATTATTGGTCAACGCATATGGCCAACTCTGTCAATGGGAATCATTGCAGCCGTGTTAACTTATGTTTTGTCAATTTCGCAAGCGTTATTAGCTGCACGTAATGAAAATAAAATCATCGATCGTATTCTAATTGTATGGAACACGATGACATCGGCTGTCCCATCGTTTGTTTTTATTTTGTTATGATGGTTTTGTTTGTTTACATTATTCCAATATTTCCAAGTTCTGGGACAGGTATTGACGATACACAAAGTTTTACCACGAATTTTTTTAGTAATTTAAGATATGCCTTTTTGCCAGCTTTGACGATTGCGTTGTTTAGTACAAATAGCATTTTCCAATATTTACGTTCAAATTTATTGGATCAACAAGCGCAAGATTATGTGCGAACAGCGCGTGCTAAGGGTGTCCAAATAAAAGACGTCTTTAGAAAACACATCTTACGAAACGCTTTTTTGCCAATTGCTTCAGCCATTGGATACTCAATAACTGGTATTTTAGGTGGCGCAATTTTTGCTGAAACTGTTTTTGGTTATCCTGGATTAGGTGCATTGTTTGTTCAAGCGTTGAGTGGTCGTGATTATACTGTCATTACAGCGTTAATGTTACTTCAAGGTGTATTAGCATTATTAGGTGGCCTATTGTCGGATATTATCTCAGCGTGGGTTGATCCTCGCGTTCGAGTGAAGTAGGGGGACATGGACATGGAAATTAAGAAACAGCGATTTGGATCGAAATTTATTAAAAATTTTTGGCGTGAACTAGAGAAAGATAATTTAGCCTTATTAGCCACAATACTATTGATTGTGCTTTTTCTGTTTATTATTATTGGTCAAATTTTTGTACCAACTGATATTGGCACGATGAGTAATATTTTAAGTGCTAACTTACCACCATTAACTAATGGTCATATTCTTGGGACTACGAATTCGGGCGCTGACTTTGTTTTGACGTTGATTGCTTCAGCTAGCAATTCACTCATTATCGGCTTTGGCGTAGCAATCCTGATTACAATTATTTCAGTTACTTTTGGTATGATTATTGGATATTTTGGTGGTTGGATTGATTGGATTGCTATGCGGCTGATTGATTTTTGGTTGGTCATGCCGCTACTGATGATTTTGGCTATTATTTTTTCTACGGCAAAGGGCTTGTCAATTTGGAGTTTGATTTTAATTCTAGCGGTACTGAGTTGGCCACCAAATGTACGATTAATTCGTACGTTAACGTTATCTGAGGTCAATAGAGATTATGTTCAGGCAGCTAAAATTTCTGGCACACCTTGGTATAAAATTCTATTTACTGGTATTTTCCCAAATATCTCATCAACAGTTATTTCTGATTTTGCGTTAACCTTGGCAGGTTCAATTGGTATTGAGACTAGTTTGACGTATTTAGGATTTGGATTGAAGCACGGCACAAGTTCATTGGGTACAATGTTAACAGTTTTGAGTGGTAGTTCGGCATCATCAGTTTATACACAATGGTGGTTATGGATTCCGGTCACATTAGTATTAATTATTTTGACTTTTGGTATTGTAGTTCTTGGACAAGTTGCTCGTCGCGCAATAGATCAGAGACAATCTGTGTCTTGAATTTAAAACATTAGATTAAGATTAAAATTTAATGTTGACAAATAATTTTATAATGATATATTTATAATAGTTTATTTTTGAGAACTAGATTGATTGTATGTTTAATTTCATGATATATGAGGAGGCGTTTTTACATGGTTAGTACGGGAAAGAAAATAGGCTTTGGTGTTGGTGGCCTAGTCATAGTCGCTGGAGCTACTTGGGCATTAGTTGCGACAACATCAAATCACACATCAACAACTAAAGCAGTTGATGTTGGATCGTTTAAAGGAGACTATAAAAACTCAAAATCAGCTATCAAAAATGGTAGTTTAACGGTTAGTTATCCTGGTAATGCATCTGATCCCGTGTCTTTTGCTGGTTATTCGGAATTGGCACAGTGGTCAGCTGCACAAGAGCAACTTGATCCTGCAGGGAAAAACACGCTTTTCTATGTTGATAAAGATGGTAAGCTGACAAACGATGGTCCAGCTAAAGTTACAGTTGATAAAGATGCAAAAACGGTGACAATTAAACTTCGTGATGATTTAAAATGGTCAGATGGTAAAGACGTTACAGCACAAGACGTATTGTTTTCATTGCAGACACTGGCAACAAATAAAGTCGCTTCTGGTAATTTTACACAAGCTTATACAGCTATTAAAGGTTTAAGTGATTATCAAAATGGTAAGGCAAAAGACATTTCTGGTGTGAAGTTGGACGATGGTAAAGCGGGTAAGCAATTAACTGTCTCATATACAACGCTACCAGCCGCAGTCGATTGGGGTGATGGGGTACCTGCTTATGCCTTACCATATCATGATTTGAAAGATGTCAAGTCTAAGGACTTGGCTACTTCTGAAAAAGTGACAAAGAATCCACTATCCTTTGGACCATTCAAAGTGGCATCAGTCTCGTCAGATTCAACAGTTAAATATGTTAAAAATTCTGACTATTGGGGTAAGAAACCTAAACTAAATACGATAACGTATTATGTGAACCAAGATCAAACAAAGCTTGAGAACGACTTATCAAAGCAGAAATTCGATATTGTGACAAAAGCGCCGGCTTCCCTTTGGAAAGATGGGACTAATAATCCTGTATTATCGAAATACAATAATGATAAAGGTTACGCGTCAACAGGATATTATGATAGCGGTTATTGGGAACTTTACTTTAATTTGGGACATCTTAACTCAAAAACTAGTGAAAACGTACAGGATCGCCAAACACCTTTGCAAGATGTTAATGTTCGTAAAGCCGTTGGTTATGCAGAGAATGTTGGAGATGTGGTTAAAAAATATGGGAATGGTTTGAGTGTAACCGCTGATACTCTCGTTTCAAAGAATGAATCTAAAAAGATGTTCTATAATAACAATGTTCAAGGATATCAGCAAAAATCATCTGGTGATATCAAGAAAGCTGGTGGCTTACTTGAAAAATCAGGTTATAAAAAAGATTCAGCTGGGTATTATGCTAAAGATGGTAAGCGCCTAAGTCTAGTTTACTTAGCACGTTCAGGGAACACAACATCTGAAGCCTCAACTAAAGCTTACATCGAAGCATGGAAAAAAGCAGGTATTGAAGTTAAATTGTACCAAGATAAATTGGTAGATCCCTCTACTTGGCAATCAATTGTAGTAGATGGCAATAATAACAATTGGGATATTACTGATGGTGGTTGGTCAGAGGGAACTGTGCCAACATTTGATCAGTTATGGAGCAAGTCTGCACCTTATAACTTCGGTCATGTTGTTTCAAAGGAGTTAACTCAGAATTTATCTGATACACAAACAGCCACATCAGAGGCAAGTCTTGTTAAGAATATCAAGCAATTCCAGAAGTTAGTTGTTGACGAACAGGCTTACACGATTCCAACAACTACTAATATTAAGGTACAATTAGTGAATGGACGCGTTACTGGATGGACAACTAACTTTGCAGCGCAACAAAATGACTTATACGCGCAGTTGGGTGTATCACAAAGTAAGCCTGTTACATCAGGGAACCCACGTAAGTAAATAATATGCTCATCGTGCAATTGGCGTATTGATACAATAATAACTATCCTCCCAGATAAAGAAACTTGTATGAGACGGCCATTGCACAAAAAACGCTTAAAGAGTTGTTCAACTCTTTAAGCGTTTTTCTTATCTGATTAATGATGAAATTAACCCTTAAATACCCAAGTATCACCGTTATCGGCTAGCAACTTATCAGATGCTTCTGGTCCCATTGAACCTGACTTATACGTTTCAAGAGGTGCTTTGTCAGCAGTATAAACTGCTGAAATAGCATCAACGAATTTCCAGGCAATAGCTACGCCATTCCAGTCGGCAAAGTTTGATCCATCACCATTCATTGTGTCATGAATCATACGTTCATATGGTTCAGGTGTATTTTGCTTATCTTCATCTGAGATTGTCCAACCAAGATCAATTGTACGTGTGTTGAATGAATCTTCAACAGACTTTGAATTAATCTTAAATTCTATGCCACCCTTAGGATCAATTAGAATTGACAAAACAGATTCTTGCGCTTCTTGTGCTGTACCAAAGTCAAATGTTCCAGCTTTGAAGACGATATCAACACGTGTTTGTTTAGCAGCCAAACGCTTACCTGAACGAACATAGAAAGGTACACCTTCCCAACGAGGTAGGTCAAATTGTAATTCGCCGGCAATAAACGTGTTGTTCTTTGAATCAGCAGGGACATCAAGTTCTTCAAGATATGGTTTGAAATCAGATGAATCACCGGCACCGTATTGTGCGCGAACGAAGTATTTGTTAACTTCTTCTTCATCATAAATTTTCAAGGCATTGAAAGCAGCATTTTTAGCAGCGCGAATGTCCTTGTCATTAAATGAATCAGGCTTCTCCATAGCTAACCAACCAACAATTTGCATAGTATGGTTTTGAATCATGTCTAGCAATGCACCAGTAGTATCGTAGTAACCAGCGCGTTCTTCAACACCCAAAACTTCGGCTAGTGTCACTTGCACATTTTTAATATAGTCTTTGTTCCAAGCAGCATCAAAGATTGGGTTACCAAAACGTAACGCAGCAATGTTTTGTACCATTTCTTTACCGAGATAGTGGTCGATACGGAATAGCTGGTCGTCTGAAAAAGCATTTTCTAAATCATTTTGCAATTCTTCGGCTGTGGTATATGATGTACCAAAGGGCTTTTCAATCATCAAACGATTGTAACCTGTTGGTGCCAACAATGCTTCAGACTTCAAGTATTTGGCAATTGTGCCAAAGAAGCGAGGGGCAACTGACATGTAGAAAATACGGTTGCCATCAATATCAAATTTAGTAGCAGCTTCTTCAATGGCTTCTTTTAAGATAGCATATGAAGCAGCATCTGTGACATCATGTGCACGGTATGAGAAATGGGCAATAAATGCCTCGGCTTGATCTTGATCTTCTGTAAAGTCCGCAATAGACTCGCGAACTAGTTGTTTAAATTCTTCGTCTGTTAGGTCTTGACGTGCCGTGCCAACAATGGCAAAGTGTTCTTGTAGGTAACCTTTCTTATAAAGGTTGAAAACTGATGGGTAAAGTTTGCGCTTTGCCAAATCACCAGTACCGCCAAAAAATGTTACCAATGTCTTGATTTCTGAAACCATAATGTTCCCCTTAATATTAGAATTGAATTCAACTATTATTATAACGCAAAATTGGTTAGAAAGTACGCGTTTTCACAATCATATCAATCGCTTAGCGAGGAAAAAATGTTAATTAACGATTTTAACCCAAAACAACAACAAATTTTACGACAATTAGACATTGGTCAGTATGCTGGTCAAACGCTGATTGCTCACGCACCAACTAAAAAAGATAGTAAAAATTATTATGTGATTCATGTTGACTTAAAAACCAATCATTGGCGTTACCAACCTGATGAGCCAATTAAACCAGTTGAAGTAGCCGAATTGTTAAAAGCAGGTGGTTTAAGGACGACAACTGTCCGGCATCAATATGTTTTGAATTCTGCTGTCTTTAGCAAGCCAATAAGGCGCTTGTTTAAAAACTTTTAGTAGATAAAAACATTTGAGAAAATAATTTTTGAATCGTATTATTTTTTAAAACCAGCTTAAAATGACGTATTTTAAGCTGGTTTTTGTGCTACAATAAACCTACTAATTGGAGGATTTATGCAAACTAATTTAGCTGATAAACCACGACAGCTCAATGAAAAATGGCTACTTTTGGGAACTTTGCTATCCAGCACGGGGAATTCTATGATTTGGCCTGTTATGACCCTATATATCACAGGTGTGTTAAATCAGAGTTTTACAACGGCTGGTGTTGTCTTGATGATTGGCGCAATGGTAAGTTTATTTGGCTCATTTGTTGGCGGTAAATTATTTGATCATTGGCGACCATATGTCGCCATGGTTATGACAAGTATTATTATTTTAGCAGCTGTAGCAAGCCTTATTTTCTTTAATAAATGGCCAGTATTTGCTATTTTAATCTGGATAGCGAACTTTGGCATGGGTGTTGAGCAGACATTAGTGAACTCATTTGCAACAACTGTACCTGGTCAAAAAACGCGTGTTATATTTAATAATATGTACATCGTTTTAAATATTGGTGTTGTGTTGGGAACATTGGCTGTTGGTTATTTGTTCGATTATGGGTTTAGCTTGTTGATGATGATTTCGACTGCCATTTATTTTGGATTAACGTTGATTATTATTACTAAATTTAATGTGTCGTTGGATACTGATAATTTAATCGATGTGAGAGCTAATGATAAAGAAGAACAGTTTAACAAGCCAGAAGTGACAAGAAAAAATTCAAATTAACGCCGGTTCTAATTGCTATTGGGGCACTTTTATTTATTACTTATCTGTCTTATATGCTCTGGGAAACAGTGATGGCACCGCATATGAAAACATTGGGGATGCCAACGCGTAACTATGCCGACTTGTGGATGATTAATGGGATCACAATTATTGTATTGCAGAAATTTGTCTCTAATTGGGCCAATAAGCATCCGTATCATGTGTCCGTTATTTTAGGCAGTGTCATTTTCGCTTTAAGTTTCTTTTTTTGATTTTTGTGAATACATTTTGGCAAATTGTACTAGTTTTTGAACTACTAACGCTTGGTGAAATGCTACAAAGTCCGCAAGTACCAGCATGGGTTGCTCAAATTACCCCTAAAGAAGTTGCTGGACAAGCGCAAGGATTTGTCTCAATGATGATTAGTTCAGGTCGTGTTGTTGGCCCAATATATTCAGGTGTTATGATGGATCATGGATGGACAAACATGTTATTTTTATCTGTATTTATTGTTATGATAATAATCACTGGTTTACTAGCGTTGACAATGTCACGACGTATTGACAAAAATCCAGTGGCATAGTAGACTAAAGCTACTTGAAATTAGCAATTATTGAGTAGAATAAACATTCGGCGTTAAGAGAAGCAGTGGTTGGTGAAAACTGCACAGGTGTTGATATTCGAAATACAGCTATCGATTTAAGCATGGCAGCACCATGTTATCAAATGTCAAAGTGATGTGCTTTTTAGCGCGTAAGCTGGGTGGTACCACGGATTTTTAAATGTCAATTCGTCCCTGTTGTCAATGTGACAGCAGGGACTTTTTTATTGTTGTTATAAAAAATTGGCAGGAGAACTAGGATGAACAATAAATTAAGCACAGGAACTTCAGTGTTACTAGTAGTGGCTACGATCACTATTTTGGCAATCGGTGTAATTGGTTTTGGTCTAGCACCAATTGCGCCCATTTTACTCGCGATTGGTATGATTATGATTGTTGCACGTTTTAGTGGTGTTTCTTGGCAAGATAGCCAAAAAGCACTAATTAAAGGTGTTGAATCAGGTTTGACACCTTTATTTTTATTTTTATTAATTGGGTCACTCATTGCATTGTGGTTAGCTACTGGTGTGATTCCAACGATGATTTGGGTTGGTTTTAAAGTATTAACGCCTGCTTTTTTCTTGCCAACAGCCTTCGTAACAACGTCAATTATTGGTACGCTAATCGGTAGTGCATTTACAACGATTTCGACAGTTGGCGTTGCGCTGATGGGCGTTGGAACGTTAATGGGTATCAACCCTGCTTTGGTTGCTGGTATTATTTTATCAGGTGCAATTTTTGGCGATAAAAATTCGCCATTATCAGATTCAACTAATCTAGCAAGTGCTATTTCTGAAACTGATTTATTTGCACATATTAAAAATCTGATGTGGACTACTGTACCAGCTTGGATTTTGACATTTATCGTGACAATTTTATTGGGCTTTGGTCATCATGTTGACGCAGCAGCCACACATCAAATTACGGCTTTGTTACCGCAGTTGGAACCAACATGGTGGACAATTGTACCACTTGGTCTATTAGTTGTGACAGCATGGTTTAAAATGCCTGCTATTCCGGCACTTATGATCAATGTATTAGTATCAAGTGTCATGTTCTTAACGCAACATGCTATTACAACTTGGGCGAAACTATTAGTTGATGGCTTTCAGACGACAAGTACGAATCCAACACTGATGGCATTACTTAATCGCGGAGGGATGTCTGCGATGATGACAACTATTATGATGGTTATGTTAGCGTTAGCTTTAGGTGGTTTACTCAGTGGCTTAGGTATTTTAAACCGCGTCATGGCACCAATTGTTAGCCATTTACGAACCCAGCGTTCGATTGTTTTGGCAACGTTAGTAACTGGAATTGGTGCTAATTTTTTGGTTGGTGAACAGTATTTGGCAACAATTTTACCAGGTCAGTTGTTTAAAGAAAGTTTTAAAAAAGCTAAATTGTCACCATTAGCACTTGGTCGAACGATTGAAGATTCAGGCACAGTGATCAATTATTTGGTGCCTTGGGGTGTGGCAGGTAGTTTTGCTGCGCAAACATTAGGCGTGCCAGTCCTTGAATTTGCACCATTTACGTTGTTTGCTTTATTGTCACCAATCATGTCATTTTTGTCAGCAATGACAGGTATTGGTTTGAAACAAGATAACCCTGACGTGTAAACTGAGTAGTGATATAATATTTTAGAAATAGATACTAGGTTTTACGTAGACATCTGATATGGAGCAAAAATGTTAATTAGAGATATGGTGCGGGCAAAACCGGTTAGTTGGTTATTGTTTATTATTGGATCAGATATTATGATGACTTATGGCTTACTACTTTATCACGGTGTGTCGCATTTTTCTCCCGCGCGTGATTATTTATCGATCGTGAAGTTTGTGTCGTTTGACTTGATTAGTTTTGTATTCATCATGTTATTTTTTGATTGGGTACATGTTAAATTCCTAAGTGACGGTCCAGAAAACGTGATTGATAAAATATTACGAATTGGGGGGAACACAATGGCGGCCTATTTCGGTTGGTTCACACTTGGTTTTATTATTTTACAGATGACAACTAATTTTCAGCGACAACAATTCTGGTTGTTAACTATTGTCACGGGCATTGTTGCCATCTTGAATTGGTTACTACGTCATAAGTCACCAATTAAATTCCAGCTCAATCCCTTAATAAAATAATCGTTACTATATCAAAAATCGATGGTCGAAACTGTACCATCGATTTTTGAACGTCATGACTCATGATATAATAGAAAGTATGCAGAATTTGACACCTCAAACAATTTTAAAAGAAAAATTTGGCTATGATAATTTTCGTACAGGACAATTAGATGTGATTGAAAAAGTGTTAGCGCATAAGCATGCGTTAGCTATTATGCCAACTGGTGGTGGTAAATCGATTACCTATCAACTACCAGCTATGTTATTTGATGGCATTACGCTAGTGATTTCGCCACTTATATCGTTGATGAAAGATCAAGTCGATGGGCTTGATGCGATGGGAATTGATGCAACGTTTCTTAATTCAACATTGAGTGGCCAAGTACAAGCACAGCGTATGTCGGATTTACGATCAGGCTATTATAAAATGCTATATGTATCGCCCGAACGTCTAGAGATTTCAAGTTTTTTTGATTTTATACAACAATTACCCATTGAATTGGTGGCTATTGATGAGGCGCATGTCATGTCACAGTGGGGACATGATTTTCGTCCAAGTTATCTTAATATTTTACCTTTGCTGGCTAAAATCCCTGGAAATCCTGCCGTTTTAGGATTAACAGCAACAGCTACTGATCGTGTACGTCAAAACTTACAGCAACTACTTGGTGTGTCAGATGAAGACACGATTTTAACTGGTTTTGCGCGTGATAATTTGGCGCTGAAAATTGCCCACAATGTTGATAAGCGACAGTATGTGCAAGAGTATTTACGTGAGAATAAGGACCAAAGTGGGATTATTTATGCAGCCACACGTAAACAAGTTGATGAATTATATGAATTTTTAAATAAAAAAGGTGTTAAAGCAGGCCATTATCATGCTGGTTTGCCTGAACGTGAACGACAAACGATGCAAGAAGCTTTTTTGTTTGATGAAGTACAAGTTATGGTAGCCACGAATGCTTTTGGAATGGGGATTAACAAACCTAATGTGCGGTTTGTTATTCACTACTCAGTACCGGGAAACATTGAGGCGTATTATCAAGAGATTGGTCGAGCTGGCCGTGACGGCTTGCCGGCAGAAGCAGTATTATTATATGCACCACAAGATATTCATTTACAAGAGTTTTTTGTACAAAAGTCAGAAGGTACAGAAGAACATAAGCAAAATGAATATAACAAAATTCGCGAGATGAACGCATTTGCAAATACGCAAAGTTGTTTGCCACGTTACTTACTAGGTTATTTTGGTGAAATTGTTGATCATGATTGTGGCCATTGTTCAAATTGTTTAGATGCTCGTGAAATGGTTGACGTTACTACTGATTCACAACGTGTTTTGGCCAATGTTGTGCGTATGAACCAAAGCTTTGGGAAGACAATGGTCGCTAAGGTTTTGAAAGGTTCACAAGATGCAACTGTGAAGAAGTATGACTATTTGATGAAGTTACCCACATACGGTTTGATGAAAGATCGGACACTTAAAGATTTAAGTAGTTTTATTGATTACTTAACGGCGGATGGCTACCTCAGAATTGAAGGGGGCGAGTTTCCAGTATTAAAAGTTACTGAGACTGGTGCACGGGTTCTAAAAGGAAAATTAGTTGTGGAAAAACGCGTCAACCGACGTGTGATTGCGCAACAAAAAGTCACATCAGCAGCTAAAGGGCTTAAATTGTCCGAGAGTGATAATAAATTATTTGCTGAATTAAAATCTAAGCGCTTAGATTTAGCGCGCGAAGCAGGTATTCCGCCATTCTTGATTTTCTCAGATAAAACATTAATGAATATGGCTATTCTACGCCCACAAACTGATGAAGAATTCTTAGCAATATCAGGTGTTGGTGAGAAAAAATTCGATATTTATCATAAAGATTTCGCTAGTGTCATTGTTAATCAACATTAATTAGTGAGATATGTTAAAAGATAGCGTAAGCTATCTTTTTTGTAGTCCATAAATATTATGATAGCCAATGATTAAAAAACGTAGCTAGCAAATTTGTATGTGAAAAATATGGTGATAGTAACGTTTTCATTTTAATAAATAAAAATAGTTAAAAAATATACATGAGTTGGTTGCTCGAACAAACTAACTGTGATATAGTAGTCTTTGTAAAAAGAAATGTTACCGCTTTCAATGCGTTGGAAGACGTTCCAGTGACTTGCAAAGTGGCAACAAGTAAACCTAATGATCTGTTAAAACCAGAAGGAGAATAATTATGGACGTAAGAGTTCAGAAGAATGATGAGTTTGCTAAGCTCTCAACATGGGATCGTGTGAGTTATGGCCTCGGCGATTTTGCTCAAAACTTAGTATTTGGAACTGTTGGTGGATTTTTGCTATTCTATCTAACAAATATTAATGGTATTTCAGCTGGTGTTGGGGCAACAATATTTCTTGTTGTACGTTGGATTAATGTTATCTGGGACCCATGGGTTGGAACAGTTGTTGATAAAGCTAAAATCACAAAAAATGGCAAATATCGGCCATTCTTGATTAATTTTGGGATTCCATTGGTCATTTTAGCAGCATTGTTGTTTTTACCAGTAGCTAAAGTACTTGGCGCTGGTACACTTGCAACAACGATTTATGCGACTGTATCCTACATGGCAACAGCTTTAGTTTATTCATTTGTCAATATTCCTTATGGTTCATTAAATGCTTCATTGACCCGTGATGAAACAGAAATTGGCAAGTTAACGTCAACACGAATGATGCTTGCAAACATTGGTAACTTGTTGGTATATACACTATTCCCATTATTTGTACAATTAGCCTCTCCAAACGCTAAGTTAACTGACACAGGTTTGTTTGGTTTGAAACTGAAATTAGGTAATTATGCAGCCCCATCAGCTGCCGGTGCGTGGTTTAAAGTTTATGGCGTGTACATGATATTAGGCGCAGTATTGCTGTTTTTGACATATCGTAATACCAAAGAGCGCGTACTTGCTTCAGAAGAGGCAACAGACCAAGTAAAATATACGGATTTGTTTGCTGAATTAAAGCGGAATAAAGCCTTACAAATTCTCGGATTGTTCTTTTTAGTAGGTTTTACACTTATGTTCTTTGGTAATACAGTGTGGCCATACTTTATGCAATATAACTTTGGTGTTGAAGGTGGAAAATCAGCCTTGATGGCATCCATTGGTTTGATCGGTTCAATTCCTGGTATTTTCTTGGTCGTCATTTGGCCAAGATTACGTGCAACTTTAGGTAAAAAAGGTTTCTTCTACACATTCCTCGGCATTTTTGTTGTTGGTCAATTGTTGCTTTTGGCTTGGTCAAAGAATCCATCAGCTGATTGGCTTGGCTTTACTGGACGCTTCTTACAACAATGGGGATTAACTTCGGCTACAGGATTTATGTGGGCATTAGTACCTGAAGTTGTATCAAATGGTGAGTATATTTCAGGCAAGCGTGTGGCGGGTATTATCAATGCGATTATGGGTCTTTTCTTCAAAATTGGCTTGGCTTTAGGTGGTATCATTCCTGGTTATTTATTACAATTCATGAATTTTAAGTCTGGTGCATTGACACAATCTGCATCTGCACAAACAGGTATTGAGTGGTCAATGATTTGGTTGCCAATGATTATGGCATTCTTAGCAATGTTTGTTATTAGTCGCTATCCTTTGTCTGATGCATACGTTGATAAAATGAATCACACGTTAAAAGAAAAAATAGTTAATTTTGCATAAATTTAAATTGATAGGAGAAAAATAATGCAAATTCAAAACCCTGTATTACCTGGTTTCAATTCAGATCCCTCAATCATCCGTGTTGAGGACACGTATTATATTGCGACATCAACATTTGAATGGTTTCCTGGTGTGCGTATCCATGCGTCAAAAGATTTGGTTCATTGGAATCTTGTTAAAAATGTGTTGGATACCACGGCAATGCTTGATATGAAAGGTAATCCATCATCTGGTGGTATTTGGGCGCCGGATCTATCATATGCTGATGGTAAATTCTGGCTAATTTTCACAGATGTTAAGATTACTGATGGTAACTTCAAAGATATGAAGAACTACTTGACGACTGCTGAAACAATCGAAGGCCCTTGGTCGGAGCCTGTATTTGTAAACGGTGTTGGTTTTGATGCGTCATTGTTCCACGATGAAGATGGGCGTAAGTATCTCGTGCAACAAACTTGGGATCACCGTGAATATCATCACCCATTTGATGGCATTACTTTGACAGAATTTGACACCAATACCATGAAGTTGAAGCCTGAAACTGCCCGCACAATTTTTTCAGGTACGGCTGTAAAGTTAGTTGAAGGGCCACACCTATACAAAATTAACGGCGAATATTTCTTGTTTGCGGCTGAAGGTGGTACAATATTTACTCACCAAGAGGTGGTGGCGCGCTCAAAGTCATTGAATAGCATGTCATTTGTCGTTGAACCTGACGGTCCATTTATCACAAATTTTGACACACCAAACTCATACCTGCAAAAGCAAGGACACGGTGCTTTGGTTTCAACACCGGGTGGCGAATGGTACTATGCTTCATTAACAGCTCGGCCATGGAACCACGATAATGAAAGTGCGACTGATCCACGTGGTTGGTCAACTTTGGGTCGTGAAACATCAATCCAAAAAGTTGAATGGGATGATGCTGGTTGGCCACGCGTTGTTGGCGGCCATGGCGGACAAACATTCGTCGAAGCACCTCAGGATGCCATTTTAACAGATGCGCCTGTTGACCACTCACAACACGATGAATTTAACGATACCATATTAGACATTAACTGGAATACATTACGTGTACCATTTACTGAAAAGATGGGTTCAACTGGTACTGGCAAACTGACTTTAGTTGGTCAAGGGTCATTATCAAACACATTTGATTTGTCATTGATCGCCCGTCGTTGGCAAGCATTCTACTTCGATGCTGAGACAAAGGTTAAGTTCAACCCTTATTCATACCAATCAATGGCTGGTCTAACAAATTATTACAACCACTCACACTGGTCATGGATTTTCATCACAAAGAATGATGATGGTCAAAACGTTATTGAAGTGGGTGAAAATAAGGGTGGTTTGCGGAATGGTTCTTATACATCATATTTGCGTGACAATGCGCCTGTGATTCCAGAAGGCATCGAATATGTTTACTTCAAATCAGAAAATCGTAAGGAATCATACACCTATTACTACTCATTTGACAGTGAAAACTGGCTTTCAACTGGTGTGACATTAGATGCTGCAATTTTGTCAGATGACTATGTTGTTCGCGAATATGGTGGCTTCTTCACTGGTGCCTATGTTGGTTTGGCAGCGGTTGACTATTCAGGTTATGATTCAACAGCTGAATTTGATTACTTCGATTATAAGGAATTGGGTGATCATAAAGACATTAATGGGACAATATCATGGCAGAAATCAGAATCACGTTTTTACTAAATCAATAGAAAATAATAAGCGAGTCTTTGATTAGGACTCGTTTATTATGTTAATAACGAGATAAAGAGACACATCTTGAAATCAATCGTTATAGCATTTTATCAATAGGCTAGATAAACCCGATTAATATCCTAAAAAATCAGCATAGAACGCGTTTAAACGTGTTCTATGCTGATTTTTGGCATTAACATGTGAAAAATTTAATCGCTAACTTGAAGGATACGGTTAGTTCGCGTACAATAGAAATAATGTCGAACAAAAATTGACTTGTTGTTCTGACAGTTAAGTCAATGACGCTAGACATGCCAAATAATAGGTGGCAGTGGTTTTAGAACTACAAAATTTACCAAACAGTGACATTATACCTGATTTTTTGGATGTGACACTAAAAGCCAACAAGACACGTCAGAAAGTTATTACCTATCAATATCATCAGTCATTCTAATTGGAGCGTCGATAAAAAGAAAAAATGAATAAATCAGATCAAATCACAATGAGAGACCATAATCAGCGGTTAGTGTTACAAGCGCTATTTAACGCGAAAGAAACATCGCGAGCGAAGTTAGCTGTTGATTTAAATCTACATAAATCTACTATTAGTTCAATTTACCGTGACTTAGATAAATTAGAATTTATTGAAGATTTGGGTGAAGGCGTGACCACAGAAACTGGCGGCCGTAAAGCTAAAATGATTCGTTTTAACCGTAATTATGGTTACGTCATGAGTTTTGATATGGGACGGCATCATTTGCGAGTGGCATTAGTACGCTTGAGCGGTGAGGTCATACTTGAAAGTTCGGAAGCTGTTGATGACATGTCTGTTGCAGATGTTATTGCATTAATGGGTCAACATATTAAAGACAATAAGCACAAAAAACATGGGACAAAAGAAGGTCTCATGGGTATTGCTGTTGGTATTCATGGCGTTGTGGATAACAATCACGTTGTCTACTCACCATTTTTTGATTATAGCCAAGTTGATGTGGCTGAAAAGCTTGAAGAATTGAGTGGCGTACATGTGATGTTGGAAAACGAAGCCAATTCGGCTGCTGTGTATATTCGAGACTATCACGATTACTTAAGCACTGATCAATATGATAGTTTAGTTGCCTTAAATATCCATTATGGTATAGGTGCTGGAATTATTATTCAGGGCCAACTTTATCGTGGCATGCAAGGGCGTGCTGGCGAAGTTGGCCGAAGTATTGTAGCCATGGCAGATCAAGAGCCTGTTCGTGTTGAAGATTTATATTCTGAGGATGCAATGCTTGAACGACTAGCGGCACTAACTGGTCAACCAGTTGCCAATCGTGACGCGTTTGTAACATTTGCGAATCAAAAAAGCGCAGTTGTCACGCAATTATTAGATGACTGGGTGATGGGAGTTGCGCAAGTGGCCTATAATATCATCCAAACAGCAGCACCACAAGTACTTTTTATTCATTCGCGCTTTATAGCTGAAATGCCAGAATTATTGGGCCGCGTTGTGGTAGCATATCAACAAATGAATCCAACAAATGAGAGCGAAATTTTATTTGCTAATCGTTCGGTTTATGAAGCAACATTACTTGGTGGCGCTGCCAGCGTTACACGTCGCATTCTTGATTTAGACAATTTAGATTTGAAATTCACACACTAAAAAGAATCCATTATGAAGTGAACCCAATAACTTGGACAGAATAAAAAATCTGTTCAGAAAGTTATTGGGTTCACTTCAATTAGGGTTCTTTTTTAGTGTCATGGTTTTATCACGATTTAAAATGATACATTTTTGTTCAAAAGGGGTTGCACTATTTAATGAAACCGTATACAATAATAAATGTAAGTTGGTTGTTCAAACCAACCAACACAAATAAAACGTAAGTAGGACGCAAAAGTCCAGAAGGAGTATCTAACATGTCTGAATTATTCTCATTTCCAAAAGTGGCATTCGTAGGGAATCAATCCTTGCAAGCTGGTGATGGGTATCATTACTATAATGCTGATGAAGTTGTTGCAGGCAAGAAAATGAGCGAATGGCTCAAGTTCTCAGTGGCTTATTGGCATACAATGGATCAACGTTTGACGGATCCATTTGGTGAAGGAACAGCTACGCGTCCATGGGATATAGAAGGCGATCCTAACACAATGGCAGCAGCTTTGGCCAAGGTAGATTACTTATTTGAATTTTTGGACAAAACAGGTGTTGAATACTTCGCTTTCCACGATCGTGATTTGGCACCAGAAGGCAAGACATTAGCCGAAACAAATGCTAACTTAGATCAAGTCATTGATAAAATTGAACAAAAGATGCAAGAAACTGGTAAGAAGTTGTTGTGGAATACTTCATCATTGTTCACCAACAGACGTTTCTTAGCTGGTGGCGCAACGACACCATTTGCGGAAGTTTTTGCTTATGTTGCAGGCCAAATCAAGCACTCACTTGACATTGCTAAGCGTTTGGGTTCAGAATCATATGTGTTCTGGGGTGGACGTGAAGGATATGACTTCTTGGTAAACACAGATACAAAACGTGAACTAGATCACATTGCGGCCTTCTTTAAATTAGCGAAAAATTATGCTGATGAAATTGGTTACACGGGTCAATTCTTGATTGAACCAAAGCCAAAGGAACCAACACAACATCAGTATGACTTTGATGCACAAACAACCATTGCTTTCTTGAAGACATATAGTTTGGAAGACACATTCAAGTTGAACTTGGAAGGTAACCATGCCTATTTGGGTGGTCACACATATGAACATGAGGTGCGTTTCGCTCGCGAAGCTGGTTTGTTGGGATCATTGGATGCTAACATGGGTGACAAGTTGACGGGTTGGGATATTGATGAATTCCCTAATGACGTCTACGAAGCAACTTTGGTCATGTACGAATTTTTGAAAAATGGTGGTTTACCAACTGGTGGCTTGAACTTTGATTCAAAGCCACGCCGTCAAAGTTTCGAATTTGAAGATTTGTTCTATGCTCACATTGCTGGAATGGACACTTATGCTGCTGGTTTGAAGGTAGCAAGTAAGTTGATTGAAGATCAAGTGATTGAAAATATCTTGAAGAATCGTTACGCATCATTTGATTCAGGTATCGGTGCTGATTTTGAAGCTGGCAAAGTGACTTTGAAAGACTTAGCTGCTTATGCAGAAAATAAGACAGATGATGAAATTAACGCCACCTTACAGTCAGGACGTCAAGAGCAAATTAAGTCAACTCTGAATAATTATATTTTCTCAGTGCTAGGCCGCTAATATTTCAATGCTAATAGTCATCAACCAATCCTCTGAAACTTAATATCATATATCATTTAATCTATGCCGTGTTTTACCCCTCCCTCTAAAAATGACACGGCAAAAAGGGCCGCTACAATTGATGTGCCGGCCCTTTGTACATAGCACACTCGCAACATCTGCCATGTGTGCAAATATTTTATCAAACCACATTGGAGAAAAAGCATGACACAAGTTGTATTGGGTGTCGATTTAGGCACATCATCTGTTAAAGTTTCTGCTGTTGATCGTCAGGGACAAATTGTTGCACAACAAAGTTTCGACTATCCATTGACGCAACCACATCCTGGTTGGTCAGAACAAAACCCTGAAGATTGGGTGAATGGGACAACTGTTGCAATTGTTAACTTAATTTTGAAAGATGGCTTAAATCCTGCAGACATCGCTGGCATATCGTATTCTGGTCAAATGCATGGTTTAGTGTTATTGGATGATAACAATCAAGTATTGCGCCCAGCAATTTTGTGGAATGATACGCGAACGACATCACAGACACAAGAAATCGCTGAAAAAATGTCAGAAGAGTTTGTGGCAATTACGCGAAATCTTGCATTGGAAGGCTTCACCTTACCTAAAATTCTGTGGGTGAAAGAAAATGAACCAGAAATTTTCAAGCAAGCCAAAATGTTCTTGTTGCCAAAGGATTATTTGCGCTACCGAATGACAGGCAATTTAGCCATGGATTATTCAGACGCGGCAGGCACTGTGGCATTGGATGTGGTACATAAAGTTTGGTCAAAAGCAGTGCAAAAAACTTTTGATTTACCTGCATCATTTTTCCCAGAATTAATCGAATCAACTGATTTTGCAGGGTATATTTCAGAGTCGTATGCAACATTTTCCGGGTTGCACACATCAACAAAAGTCTTTGGAGGTGCTGCAGATAACGCAGCGGGTGCTGTGGGTGCTGGTCTGCTCAACGCTAATATGGTGATGTCTTCAATTGGAACATCGGGTGTTGTAGCCAAATTTGAAGATCGTGCGGACGTTGACTACAAGGGTGATATTCATTTTTTTAATCATGCGATACCGAATAAATTTTATTCAATGGGCGTCACTTTAGCTGCTGGGGACGCCAATGCTTGGTTTAAGTCAGTCTTTGGAGAAGATATACCTTTTGGAGATTGGGTAAACGAAGCTGCGCAGTCGTTAGTCGGCGCCAATGGTTTGATTTTCACACCATATATTTCTGGTGAACGCACACCTTATCCAGATGCGGATATTCGCGCTAGTTTTACTGGAATTGATCGGACACATCAGCGCGCTGACTTTATTCGCGCCGTTTTGGAAGGTATTATTTTTAGTTTTAAGGATATTATGATGATTTATGATCGTGAAGGCGCTAATTTTGACACAGTCGTGGCCATCGGTGGTGGAGCTAAAAGTTCGCTTTGGTTGCAAATTCAAGCAGATATTTTTAATAAAAAAGTGACCACTTTGGTTAACGAACAAGGTCCAGGGCTTGGTGCGGCGATGTTAGCTGCCACTGGGTTGGGTTGGTATGACAGTGTTCAAGATGCAGCAAATAAAATTATTAAATTTGGTACAACCTATTATCCTAATCCTGAAGCAGTTGCTAATTATGATCAAGTTTATGCGATCTATCAAACTATTTATGCAGCAACTAAAGAAATTTCACATGAATTGTTGACCTATCGCCGGCAATTAAAACATTAATCGCATTAACGCGCCAATCTTTTGCTTTGTACGAACCAAACACACGAAAATGCTTGCTACTATTGTTTATAGCTGGTATAATAATATCTGTTATGGAGAAGTACTCAAGTGGCTGAAGAGGCGCCCTTGCTAAGGGTGTAGACGTGTTAAAGCGTGCGAGGGTTCGAATCCCTTCTTCTCCACTAAGCATTTCATGGCGTTGCATAAGGTTGCAAAAACCTTGATGTAGCGCTTTTTTTGTTCGAAAACGTTGCACTGTATTTCATAGCATTTCACAAAAAATGGGAAACTTTTAGGGAAACATTTTAAATACGTAAGTAAGCTGTTTTTGATTTGCACAAAAGGGAAACATTAAGCACGTCAACAAGAATGTGGTACATAATCAAGATATATACGAATTAAAATGGATGTGGCAGATTGTAAAATTCAACGGCACATCTTGCACAAAAAAACTGTAGAGACTTTAATGTTAATAGTCATAGTTAGTAGTTTAGTTGTTATTACAAAGTTTTCTGATTCATATATTGATGTCAGGCTTAGGTACCAATGTGGCAAATGCAGTTGGTACTGGTATGATTACCAGAAGTGAGATAGGTCTTGCTATTATTAAATAGGTATATATTCCCATATTCTTGAAAAAATGACCATGTGCTTGTTAATTAATTTGTAATCAGTTAATATTACGTCAAGCTAATAATTTTTAGATAAAATTTTGAAAGGAACGATTATGAAAATTTATTTTTGTGTACAGGCAACTCGTGTCGCAGTCAGATTGCTGAAGGATTTGCCAAAGACATAATGCCTGATGATTGGATAATCAAAAGCGCGGGTACTGAACAGCATGGATTAAACCCGCTAGCTGTCGATACAATGGATGAAATTGGTATTGATATATCCAATCATACATCTGATTTAATTGATGAAAATTTTTTATTTAGTTGTGATTATGCTATCACACTTTGTGGTGACGCTAATGATAAATGTCCAGTTACTCCAGCCAGTATTACTAGATTGCATTGGCCATTGGTTGATCCAGCTGGCATTATTGGCACAAAAGAGGTTGTGAAAAATCAATTTAGAAAAACACGCGATCAGATTAAGTCTTTAGTATATGAATTAAAGAGTGACATCGTATGATAGTTAGTAAGCAATCCAATAATAAGCTATGGATTGCTTTTACTTTATCCACAATTAGAGGTGAACTATCACTTTTTTTAATTATAAAAATAAGAGCAATAATCCAATCAATACAAAAATAGATAAAAATAAAATATTCAGAAATGTAAATATTTTAAAAAATGTAAAATTTGTGTGATTTTGAGAATATGCAGAATACTGTCTTAGGGCTAACAAATTTGCGAGAGAAGCTATTAATGTCCCAAGCCCACCAACAGATACGCCTAAAAATAAGGGATAGACGTTATCAGTAAACTTAGATAGTAATACGGCAGTAGGAACGTTACTTATGAATTGACTCGTTATACATGCTGAAATAAAAGTTGCTATTGAATTTTGAGTGGTAATGGTAGCTAAGTGATGAACCAAAGCGATTTTGCTAACAGCCCCAACAATTATAAAAAATTAACGAATGTTAGTATAATTGCATAATCAACGTGTAAAAATACTTTTTTACTTAAGAATAGCCCGCTTAAGATACTTATTATTAATGAAAATAATATAGGAATAACTGACAATACACCTAGTAAAACAACTAGACTTGAAACAATCAATAGGGTAGTTTTTTTCGATCTATGACTTGATTATTGTCGAAATTTGTAGTCACTTCTTCATTATCTATAAATAAACAACTTATAAAAAGCGCCACGAGAGCTATTGAACCGATAATAAGTGACATGCCTAAAAATTGAGAAATACTGAGTTTATAAAATGAAACGATATAAATATTTTGAGGATTACCAAAAGGTGTGATAGAACTACCAAGATTTGCGTATATCGCTAATAAGCTGATAGTAGCTATACTAGGTAAATTGATATATTTTTTAATATTAAAAAATATAGGAACGAGAGTTAAAATAGCGACGTCATTTGTAAATAGCATTGATCCGACAAACGAACATAATAATAGTACTAAAAATACACTACGAGAAGAATGGCATTTTGAAACAATATAATTGGCGATATGTTTTAGAATGCCTAAATCTTGATAAATTGCCACTATAATTAGTAAGGAAGCTAACGAATAGATTGTTTTGAAATCAATATCTGTTATCCTGACATTACCAGCCACTAAGGAAATAATAGATAAAATGAAAGTTACTAAAAATGTTTTGTCGACCAGAATTTTTTTATTAAGTTTGGCATATGATTTATATACTTTCTATAGCACTATATATTTGAAGCGCCTATTTATTTTTAAGTCTAGCTTTTTGATCAATCTATTATAGCTCCAAAAATTAGTATAACAAAAACGATTAAGGACATATAGGTGTTTTGCATCATATCAAGAAATGATACAAAATAAATTTTACTTAAAGATGGGTACAATCTCATCTAGTAATGGTAAACTAAGAAATAATAGTCTAAAGGAGAGAAACCATGATGGATAAAGATACCTTTTCTGATTTTGAACGTGAGGCAATGAGAGAGCGAGCAGAGGAACTTAGAAAAACCAAAAACACAGAAGCTGACGTGCTAGACAAAATTTCAGAGATGACAGATAGTGAAGCACAAATTGCCATTGAGATTCATCATCTTGTTAAAAAAATAGCATCAGAATTAAAACCAAAAACTTGGTATTCAATGCCAGCTTATGCTAACAGAAATGGTAAAGTTGTTCTATTTTTCCAACCTGCGACCAAATTCAAAGCAAGATATTCAACTTTAGGGTTCAATGATGCTGCAACATTGGATGAAGGAGATTTTTGGCCAGTAACCTTTGCAATAAAGCAAATCACACCGACTATTCGTCAGCAGATTAGTCTTTTAATTGAGAAAAGTATTCAAAAATAAAAGTACCTTCTATTTGATATGGGATAATAAATAATGGTATGATTGTTACAGTTAAATAAATTACGGTTGGGCGAGAGCTTCAAGAAATTAATTGGTCGGGGAACCAATGTGTTTTTGAAGCTTTTTCTGTTGAGGAGATAAACTATGTCATATATAATTATTGCATTATTGATTGTTGTTACTATTATTTTTGGAAAAATAGCACCAAAACTTGGATTTTCAGAGGTTGTGGGACAACTTCTATCAGGTATAATACTCGGATCTAGTGTATTAAACATTGTGCATCCGACTAGTTTGATTCATTTATTATCAGAGATTGGTATTTTTATACTTATGTTAAATTCCGGTATGGAATCTGATATTAAAGAGATGAGAAAATATATAAAAGCATCTACGTTAATTGCAATTATGGGCGTTATTGTGCCTGCCGTATCATTTCCAATTGCTTTCATGTTACTAGGTTATACACTAAAAGTGTCATTATTTGCTGGTGTTGTCTTTTCAGCCACATCTATATCCATTACTTTGGCTGTATTAGCAGAACAAAAGAAATTAGCAACGCCTATGGGTGCTATCATTTTATCTGCGGCCGTGCTTGATGATATTATCGCATTAATTGCAGTGACACTATTTTCTGTATTTATTGGTGGTGGCGCGCTAGGTGTTGGTAGTCTGTTACCTTTAATTGCTTTTGCAATGGGCATTTTGTTAAGAAAAGTATCATTTTCTGAGCAACTAGCACAAGGACTTAACTGGATGGGCAGTTGGTTGTTTTATCCTATCTTTTTTGGATCCATTGGTTTAGGCATAGCACTTCAAGATCTGAATAATAAGTTATTGCCAATTATGCTATTTAGCATTTTAGCCATCATTACTAAGTTTTTCGGATCACTCATTGGTGCAAAGTTATCAGGCTTAAATAAAACTGTTGCTCAAGCAATTGGTGCTGGCATGATTTCAAGAGGTGAAATGGCGTTAGTGATCACACAAATCGGAATTTCCTCTCATCTTATAGGTGATGCGGCATCAGCGGAGTTTATTGTTGCTATCATTATTTCAACTATTGTTGCGCCGATATTGATGAAACCTCTATTTAGTAAAGTGAATTAAATAGATGATTTTCAGATTAAAAACCGGTTGTTTGGACAGCTTAATTTGTCCGAACAACCGGTTTTTTAATCATTAGCGTTTGGCGGATAGAAATAAGGAATTATCAATAGCCGTTAACATTGTTTGTAACTCTTGGGGATTAAAAACATTACGTATAACAATGCATTTCTTGTTTGGCACAATAATATCAAAAGTATCTGTCAAAATAATATCCGCTGTATTGATATTATCTACTGTCTTGACTGCGAGTGGCGTATAAATAGTTTTAAGTTTAGTTTTTAGAAATTCTCGGACACTATAATCAGCAAAATGCATGTAGATAGTGACTTGCTGTTGTTTGTATGTTTGAGTAGAGAAGAAAAACAAATTGGAAAAATAATCTATAGCAAAATCTTGAGGTAAGTCACGGCAAGGATTGTTATGACCTATTGTTGGTAAAGTAGTGGTCAAAAAAGATCTGATGTCATGCATGGCGGCGGTGTTTATTGTGCGCTTGTCATTTAAAAATGTGGCATCAGATTTTAAAATTTCAATAATATTAAGGTGAATGTGAAAAGCTAACACGTAAAAAATCAAACAAAAATATTTTACTTTGGCTAGGTCATCAGAGGCTAAATCTAAATTGAATCTTTCTTGCCACTTAGCCGTTAGTTTGTTGACAAAGATATCAGCGCTTAAGTGAGAATGCGAAATAATGGTACCTAAAGAAATTGCATGGTTTTCTTCAATGAGATTAGGTAATAGTAAATGAGCAAAAAATTCAAGTAAAAAATTCTACTTTGATAATATTATTATCTGTCATTTTTTTTGAAAAAATAAGCTTTTAAAAGTATTGTAATCAGAGACAACGAATTTTTGTAGCAATGTTTGAACGTATTCGGACATTGGTTCTGCAAAATAACTTTTAGATAGCCTGATTTTCATGACGGCAAGTAATAAAGTGATTTCTTCTGCGAATGATGGCGCAAGTTTGTTATTAGGACTTAATAGATTAAAGTCGGAAATTGTTTCAGCACGAGAAATTGTTGGGAAAGGCCAGTTTGTGCGTGGAAAACAATATTTGACGAACGAGAATATAAAAACTCTAATGTTGATTTCATTGCCAGTAAATACTGGGACTGTATGTTGATCAATTGTAATAACAATATTGAATTGATCTAAAATACTATTGAGTTGTTTTAACACCCTATAGCAATGAGAAGTACTGATAGCAAGTTTATCGCACAGATTGTTGAATGGCAAATGTCGATGTGTAATGATTTCAGAACAGATTTGAAAAGTCAATGAATCGTTGAGGTAATGAAATTCAAGCTGTTGATATAGATGTATATCATCAATATTAACCGTGTAGTTATGTTTATTAGAAGTATCCACTAATTTTTGGTGTGCTATGGTCTGAACTGTTTTGTTAATATCTTCAATATCATGCGTGAGTTGAACTTCTGTTATATCAAATTCTTTTACTAAATAAGGAAACCCATTAGTCGTATTGGTGAAAAGTGACTGTAAAATAGCCAGCTGACGCTGTTTCTTTTTTGATAGAAAGTTAATTAACATGTAAACCTCCAAAATTTTTTTAAAATGAAAATAATCTTAATATTATCTGTGTTATGAAAAAAATCAAGAAACCATGAGACATATTTTTTCTATTAAGATAATTCAGGGGAATTAGTAATAAAAAATACACTTCAGGTGCAAAGTTGTAGTTCAAAGCATTTAATAAACATACACCCCTATGATAACTTGCACAGCGAATTATGTTATTGCTTTTTTAAGGCACGATGGCATTTTTTTGAGAAGTGCTAAAACATTAACCATTTAGAGGGTTATCATGTATTATCTATTTTTTAAAAAATCCGATAATCTAACTGTTAGTTTTAACTTATAATACTATAAGTAGTTTAACTAATCAATCCTAGAATCAACCAAACTATGGGTTTGAGAGTAATTTAAATTGCTTACGAACTTAAAATCGTAACACATTAACTGAAGGAGTTAATCATCATGAAACCATCTACCATCATTAAGTTTGTCACTGCGGCGGCCGGTACATTTGCCATTGCCGGGATCGCTTCTGTATCAGCTGATACGATTACAGTTAAAGCGGGAGACACACTTAATACGATTGCCGCAGCAAATAGCACAACAGTTGCTGAGTTAGCCAAAGCAAACAATATTCAAAATACGAATCTAATTTTTGTTGGGCAACAATTAGTGACCTCTGGTTCAACTAATCCGAACCAAACAGATACTACTGGTACGTACACGGTTGAAGCAGGTGATACTTTGTATCGTATTGCTGCAGCACATGATATATCAGTTACTGATTTAGCCAATGCTAATAACATAAAAAATGTGAATTATATTGCGGTTGGTCAAGTATTAACATTAGTAGCATCTGATAACAACAGTAATAATGATGACAACAACACTCCCAATCAAAATACTTCTAATTGGCATGATTTAGCCATGAGTTTAGTGGGAACACCCTACGTTTGGGGTGGTAAAACACCTGCTGGATTCGATTGTTCAGGATTTGTTGCCTATGTATTAAATAATTCTGGTCGCACATCAAATTTCCCCAGCTACACTGTTTACCAAGAGGCACTTGTACAACAGAAATCAGTATCAGCGGCGCAAGCTGGTGATTTGCTGTTTTGGGGTGGTCACGGAGAAACATATCATGTTGGTATTTATTTAGGGAATAATCAATTTATTGCCGCACCACAACCAGGAGATGTGGTGCGTGTGCAAACATTGTATTCTGGATGGATGCCTAGTTTTGCGGGATCTGTTGATTAATTGAATGGTTTATAAGTGTTACGAAATGGGATTGTTTTGTTAGCCACCAGTATTATACTGGTGTCAGTCATGTGACACAAGAGAATACGACCGATTCAGACCTTTTATCAGGACAACGCGTGTTGCAGCGATTATTATATAATTTAGCATATCGTAATTAATATGTATTTTAGAAAGTTCACTTCAAGTGGGCTTTTTATATTGCATTTTTAATAGAAATTGGGCTATATAACAAAAATATGGTAAACTAAAAGGAATGATTGATACCTTATTCACATGATAGGTATGGTAGTCCTTCACTGATCACTATCTAAAATTTGAATAAGGTTACAATTATGAGGGGCGTGCGGACAGCACGCCAGAATAACTGGGGGAAATTAAATATGAAGGTTAGTAGTAGGATAATAAGTATCAGGTACTTTTTTGGGAGAGTACAAACAAATGGGGCTTTTTTAAAAACAATGGGTGTCATATTTTTAGCAACATTTATGATTAATTTTAATCATATAACAGCGCATGCCGATACAATATCACAACCACCTTTAAACGTTAAAGATGGTGTGTTATATGGTTTTTCAGATGATCAAACACAACATATAGGTGCGACTGTTGTCGTTCCAAACAATGTGACAAGCATTGCAAATACAGCTTTTTATAATCAAGGTATTGGCCGAGTTGATTTTAGTGCGGCGACTAAATTAAAATCTATTGGTGATTTTGCTTTTGCTAAAAACCATTTAAGCACCGTTAATTATCCTAATCTTAACGATAATAATTTAGGGTGGTATATATTTTACGATAATGATATTAATGTGGTGACATTTGCTGACGGCGTGACCCATATTAATGATGGTGCTTTTGCTAAAAATCCTAATCTAACAGCAGTTAACCTACCATCAACCATCACGGCAATAGGCGATTGGTCTTTTGCTGGTGATCGTTTAAGTACAATTGACTTAACAACGATTAAGCATACTAATGATTTAAATGTTGGATCGGGTGCATTTTATGGTAATCAAGCATCACGTGTTGCCGTGTTACCAAATAACGAATTGAATAACAGTGGCAATCGTCCGATTCGTTGGTATGGCTATGAAACATTTGGTCAAAATACTGGTCAAGCCAACCGCATCGCCAGTCAATATGCCTTAAAGCACCAGAACTATAGTACTGGAACAACCGGTAACATCAATACAGCAGATAGTTTTACCTATGATTCTCAGAATTTATCAACGATTACAGGTGTCAAATCAGGGATTACAACACTTGGTAAAACTATTGTTATACCAGATAATGTCACGAAAATTGCCGACAATGCATTTAAATCATTAGGTATCGTAGCAGTTGATTTTTCAAAAGCAGTGGGGCTCAAGCAAATTGGGAATTTTGCGTTCTATGATAATCAAATTTCAAATACATTAACACTTCCTAATTGTTTAAACACTGATATATCAAGTATTGGCTGGTATGCTTTTGCTTCAAACAATATTTCAAAGATAAATTGGCCGAATAATGGTATAACAGCGTTAAACGATTTTGCTTTTTCTAGTAATCAGCTAACAGACATTAATTTACCAAATACTTTACAGTCAATTGGGGATGGCACCTTTTTAGATAATCATATTAAAGACGTGGAACTCCCATCCAGTTTGCAACGCGTAGGTTCTGGTTGTTTTGCCAGTAATTCATTTGATCAGCAAAGATCGATCGTATTAACTAATGCTGTTAATCAAATGGATTCAGAAAAGAATTTGTCTGCTGTTTTGTATCCTTTTGGTGTCACGATAGCTCAGTCAAATAGTCAAATCAAGAATCGATTTATGGAAATGCCAAACGGTGAATGGCAGTACTTGGACAGTAGTGGTCTACCTTTAACAGGTCAACAGATCATTGATGGTCATAAGTATTACTTTAATACAGATGGGACACAAGTTAAAGGTTATTCAGTCACTTTTAAGGATGGCAGTGTGCATCAGTTTGATATCAACAGTGGTGATGAATTAAACTAAAACACCGTAGCCATTGTGTTGAGGGAAAAAGGAGGCCAATAAGGTGAGATATTATCTCACCTTATTGGCCTCCTTTTCTTTGTTTAAAATAATTAATTAAATAGGAAATGAATTAAAATAACTGCTAGAATGACCTGCACAGCACCAGTCACTAATCCGTAAGTTAAGAATTTGCCACCAGATTTTTTAATTGTGGCAAATTTAAGATTTAAACCAATTCCTGCCAAGTTAACGACACCAGTAAAACTAGAAATTGTTTTTGCACTATTATTAATGAGGTGAGGTAACGAAATGAAGCTGTTCACGCAGAGTAAGATAACAAAGGCAATAATGAACCAAGGAATCTTAACGCCCTTACTAGGGGTTGTAATTTGATTATTCGTATCGTCTTTTTGAGCCATCTTTGCAAATATTAACACAACGACAGTAAGTAAAATGATGCGTAACATTTTAAATAAAGTAGCATAAGTGACAACGGTTGGATTAATTAAAGCAGCAGTACCAACAACTTGGCCAACTGACTGTACGACACCACCAACTAATGCACCGAGCAACAAATTATTGTTACCAACTAAGTAAGGGCCAATGACAGGTATAACAAGAAGTAGTACCACACCAGTTAGACTAACAGTTGCCACAGTAGTTCGGCGTTGATCATCAGTTGCGCCAATTGCAGGTGACACGGATGCAATAGCACTTGACCCACAAACAGCGTTACCAGCACCCATTAACATGGCAGACTGTTTTGATACCTTAAATATACGGCCACCCAACCAGAGAACAATAACAATTGTTAGGGTCATTTGAATTAAGATAAATAATAGACCATTAATACCCAATTTTTCTATGGTTCGTAATGTAACTGTTAGACCCATCAAGGCAATGCCAATTTCGATGGGAAACTTTTCGGCCCATTTTATTCCTGGTGCCCATGTTGCACCGGCTAGAACGGTGTTTCCAAGTAATATGCCGAGTAACATGGCAATGGCTTCAGCACCTAAAAACGGTAACCATATCGCTAAAACTTTAGCAATGATTGATAAAATGACGGTAGCAATGATACCGTTTAACATGTTAGCTTTTATTCTCACAACTATTCTCCTAAACTACCCAATATGTTTTTTGTTAATTCTCATGCTACGCGTTTATTTGCTATTTGTAAAATAAATGTTTATAATATATTCAATTAATAAACGTAATGGATAGGGCGATGATGCTTAAACTAATAAAAACATTTATTGCTGTCTATGAAACAAGATCTTTTTCAAAAGCAGCAGATCAACTTTTTATCTCGCAACCAACAGTTAGCGTGCATATTAAGCAACTAGAAGAACAATTAAATGTTAAATTATTTGACCGTAATGGGCGTATGTTTTTATCACCAACATTAAATGCGCGTCGGTTTTATCAACATGCGACGCAATTACTCGATGACTGGCAAGAGGCAACAGCGAGTTTAGATTTGACAACAGAAAATACGCGTACAAGCATTAGTATTGGTGCTTCACAAACGACGGCAACTGTTTTGTTGCCAAAAATCATAGCACAATTATCAAAATCAACGCTTAATAGTATGAATTTAAAAGTCGAAATGCATAATTCTGAAGAAATTTTGGCTGGGGTATTGAATAAGCAATTCGATTTAGGTTTCATTGAAAAGCCTATCACGAATGATTTTATTGTACGCCACACGTTGGCTAAAGATCAGTTGGTATTAGCAGGAAATCTTGCCTCCGATATGTGGCTGGTGAGAGAAAAAGGATCAGGTGTTTATCATTATATGCAACAATATTTCAAACAACAAAATATTGTACCAGAACATTTTTTAACTATTACGAATAATGATATTATTGTCAAAATGCTGTCAGAAAATATTGGTAAATCGATCGTTAGTAGTCAGACACTGCCAAAAAATATGTCCTTTATAAAATTGCCAGATAGTTTTAATCGTGATTTTTATTTAATTAATCATCAACATAACAATCGTCCTGAGATTCAGGATTTTATTGTGATGGTAGAAAAAATCGCTAAAACCTTATTGTGAGGGCTGTTCACTGATACCAAAATTAATGATGATGACAGCAATAAGCAATAGTGCAACAAACAGGCTAAAGATAAAGGCAATACCTGTTTTCATATCTAACAACCAACCAACCAGAAAAGGCCCGATGGTAGCACCAAATCTACCAATAGATTGAGCTGTTCCCATAGCTGTACCACGAATATTTGTTTGAAATAAACTGGGGGTAAGAGCAATCAAAATTCCCCATGCACCAAGATCAAAGAAAGATAGAAAGGCTCCAGAGAGCAAGACCATTGGTAAACTAGTTGACAGAATGAAAACTAAACTTGAGGCAATGGTACCCAGAAGATAGGTGATTAATAATTTTTTGGGATTAATCTTTGATAAAAGATGAGCTGCTAAATAGTAACCAGGTAATTGCGCGATACTCATGATCAAGGTATAGCCTATTGAGTTGACAATTGGAAAACCACGTAAAACTAACACGCTGGGAAGCCAAAGAAATATGCCATAATAGGTTAGCATGACAATCAACCAAACAATACTGATCATGATGAATGGTCGTTTGTTTTTAGGGAATAGTAGTTCTTGAAATGGCTGTGTTGTGGGCTTGTTTTTGACTGAGGGATCTGGTGGTAAATGTTTTCTTAACACGAGTGCATAGCTAGCAAAAATGACAGTTAGCATGACAGCGATACGCCAACCAAAATGGGGAATGACAAAAAACGCGATTAATGATGCTAGAATCCAACCATAAGCCCAAAAACTGTCACTCAACACTAACATTTGTGAACGCTTTTTACCGGTATAGCGGTCGGCAATAATGGTTGCTGCAACAGGTAATTCGCCGCCAAGACCAATGCCTGTGATAAAACGAATGATTATAAACCAAGTGACATTTGGGGCAAAAACAAGTGCTAAATTACTGAGCGAAAATAATATGAGCGTCCCTATTAATACTTTTTTACGGCCAAACACATCGGAAAGTCTACCACACAAGAGGGCACCGACCATCATACCAGCAGAAGTAATAGCCGCAACAACACCTAATTGGGTTGCATTGAGTGCCCACTCTGTTTTTAATAAGGGCATAATAAACGATAATAGTGCCACATCGAGGGCATCAATCATCCAAGCTGTACCAATAATTAATAAGAAACGTTTAGAGTTATCCATCATAAATTCTCCTAATGTTAATAAAAGTTTTTTAACTTTTATTTATTAAAGAGAATTGTACATGAAATCTAATTAATAAGCAACCGATATTGTTTTGCAGGACGTCCAGGTTTATTCTGAATGCTTGCACCAAGAGGTTGTAACAGGTCTTGGTGGTTTCGTAAGAAATTTGAGTTGTCAGGTTCAGTTTTTCCAAAAACGCCAAATACATGACGGGCCATTTTTAAAGTGAAAGATGGTCCGAGAATTAAGAGAATAGTCGGTTGATAATTCAATTTGTTCATAATTCTTTTGGTGGCAACAGTTAAAATCCAATTGTGATCAAAAGCTAAATGTTTGTCAGCCATTTGATTTTTGTGATTAATGTAATCGTCATCGGCTAACGTCGTAAAAACAAAATCAAGGTTTTTGAAACGAAAAAGACCTGATTTTTGTTTTTGAAGTGTGAACCATTGTGCGTCTGTTGCACCAGGACCGGGGTTCAGCAACGGTTGCTGTGGCAAAAAGGTCATATAACTTAAAGATAGCGCACGTTCTTCTGGTGAACGTGATGGATCTGTAAAAGTTGCTAACTGTTCGGCATGAACATCTGGTAAGTCTAGACCGAGTTTTTCTTTAACTAGTCGCAAAGTCGCGTCATGAGCACTTTCATTGATGCGTAGCCAAGTTTCAGGCAAAGCCCAAAAATCTTTAAAAGGGCTGTCAGAACGTTTAATTAACAAAAGTTTAATATCATGTGTTTGAGCATCAAAACTCCAAATGACATTGGTAATTGTGATGAGAGGTTTTTCTAATAAATTGTGTGTCATGTTTATCCGCCTTGAAACGTCATTATTGATCGTCTTATATGTCATTATTTTAACATGTTTACTATTTTTGTATTGTTCGGATAGAAAGATGCTACAATGGGTGAGTCAATATGACAAATAAAAAAAGGGGTAGATATCTGCGCGTTAAGTGTGAGGGAGACGGAATGTGAGCCTTCAACGAAATAAAAAATATCATGTGGGAAAACCACGTTTTAGTTTTTTGTGCGATGCAGATATCACATTCACCAATATATGTTTTGCGGTGAGCGCTCCACTCGGAGGTTCAGAACTATGGCAGTTCAAAACACAACGCCTGTTAAAGGCACTTGGTCACTACCCAAATTAGACGTGAGTCAATTTGTGGTACTGGCTTTACTGGTAGGACTTGATATAGTCTTAGGCAAATTAACTGTTGGTACAAACGTTCTCAAAATTAGTTTTGTGTTTGTGGCAATGTCGTTAATTGCTAAATGGTATGGTCCAGTATGGACCATGATGATTGCAACTATCTTAGATGTTGTTGGTGCAACAATTATTAATCCAAGCGGTACATTTTTTCTGGGATTTACATTATCAGCGATTACTGCTGGGCTAATATATGCCTTGTTTTATTACAATCAAGTGCATGTCAGTTGGCTTAGAATTTTAGGGGCAGTTGGCTTAGTAACGTTTGTTGTTAATGCTGGTATGAATACATTATGGTTGTTCATCATGTACTCTCAAGTGCATACATGGGATTCGTTTGTCACGTTACTCATACCACGCTTGATTAAGTCGATTATGATGTATCCGATACAAGTTATTGTGACATATGCTTTTTTGAATAATGCTGCGGTCAAGCAGGCAACGAAAAAATTTTTAATAAGTAATGCTTAAACAGCCTCGGCTGTTTTTTATTGCCATTAAAAGGAGATAATGGTAAACTTGAAAAAATAATAATAGGGGATGTTTTTATGACAGCTTGGGGCGCATTAACAGATTTTTTTAAACAATATAAGCGATTTATTGGCACAAGCTCAAGAAGTGCATTTAACTGGATGACTTGGTTTTGGAGTATTATCTACTGGATAATTGCCATATTGATAGTTTGTGTTGCTGGTCTAGGTGCTTTTTTGGTAAGCATGGGGCGTCTATGACTGATGAAACACCATTGTTTGGGACAATAATGTTAGTTGCTGTTATTTCTGTCATATTATCAATCATTATTATTGTCCCTAATTTAGCTTTATATGCTCGACGGTTACATGACATGGGTCATTCAGGTTGGTGGCAGCTTATAGTAATTATTGTTAATACTATACTGATAGGTGGTGCTGTGTTTTTCGGCATAAATGAGAATATACTGTATGGCATTCAAACTGTCATTAGTTTAGGATTCAATCTCTGGTTATCATTTGGTCAAACAAAATTCAATAATAAATACAGTTAAAAAGTGCTGATAATTCTTAACATAGGATTATCAGCACTTTTTAATTACCTCTCACATCGCCATGGACAAGATGCTTGAAAATATGTTTATCTGACCAAGCAATATTTCGGCCTTGAAAGAAAAAGGACAAGACTGTACCAATACCTAATGCGACAAATTGATGGCTAAAAATAAAAGCAAATATCGACAGACCAATTGCAGCAGCAAAGTTACTCATTTGTGCTGTTGAGGCATTGCCATGAAAATAGTCGAAACGTAAAATATTTGTGAGATCATCTAAGGGGTGTAAAATCCAATTGACACGTTGGTAAATAGAAATTGCGACACCAATAGTCCAGATACCAAAGAAATCAATCGGTATACGTAACCACCAAGCAAGTGAGTGGATACCAATACTGACAAAATAATTAGCGAAAAAACTCACCAAGAAGCTAAAGGACAGACCAAAAATAATGTTGCCAATGAGACGGGGCCAGTTGAAGTTCATGGCAAGAAACATATTTAAAAAGGCTACTGTGATGGCGACTACTGCTAAAAAAATGCCAATTGGTAAACCGCTAGCATTGGATAAATTTGCAGCGCTAGCTGTCCATGGAGCTGAACCCATACTAGATGCCACACTTAAACCATTACCAAATGAATTAACAATGAGTGAAATAACGAAAAAACTAATTTTTTGTTTTAAACCAAGTTGATAAAATTGACCATCGATGTAGTACATGCAATTCTCCCAAGAACCATAATATTGTTATTATAACAAGACCAGCTCGTGATAACCATTTTTTATAAAATTGATTAAATTAATTAGTTTACTTATTCACAAACTAGGTGTATATTATGAACTATAAACTATGAAGGCAGATAACTAAGAAAGGAATTTAATCATGAGTAAAGTAGCATTAGTAACAGGCGCAGGTCAGGGAATTGGCGAGGCAATTGCACATCGTTTAGTGAAAGACGGATTCCAAGTGTCCCTAATTGGCCGACATTTGGAAAAAGTGCAAAGAGTAGCAAATGACATTAACGCCAATGGTGGAGAAGCCATTGCGATTCGTGCTGATGTTGCTAAACGTGATGAGGTTTTTGAAGCAGTCAAAGCCACAAAAGAAGCCTTTGGTGATCTGAATGTTATTGTTAACAATGCCGGAGTTGCACCAACGACACCAATAATGGCTGTTACAGAAGATGACATGAATTGGACATGGGGTATTAATGTTAATGGTGTTGTGTGGGGAACTCAGGCCGCAACAGAAGCGTTTAAGGAATTGGGGCATGGCGGTAAAATCATTAATGCTACGTCACAAGCTGGTGTTGAGGGTAATGAAAACTTAACCGTATACGGGTCGACAAAATTTGCTATTCGCGGTATCACACAAACAACAGCCAAGGAATTAGCACAATTTGGAATTACAGTTAATGCGTTTGCACCAGGGATTGTTAAAACGCCTATGATGTGGGATATAGCACACGAAGTCGGTCAAAATGCTGGAAAAGATGATGAATGGGGCATGGCGCAATTCTCAGATGGCATTGCTCTAGGCCGTTTGAGTGAACCTGAAGAAATTGCTAGTGTTGTTAGTTTCTTATCTAGTGATGATTCAAATTATGTGACAGGTCAAACAATTATTGTTGATGGTGGCATGGTTTTCCATTGATTACTTGACTAACATACTATATTTATGTTGTAATAAAGAGAATTATTTTCATTAGCGTCATAATCGGGATGAACATTAATGTTCGTTCCGTTTTTTAATTAGAAAAGCATTTAAAGGGCATATGGCAGAACGTTATTTAAAATCCGAGAAAATAAAATACCTGTTTTGGGGCGTCATTACGACACTGGTTTATTTTTTGGTGCGATTTTTAACAATGGCGCTATTAAATCAGGCAATGTTGCCTGTATTGATTGCACAAGTTGTGACGGTTTTGTTTGCTTTCGTGGTGAATAAGTTTTTTGTGTTTGCGGATAATCAAAGTCGGCATGTTGTCGTGCAGTTGATAAGATTTAGCGTTGGTAGGTTATTTGTTGCCGGAATTGATTTTTTATTAACATATATTATGATTGAACGCTATAGTGACCTATTTATTCGTTTGTTACGACTGAAGACAATTAATTTTCAAACGTTTCCCTTTGAATTATCTTGGTCGTGGCTACACGGGTGGGTGTATGATAGTATATCATTCAATGCTGTCATTGCAGTTTTTGTAATCCAAGTGATTGCAATTGTGGTTAATTATTTCATTTCTAAATTTATGATTTTTGACTGATCTCTAGACTTGAATTAAAAACATAGCAAAGTAGTCTAAGCACTTCAAGTTATTATAACGTCAAAACGCCCAATA
>AEMJ01000165.1 GCA_000166735.2 Leuconostoc inhae KCTC 3774 | reverse complement strand
GCTGGCAATGATTTTTCGTTAATTCCAAGTTTCACCATTATTATGACCAGTACTTTTTAATTTCATCCTGGAATTTTTGCGCAGCTAAAGCTGGATCAGCCTGACCAGTAATCGCACGACCTGCAATAAACGTATAAACCGGCACATCTTTAAAGAGTTTGATAGTATCTAAATTCAAACCGCCAGTTACAGAGACTTTAAAGCCCATATCAATAAATTTCTTCACAATGTCTAGATCTTTTTTCCCCAAACCTCTCCAGCAAGCAATGCGTCACGGCTTTGATGATAAATAACCTGTTCAATACCAATTTCTCGCCATTTTTCAGCTAGATCCCAGTTCCATGCCGAATATAACTCGACTTGAATACCATCTAACACTGTTTTTGCTGACTTCATAGTCGCGATCGTTGCAGAATCAATCACAGTCATCAAATCAGCGCCGGCATCTTTAGAATTCTGTGCGACTGTCGAGCCAGCATCGGCACATTTCGTGTCAGAGGCAATAATTTTATCTGGAAACATTGCCCGAAGAACACGAATTGCATCTTGCCCTGCTTGTAATTCTAAAATTGTTCCCACTTCAACAATGTCAACAATAGAACCAGCAAAATGCGCTATTCTAATCGCGTCTGCTAACGTATTTTGATCTAAGGCAATTTGTAAATTAGGTTTTGTCATTTTTCTATCCTCACTTTTTATATTTTTCTTCAAAATTAGTTTCATCAATAATACGTTGTGTAATTTCTTTATCACTCATAACATTTTTCACACCAACAACTGTCACGCCTTTTTTTGCAACATCTGCAAACATATCTACAAAGTTTAAAGGGGTAAAAACTGCGTCATATTGGGCAGCTGTCGATTTTCCCTCGGCAATACTAGTATGATTAATCTTCGTTACTGGAATGCCTAGTTTTTTCATTGATTTTTCGACACTCTTCATCATCATTAAACTGGTACCAGAACCATTAGCACAAGATACTAAAATATTCATTATATTTCTCCATTTCTATTTGTGTACAAGGTATTCTTAATCAATACCTTTGTTTTTTTATAAGCTTCATAATCTTCAACCATCAAAAAGTAATTTTTAGGGTCTTTACGATACTCAAGTTGTGGAATAATCAGTAATAGTGCAGCTACAACAACAACGCCAAAGTAACCTAAATATTTCAAAATAACTGCAAATCCTGGCCAAACAGTGTCCCAGTCAAACATTCCTAGATAACCACCAAATTTTGACATACCAATCCACGTTGAAATTAAGGCAGCGCCCATCACTTGAATGATGCCAGAGAAAAACGGCAAAATCATAGCGGCTTTAGCACCCGCGCGATTATTGGCGATAACACCGAAGACAGCATTATCAAAGAATAGCGGAATAAAACCAGCAATAATAATCGTGGGTGAATGGCAAATCATTAGCGCACCAATAGCTAAGAATTGTCCTAATGCACCAAATAAGAAGCCAATCGTTACAGCATTCTGTTCACCGAAAGCAAATGTTGCGGCAACATCAATACCAGGAACTGAGTTTGGTAAGATTGTGTCACTGATGCCAGTGAAGCTTTCTGTCAATTCACCAACGAATGTTCGCACACCCAGTTGCAAAATGGCTAAATTAACTGCAAATCCCAATGATGTTGTTAAAATATAGAAGAAGAAACTTGCACCACTAGGGAGTCCTGATGCCCCTTTACTCGTAATAAACACTTGATGGAAATAACTTGGTCCTAAGACTACCATGATAATGCCGAAAAACAAAAACATCAGAATGGCTGTCGCTACCATATTTTCATTAAATATTCTCAAAAATCCTGGTAAGATAACATCTTCCAAACGTTTTGATGATTGCTGACCTTTTTTAACAGATGATTTCTTCATTTTGTCAGAAATCCAAGCCACAAGCGCTATCCCAAACATTTGTTGATGGGCAATGGCGAAACCTCCGCCATCAGTTAACTGCTGTATCGGCTTAATTGTCATGTTAGATCCAACAGCCCAGTACAAGCCAAGAATAATACCCATAACTAGCAAAACTTCAATGCGCCCCAAACTAGGAATAGCAAACAATATAATCCAAAATGCGGTTGCTGCTTGTTGAACCTGTACGTTTCCAGTTGTAAATACGGCACGTAATTTCGTATATTTTGAAAAACGAACCAGTAAAATGTTGAAAACAAAGGCTATCAACAATAGAATCATGACATCCCCAAATGATCTACCAAATGTCTTTTCTAGACCATCGGTCACAGCATTTTGACCAAAGTATGGGTCAATCACTGTGGCTGTTAGGTGAAATCGGTCTTTCAAACCCGTTAATATTGGTCGAAAACTGGTAACCAATCCAGTGGAACCCACCATCAAAATCATATAGCCAATTGTTGCTTTCAAAAAACCAGCTAAACTTTCATACCAAGGTTTCTTTTCTAACATATAACCAATCAACACAATGAATCCGATCATGTAGGCTGGTTGTGTCAAAATATTGTTGGCAAAAAATGCCCAAATATTTAATATTCCTGCAAATATACTACTCATCATTTTCTCCTCATTGCTCCGCAGGGATATTTTCAAATTGACTCATCACTTGAACAAAGTCTGCCAACGTTTCAATATCTGATAAGGCCTCAATCATGCCATCTGTCATTAGTAACGTCATCAAATTTTGAATATTTTCCAAATGTTGTGTCTCATCCTTAGCTGCCAACGTAAAGAACAATTTTCCTTGTTTATCTGGATTACCATCTTCGAAAGATACTGGTTCGCTAAATTTAGCAAAGCCAATACCTGTCCCTAATACGCCTTGTCCGGTCGCCAAAGCATGGGGCATTACAACACCGGGTGTGATAACAATGTAGGCACCATTTGTCTCAACATTTTTAATCACTTCACGCACGTATTCGTCAGTGATGATGTTCTTTTCTTTTAAATTTTCACTTGCAACATTGATTGCTTCACGCCAATTTGTAGGTGTCTTATCATAAATTCGTACTAAATCATTGTCGTAAAAATATTTGAGCATTGTCATTTTTTCTCCTTATAGGAATGATGGAAATGGTACGTCATTATCTGTTGAGAAGACATCTGAGAAGCCTCGGTCATAATGATATTGGACCCTATCTTTATCTTGTGGAAAGGTATAGCTACCGCCAACCTTCCAAATAAATGGATGGAATTTATAGTCCAATGTATCCTTTTTCATTTTCCAAATTTCAACAATTTCTTGTGGATCGGCATCAAAGTTAGACCAAATATCATAATGTACTGGAATAACAACTTTGGCTTTCAAGTCTTCTGCCGAACGTAGAACATCCAAAGATGTGACTTTGTCAGTAATACCACGTGGATTTTCACCATAGTTAATAATTTCGACATCAACATCATTTTCATTACCATGCTTAGCAAACATATTTGACATATGTGAGTCAGCAGCATGATACAAATTGCCACCTGTTGTCTTGAATAAGTAGTTGACAGCAATTTCATTCATATCTTGAGGCAATGAATCCTTTATTTGAACATCTGAGTTTACTGTCAAAAGAGCCGTACGATCAAATGCTTCCAACGCTTTAATTGTTACTGACTTCACTTTGACTTCGTCACCTGGATGAACCACAACGGTTCGCTCCGATGGCACACCCCAACTTTCCCAAATATCAACCACAGCTTGTGGTCCAATGAATTTCGTCTCTGGACCACTATTTTGTAAAACAGCAGCGGCGGTATTAATATCTAAGTGATCTGAATGGATATGCGTCACAAGCAAAGCATCAACATTTTTAACGGCATAAGGATCAATAACAAATGGTTGTAACCTTAAATTAGGTTGCATTTTTTGGACACCACTCATCCGCATCATTTGATGCCCTTGTTTCATTAATCCTGAGCCATGAGTTTGCTTGCCTGTTCCATTCCATAAATCTACTAAGATATTGGTGTTTTCGTGTGTTTTTAACCAAATACCATTATTAGCTAACCACCACATTTTGAAATTCTTTTCAGGCACCTTTGCCTGTTCAATTTCTTCATTCAACCAAGTTCCCCACTCCGGAAACGTGTTTTCAATCCAATTTTCACGTGTTGCTTCTTCAATGTTTGTTGCTTTTGACATGATGCAATCCCTTTCTAATTCTGAAACCTTATTTTAAAATGTATGCGCTTACATTTTTTGGTACAATTATATTATCTGTTATCACGATATAAAAAACAGTCTCATTGTGCCACAATAAAATTGCCCCAATGAGACTGTTTTGCTTGTCATCTAAGTTGTACAATTAATAACGAACAAAAATTATTTTAGTTCGTCAAAGAAGGGAATACCGCTATGCAAGTATCTGGTATGAACTATACAAAATTTATCAATTATATCTCTACACAACAGCTATTACCAAGTGTGCAAACAATTGCAAATCATCTCAACCTATCGAACCGTAAAATTTACTATTTATTGCAAGCAGCTAACTCTGAACTGCATTCTGTGCACCAACCTTTTTTAGTCCCAAATTTAGAAGTCACGGGTCAGCAGGTGTCTGCACTAACAACTAAACTATCCATTGCTGCTACTAATGAATATATCAATTCTTATGATCGACAACTCATTATGTCTATTTGCATTGCATTACCTTTAAAAAAGTGGACATTATCTGAATTCCAATTATTGTTTGATGTGTCGCGTAATACTGTTCTACGTGATATATCAGAATTAAAAAAGAGGCAAAAATTCAAACCTGCATTTTCCAAAAAAATGGTTTTGAATTTAAGGAATCACTATTTGATCTATTAGTTAATGTGTATAACAATTTAATCTTATTGCAGTACCATGCCAGTGCTTTAGAACATTTTATTCATACATTAGATTGCCAGCTTTCTTATTCAAAGTTTTTATTAGTCAGCGATAAGTTAAAAAATATGTACAAAAGTAGTTTAAAAAAGCAAATATCAGCTTCCAATGCTATGACACTAACTATTTTCAGCGTCCTAGCATCCTTGTATAGTAACTATCATCCCATAGCATCTGTGTCAGCACTTTTTAATAATACAGATGTTGAATCCTTTAAGAAACGTCAAGAAAATCAAGTCATCAAAGACTTTTCGTTGATTGTCACAACCAATTTTGCTGTTACTATGCCAACATCTGTCAAGTTATTTTTAACGTTACAACTACTTAGCGTAACAAAAGAACAAGATGAACATTTTAGCTCACATTCTTTTCAAGACCTACTGATACTTAGTGAGCATATTGTGAACTCATTTATGAATACTGCTCATATTGACAGTACCCATTCTGAAAAAAAGCGCTTACTCGAGAG
>AEMJ01000166.1 GCA_000166735.2 Leuconostoc inhae KCTC 3774 | reverse complement strand
GATGTTTCAACTGATGAATACTTTTNTCCCAGTCGTCGGTGCGACCTTTGACATAGTTTCTGAATTTGTACTTTCAGCCATAACTGTTATCGGTGTAGCTAAAAATGTACTTATTATGACTACAAGACTAAAATAAGTTGTTATTTTCTTAAGCATGTTTTCTCCTTTATTTTGTTGACAATACTTTATATTATTGCACTTGCATAACCCTTGTATCTATCCTCTTTTTTAATTTTTTACAATTCTATGCGAATAAGTTATAACTCATTAAAAATTGACTATAGTCCAGTATCAACAAATTAGACGATGTCTCGTCGAAAATAATACGCGTTTTTGGTTGACTTATATACTGAACTCGATTATCATTAGCGTTGTCTTCGCAGTTCTAAAATTTTTGGAGGTTCCATGTTAATTAACTTTCTATCAAAAAAAGCAACGTCAGCTAGCTATTTTACAGTCACTTTTTACCAACACAAACAATGGGTTGCCTTATTTAGTGAAAGAATTTAATATAACAGAAGTTCAACTTACACATGATATTGAAGATATTAACAAAACTGTTTGGATGATTGCACACCAAGAATTAGTTAATACCGCTAATAAGCATAACTATACAGTTAATATCGATGATATGCATTTATATCAACAACTTTGAATTTTATTTTTAATGACTCATTAGTTTTCAAATTT
>AEMJ01000167.1 GCA_000166735.2 Leuconostoc inhae KCTC 3774 | reverse complement strand
TTGACTTCGTCAAATTTGTTTCTTTAGCCATGCTTTCGCATCACTAGCAACAGATTCGTTTGTTCAAAGTTTTGTTCAGTTTTCAATGTGCTACACGCTATCTCTCTGAGACAACTATATTATCTTACCACGCTCATTCTCGCTTGTCAACTACTTCTTTTAACTTTTTTCTCTAAGTTAACTTTTTTGTCGCTCACTTCGTTGCGCGTATCCTGCGTTAGGACATGTATTAATATACCAACTTTCTCCCCCGCCGTCAACACTTTATTGATACCTTTTTCTCTTTCCTTTTTCTTCCTACTTTCTGCCCCTATCTGATTTTACCGTTCGCTTTTTATCCCCCCTTCTTCCCCCTCTTTTTACTTTCGTTCGCTTTTTTCGCCACCCCTTTACCCTTTCTTTACTATTACGATAACGTGAGCTTTAAATCCTTTGAATGAATCAACTTAAATTTCGTCATAAACAGCCATTTAAGGGTAAAAGCAAGCATAATTGGTAAAACAATGAACGTTAACAAAACACTAATTATTGCTATGAGGGATTTATTAGACATACTATACGCTGTCAAAGGTCCTATTAATCCGGAAAACCCAAACCCTGCTGAAAATGGTGTTCCTTTAATATCTAGAACAGTAGCTACCATCCCCATTATTGTTGCACCAATAGTCGTTGGGATAAATAATTTTGG
>AEMJ01000168.1 GCA_000166735.2 Leuconostoc inhae KCTC 3774 | reverse complement strand
TCGTTGCAAATGACGAGTTATCCCCTTCACAGATTCGCAACTTAGAAAAGGCAACAAACGCAACTGTACTTGACCGTACAGGATTGATTTTAGATATTTTCGCACAACGTGCGCAAACAAAAGAAGCCAAATTACAAGTTCAGTTAGCCAGACTACAGTACCAACTTCCTCGCTTACGCACAAGTATGTCTGTGAGTTTAGATCAACAAACTGGTGCTGGTGGTGGCGGCTTTACTTCTCGTGGCTCAGGTGAAACC
>AEMJ01000169.1 GCA_000166735.2 Leuconostoc inhae KCTC 3774 | reverse complement strand
TCCAGTGCTATCGGTACTGTGGGGACTGGAACAATTGCTGCTGATAAAAGTTACCATGACAATAGCCTTTCAAGTTTTGTCCAAAAGCCACTTGATTTTAACAAATCAAAACAACTCGTTCTCCAAAATAATGACGATCAGCATCGCGCAACTGATGCCCATATTCAATTATCCTACGCTGAAAAGCAAACTGCAAAGCGTGCTCAACGTTTAGAATATAATCCTACCGGTTGGCATAACTATCGCTTCAAATACAAAATAAATAATGGCAAAATTAGTAAAGAATGGTTGTTTAATCGTGGTCATCTTGTAGGTTATCAGTTTAGCGGTTTAAACGATGAAGCAAAGAATTTAGTCCCTGAAACAGCCTATTTAAACACTGGTGCCCTAAAAAGCACAAACGCTTCAAATAAGAAAAGCATGCTTTATTATGAAAACCATCTTGCAAGTTGGTTGAAGAAACATAAAGGTTATCGGCTTGATTACCAAGTCACACCAATGTATCGCAATAATGACCTTTTACCTAGACAAATTCGTTTGGCTTATGTTGGTTATAAAAA
>AEMJ01000170.1 GCA_000166735.2 Leuconostoc inhae KCTC 3774 | reverse complement strand
AACTGTTTAAACAAGCGTTGCATGCCCTGAATATTCTGAGTGATATTGGGGTACATGTTCGTATATGAACCATCCAAATAGGCATTAGATACCATTACTTGGCCACCATGACCCGAGCCTTCTATGTAAAACATATTCAAATCATACTTCAAAATAGCACGATTTAAGTGGGCATAAATAAAGTTTTGTGGGGCAATTGTTCCCCAATGCCCAATCGGTTTTATTTTTGACGTCTTCAGAGGTTAATTCACTTTGTAGTAACGGATTTTTCCTCAAAAAAAGTTGACCAACAGATAAATAATTAGCAGCTCGCCAATAAGCGTCAACATAGTTTAAATAATCTTTTTGAATCGTAATCAATTGTCATTTGTTCTCCTTCACAAACTACTTTTTAATCTTTTTTAGGCAGTCACAACGCCTTTTCTACTATAAAATATCGGTAAAATAGTTTTCCAAAAATACCGCAACGCCATCATCTGCATTTGACAAGGTCACATTGTTAGCAATTTTTTTTCTACACTTACAACAGCATTTTCCATCGCCACACCCACACCTGCAGATTGAATCATCTCTTCATCATTTTCC
>AEMJ01000171.1 GCA_000166735.2 Leuconostoc inhae KCTC 3774 | reverse complement strand
TCGTGTTTTGGGTATTAATTATCCTCAAAGCATGTCTATCAGTTTTTTTACTATAATGTTAAAAGTCAAACTGCCATTGTGTCTGCTTCCAAGCAGCTTCCCAGAAACGCCACTCCATTTCTAAACTTTTCAAAAAAGTTTGAGCGACATGTTCTTTTTGGCTATCATTAAGATTAGCAACAGCACGATTTAAGGCGTCAAAACGCCAAGCATTGTAATCGATGGTATCATCTTCTTGTGGTGCATAGAGTTCGATCCATTCTTTCAATGGATTGGCCTCGTTATTGGCACCTTGCGACACAAGTTTACTGCCAATAACACCATAACTCCAAGCACATGGTAATAAAACAGCGATTGCATCAGCATAAGTACCATGGTAGGCGGAAGTGTACATGTGGTCCGTATACAGTTGTGTATCAGGACTACGGCGCCAATTTTCAACGTGATGACCAGTAATAGCTAACATCACTTCATGGGCTTTGGATTCGTTACTGACGAATTGTGCTGTTTCTAAGA
>AEMJ01000172.1 GCA_000166735.2 Leuconostoc inhae KCTC 3774 | reverse complement strand
ATTGTTTCATCAGGACCAAATACACGGAACGAAGTTGGGTTCAACTTCATAACTTCTTCCAAATAATTTGAAAGTGTTGTCATATCCATGTTTTGAGTCACTGCTTCAAATTCATGTCCACGATTTTCGTTAGTAATATCGTTGGTGAATTGACGCCAGTCAGGCAAAGTCAAATCTTGTGCCTTAGCACCACGTGCACGGCCACCATTAGCAATAGGGTTAGCTGACATACGCTTGTCGCCCTTAGGTGCAATAGCTTTCAATTCATCTTTTAGTGAACCATCAGCATTGAACAATTCTTCAGGCTTATATGAA
>AEMJ01000173.1 GCA_000166735.2 Leuconostoc inhae KCTC 3774 | reverse complement strand
ACTGCATAACCTAATGATCCCCAAGCACGTGCTTTTCCATACTCAAATCCAAACTTACGACTGGCTTTTTCAGCATATGTTTCTGTTAAGGGTGCTGTTCCCAAAAATGCAGCTGGTAAATATATAGCTCCTACAATAATTCCCAATGTAAAGAAATGTTGTAACAGTGGACCATATACCCACGTGAAAAACGGTCCCACAAGGCTAATTAAAATAGCACAAAAGATTAAAAGATAGTTTTTAAATTTAATCGATCTTGTATGGTACCGTAAACAAACATTAAAATCAATGTGACAGCAGAATTCACTGCAAATATTGTACCAACAGCTCCTGCTGAAAGTGACAAACCACTTTTAGGGGATGTTAACCACAATTGAAAGAACGACCACCAAATTGCTTGACTAGCAAACATCAAAAATACTCGATGAACTATTACGGTATCCTACATTTCGAAAATCTTTAAAGTATGATTGTATCATTTCCATAGTCTCCTACATTTTATTTATAAAGTGACCATTCATAAAAAGAAAGCGCTTACATATCAACAATGAAATTTTAACACGCTTATTAAATCATGTCAACCGGTACCATATAGTCTATGGATTATATGGTACCGGTTGACATACAGAAAATAAACAGTTATACTGATGTCGACCTCAAATATTGGAAGCGCTTTTCAACAAATTGTAATTTATTAGAAGGAGTTATTTATGAACAGAAAACAAAATATTCAAACGACAAAACGATCGTTTTAAACTTAAATTTCACATTATGGCGCCCTTTGGATGGATTAATGATCCTAATGGCTTGAGCTTTTTCAAAGGATATTATCATATATTTTATCAGTACCAT
>AEMJ01000174.1 GCA_000166735.2 Leuconostoc inhae KCTC 3774 | reverse complement strand
GTTATGTCTAAAGTGCAACAAAAAAGTAGTCCATAATGTAAACTACTTTTTTGTTGATCATTATGTTGACCTATATATTACAGTGTTTTTCTTCTATAACTCAATCCAGTACCAGGGCGATCAATCCTAGCGACCAAACAACTAAAATAATAGTTAGTTTTTCAGTACTGACATCGCCATTATTTGTAAATAAATTTGTAATGTCAGATTTGCCAATGATGATACGGTTTAAGTCTAGATAATTCAAAGGGAACCAATTAGCTATAATACCCTTTGAAAAAATACTCGTATTTTGTGAAGCAATTAAAATACCAATTATTATGCCAATTTGTGTCAACGACTGCTTCACAAAGTGAACAACAATTAGCTGGAAAAATAAAATAATTATCATCAATAGTAGGGATAACAGAATGATATTACTTAAATAAGTGTAGCTACTTTGAGCGATAATGGTTTGTCCATTAGCTGTAGAGATCAACAGTTGATCTAAACTACCAAACTTATTTTTGATTATCAAAAAAATAAGTATAGGTGTAAAACTCACAATGGC
>AEMJ01000175.1 GCA_000166735.2 Leuconostoc inhae KCTC 3774 | reverse complement strand
CAATTGTTCGGGTGACATCAGAAGTATAATCATCGACGTAGTAACCAAAATCAATTGTAACAAGTTCACCATTTTTAATTATTTTATCTGTTGCTTCGCCATGAGGCAAAGCTGCACGATAACCAGATGCAACAATCGTGTCAAATGACGATTTGTCAGCTCCAAATTTTTTTGTAATCGATCTAATTCATTAGCCACTTGTCGTTCAGTCATTCCCGGTTTAATGAACGAGATTAGTTCATTAAATGCTTTTACTGACGCAGTTGCTGCTTGACGTAACGCAGCAAGTTCATTCTCATCTTTGACTTCACGTAAAGCTTCGACAGCAAATGGTAGCGCATCAAACGACATATCAGCAGGCAACAACTCATCAATATAATCATAAATATTGTATGGTAAGTCGGCTTCAAATGCCAAATTTTAATATTCAAAGCTATCGCGACTGAAACTGTTTCTTCATAATATGATTTGTTATTTAAATTAACGTGTTCTGGTAAATTTGCTTTATATGCCTCTTCATAT
>AEMJ01000176.1 GCA_000166735.2 Leuconostoc inhae KCTC 3774 | reverse complement strand
GTTCCCTGTATTCAATTTTTTCATTATATATTGGATGAATTCTTCCGTACTGAAAACGGTCGTAATCCATTTAAAAGGCACCATCTCTCGTCTTGGCAATGTTTTATGGTCAACGCCCCTGCGTGTATTCCTTGGTCTCTTCTGGATTTTAGCAGCATTAGGCAATCTCGGTAGTCTAAATAGTTTATTTTGGCAACACGACTTAGTCAGCTTTATTGAAATCGTTACAGGTGCCGGTATTTTAATTGGTTTATTAACTTGGCCTTTGGCGTTTGTTTCAATTATTTTAGCTATTACCGCTTGGGCGACAAACGGATTTGATATCATTCACTTGTTCTTAATTCTTTCGAGTATTGCTG
>AEMJ01000177.1 GCA_000166735.2 Leuconostoc inhae KCTC 3774 | reverse complement strand
CTGATTGGGTCCGCTATTGGTCAAGGCATACTGGGCCATTGGGGACCTAGCCTAGCTGGAATGGCTATTATTCCATCAATTATTGGGGCAGTTATTCTTGTACTTGTTGTCTCAATGATATTCGGTTCTCAGGTTAAGCGTTAAAAAGTATCTTTTAGTAACACTTGTTTTAAAATTCAAATCGAACAATTAATTCACCTGTCAGTGTAAACTTAAAATAGCAGACTAATTTTTCTGCTAAATAATTAACAGTTAGGAGAAAATTCAGTGAATGATAATTCTGTACCAGTTTATAGTTTAAATGATGGACATCTATTACCTCAAATAGCGTTAGGAACATACCAAATACGTGGTATGCAAGGTGTTGATCAAATTCTAGCAGCTATTCAGAGTGGTTACCGTCTGATTGACACCTCTACTAATTATGATAGCGAGGGGGGGCCGTTGGGCGAGGCAATCGAGGCGTTCAGGTGT
>AEMJ01000178.1 GCA_000166735.2 Leuconostoc inhae KCTC 3774 | reverse complement strand
ATGCTTGGATTAATAAGTACATTTTCCCAGGTGGATACATTCCGAATATTGCTGAAAATATCGGACACATTATGAAGTCATCAATGCAGATAGATGATGTTGAACCACTACGCCGCCACTATCAAAAAACGTTAGAAATTTGGACTGAAAACTTTCACCATGTTAGTGAAGAAGTTATTTCAAAATATGGGGAACGGTTCTATCGTATGTGGGATCTTTATTTACAAGCATGTGCTGCTTCATTTGAATCAGGCAATATTGACGTTGTTCAGTATTTGCTTACTAAAGGTGCCTCTGGAGCAAAGTTACCAATGACGCGTTCGTACATTTATAACGCTGATATCGCACACAGTGTAAAATAATTTAAAAAATGCTAATGATCAAGTAATCATTAGCATTTTTTCGTACGTTAAACCACAGTATAAAGGTTCTTATTTGTGATTATAATAACTAATTGTTGACAGACGAATTAAATAAGACTATATTGTAAGCGGTTACACAATTTAATCTTACTTGTTAAAAGA
>AEMJ01000179.1 GCA_000166735.2 Leuconostoc inhae KCTC 3774 | reverse complement strand
GAAACGATCAAACACACGCACAACTTCTTCACTAGACAGTCCTTCACCGAAATCTTGAATGCCAATTTCGACCCGATTAGTCGTTTGTGACAACGCAAAATGAATTTCTTTACGATCAGACGAATACTTCACCGCGTTATCAGCTAAAATGATTAATATTTGTTCCATATGATCTTGACGTACTTTAACATTTGCATCTTGCATTAAATCATCATCAAGCGTAAAAATGAAATCTGGGTGTATCATCTTGAAATTATCAAAGACTCTGTGGACTAAACCACCCACCTCTGTAATATCTTTAACGTTTTCAATTGGAATTTGTTCCGCACGAGTTAAGTTAAGCATCTCATTAATTAAGTTTTCCATGCGTTGCATTTCAGAC
>AEMJ01000180.1 GCA_000166735.2 Leuconostoc inhae KCTC 3774 | reverse complement strand
GTCCTTAGATGAATCATCATTTACACAAGCACTTAAATCGCCACGTCTTGAACCGATTGCTTTTTATCTCACAGAATTACGCACTGATGCCAAACGATTACTTGATGACGCAACTGAAGCTTTAATCAATCAGTTTGATTTAGACGGCCAGCAAGCATGGTCGCAACATTATGATACCATTTCTGCCTCTCTATCCATGAATTACACCGATTCTGAGGACAACAAGACACGTCATATTTCCGCTGGTCAAGCTCTAAATATGCTTGATGGTGAACCCAACAACGATACGCGCGCTAATATCATGAGTAATTATGAAAAAATGTGGGGCAATGCTGAAAATTTAACAGCCGATACACTCAATCATTTAGCTGGTTTTCGTTTAAC
>AEMJ01000181.1 GCA_000166735.2 Leuconostoc inhae KCTC 3774 | reverse complement strand
AACCCCGGTATGTGCCTCATGAATTGACAGCACTTCTTTCATATCTACCAAAATCTTCCTCTTTTTCTAATTTAAGTTTTACTTGCATGTACTCATGTACAGTTGTTAACAAGTCTCATTCTAGTAATTACCTGAAATCAAGTCAATGATTTTTATTACTAATTTTAAAATAAAAGCCATAAAATATTAATTTTTTTAAATATTTAAAATCACTTAATTTTTTTAAATTAAAATTTTTAAAATTTGTTCAATTAATTAAACGATTGTTTAATTAGTAAAATACTAGTAAACTATATTTATACGGAGGATTTCATGGTCGATCGTGCATTACTTTCTCAAATTTCTCAAGATTATTACCTCAACAAGTTACCA
>AEMJ01000182.1 GCA_000166735.2 Leuconostoc inhae KCTC 3774 | reverse complement strand
CCGTTGAACCTGAAGGAAATGCGCCACTAGCACCAATATTGAAAGCCAATGTGAATTCTGCAGCTAAAATTGCCATGCCTATGGTGGCAACCACGACCGAACTGATTATAATTTTGTAACAGCATGTTTAACACGACGTGTCACTAAATAGGTAATTCCTGTCATAACAACGGTGCCCATAGTCCCAAATATCCAATCAATCCAGCCAAGTGGTGACACAAGATTAGCAATAAACACACCCAATCCTAATGCAATAATGTAGCGTTTATTCCAGGCTGCTAAGTGATTTAGTCCCTCAGAAGCACGTAATTGTACGGGTCCAAACGCAAATGGTTGAATCACAAACGTAATGGCAGCATAAACAGCGGCAATGACCGCAATCATCGTAATGTTTTGTACTTGACCAATAGAAGGATTTGTTTGAGTTGGATTTTTTTGCACAATAAAATCTCCTAGTTTTTTATAAGCGGGATGGTTGATGAACCGCTAACAAGTAGCATAACATATGGT
>AEMJ01000183.1 GCA_000166735.2 Leuconostoc inhae KCTC 3774 | reverse complement strand
TTTAATATTTTTTAAAACCTAACAATTTAACATTGAGGGTATCACATCAGGTTATAATGGTAATGGTGTTAAAACAGTGTTACCTGCCAAAGCTACTGCTAAACTAGAATCACGTTTAGTGCCTAATATGTCGCCAGACTTAACCTTACAACGTATAGCTGATCACTTAAAGACGGTTGGTTTATCTGATATTGTGATTACCAAAACACTCGGTCAACCTGGCTATCGTAGTGACATGTCTGATCCCGAAATATTACGTGTGATAACTGTCGCCGCTACTTATTATCATGTCTCACCAGTAGTTATTCCCACATCACCTGGTACAGGTCCTATGGCGATTATTCACCACGCGCTACAAGCGCCCATTGCAAGTTTTGGCGTTGGTTATGCCGATACAAAAGATCATGCACCTAACGAAAACATCCGCTTATCGGATTATAACCAACACATTGATGTGATAAAGGCGCTTATCAAAAGTTATGAGCCATAGTCAACTATCACATCTATTGGTTTAAAGAAGGAGTCAATAAATGAGTAACCCCATAATTTCACTAAATCATATCGATGTCACTTTTTATCAAAAAAAGCGTACCATTGAAGCTGTCAAAGACGTTTCCATCACAATCAATCGTGGCGATGTTTACGGTATTGTTGGTTATTCCGGTGCCGGTAAGTCAACATTAGTACGTGTCATTAACTTATTACAAGAACCGACTAATGGTTCTGTTGTGGTTAATGATGAAACTTTTTTTCAGGCCGATAAAGAAACAAATAAAAAAATACGCATTAAAACAACTGATCTACGTAATCGTCGTCGTAAAATTGGTATGATTTTTCAACATTTTAATTTATTAAATGAACGCACGGTAACTGAAAACGTAGCTTTTGCTTTACAACATAGTAAGTTAAC
>AEMJ01000184.1 GCA_000166735.2 Leuconostoc inhae KCTC 3774 | reverse complement strand
GTTTGGCATTTTTGGGTTTAGATAGGCTACATTATGGTGACTATAAATGTAAAAGTGCTTTTAATTTTCTTTGCCAAGTGTATTTAAAGCCCATAGTGTTGACTGCATAAAATCTGTTTAATATAGCCAACGTACGAATATTAAGTAAAAATACTCCCCAAATGGATCAGCCCAAAAGACTTGAATATAAGACAACAGCTTCTATTTGAACTTCTTTTGAAAACATAACCCCCTGAGTTTGATT
>AEMJ01000185.1 GCA_000166735.2 Leuconostoc inhae KCTC 3774 | reverse complement strand
TAAAGACCAAAATGATTGGTGTGACAATTCCAACTTTTGATGAGTTTTTTGGCTTTTTTGCGTACACAAAATTTTGAGCAGACATTAATGTTAGAAATAAAAACAGATCATGTTGCTTACCCAGGTATTGAAAAAGAAATATTGGATAAAGTGGACGCCTATCAACCAAAATACCATGTGCTATATCAAAGTTTTAATTTAAATTCGTTAAAAATTGTCCGAAAATTACAGCCAAATGCGGACATTGCGGCGTTGGTATATTGGGCAACGCCAATAGTTTATTGGCTGAAGTGGCGAGGTGTCTTTGATTATATTCATTCAGATATTCGTGTCTTAAAAAATAAACCAAATATTTTTGGCGACCTAACGTGCACATGAGAACCTGGACGGTTGATAACGAGGCAGATATGCGTCGTATTTTAAGGCTGGTTTACGGGGAATAATCACAAACCAAGTGGCAT
>AEMJ01000186.1 GCA_000166735.2 Leuconostoc inhae KCTC 3774 | reverse complement strand
AATTGATTTGGCGTTTGATATTGTCGATGATAAAGTAACTGATATTCATTTTTATGGTGATGGTTGTGTGATATCGAAAGCATCAGCATCTATGATGAGTGATTTGGTATCTGGGAAAACGCGCGCACAAGCCACATTTTTAGTGACAGAATTTTCTAAAATGATGCGTGGTGAGGCAGCCGATGTTAAGTCTCTTGGTGAACCGCAAATTTTAGCTGGTGTGACAAAGTTTCCAGCGCGTATCAAATGTGCAACACTAGCATGGCATGCTTTAGATGAATTATTAGTCATAAAAGATGACAGGAGGTGCGATGATGGAAATAGATAGACAAGAAGCGATTGATAAAACGCGTGCAGCGATTGCAGTTGATAAAGCTAAAGCGTTAGGTTTTCAAGATGATTATAAGGCAGTATTTTCGACAGGTAAAGGATTAGACGAGGGCATTATTCGTCAAATATCTGCTAAGAAAAACGAGCCAGAATGGATGCTAAATTATCGGTTACAAGCGTATCAAACATATCTTAATATGCCAATGCATAGTTGGGGACCAGATTTGAGTGACATTCGGTTTGAAGATATTTATTATTATAATAAACCAACAAACGATAAGTATCGTGATTGGAATGATGTGCCAATTGAACTAAAAGAAACATTTGAAAGATTAGGTGTACCCGAAGCAGAACGAAAATGGTTGGCTGGATCTTCCGCACAGTATGAATCAGAAGTGGTGTATCATCGTATGAAAGATGAATTTGCTAAAACAGGGATTATTTTTACTGATACAGATACGGCAGTGCAAGAGTATCCAGAATTGATGAAAGAATATTTTGGCTCTTTGGTGAAACCAACCAATAATAAACTAGCTGCTTTAAATGCAGCGGTTTGGTCTGGTGGCACATTTATTTATGTTCCAAAGGGCGTGCACGTTAATACGCCGATTCAATCCTATTTTCGAATAAATACAGAAAATGAAGGACAATTTGAACGCACGCTGATTATTGTTGATGAGGGTGCACATGTTGACTATGTTGAAGGTTGCTCAGCACCAATGTATTCTGGAGATGCTTTACATGCTGCCGTTGTTGAAGTTATTGTCAAAAAAGATGGTTATTGCCGGTACACAACGATCCAAAATTGGTCAAATAATGTGTATTCGTTGGAAACAAAGCGTGCATCTGCTCATGAAAATGCGACCATGGAGTGGGTCGATGGTAATTTCGGATCGAAAACGACGATGAAATATCCATCAGTTTATTTGAATGGTGAGGGCGCAAAGGGCACTATGTTGTCAATTGCGGTTGCTGGAGAAGGTGTTAATTTGGATTCTGGTGCACAAATGATCCATAATGCTAAAAATACGTCATCATCTATCATTTCAAAATCAATTGCCCACGATGGTGGGAAAACAGATTATCGTGGGACGGTCAAGTTTGGCCGTGAATCTGATGGGTCATTTGCCCATGTCGAATGTGACACAATTCTGGTTGATGATCAATCATCAGCAGACACAATTCCCTACAACACAATTTTAAACGGCAATGTATCAATGGAACACGAAGCAAAAGTTTCACGTGTTTCTGAAGAACAACTATATTATTTGATGACACGTGGTATTTCTGCAGAAAAAGCCACAGAAATGATTATCATGGGATTTATTGAACCTTTCACAAAAGAATTACCAATGGAATATGCCGTGGAATTAAATCGCTTAATGAAATTTGAAATGATTGGATCGGTGGGGTAAATATGCCAGAAAAAATAGAGAATGACATTATGGCTATTTTAGAGACAGTGATTGATCCAGAATTAAGAATTGATATTGTTAATCTAGGATTAATTAACTGTGTTGATATCAATGATACTGGTGATGTGATAATAAATATGACACTGACTACAATGGGTTGTCCGTTAAGTAGTGTGCTAGAAGAAATGATTGATGCAGCATTAACTATCTTACCAGAAGTTAAAACAACCAAAGTAGTGCTCACATGGGAACCGGCTTGGAAAATTGATAGAATGTCTAGATACGCCAAAATGGCATTAGGGTTATAAAAGTATCTTAATTATATAAAATAGGAATAAAAATAAACTTTTGTTTGACGCTGAACTTGTCATTAGTTATGATTATCATATTAAATCAAAAGGAAATCTTTCACATGAGAAATCAGGCTTCAGTACAAATGAATAAAACAAATTCAGCCCTTCTCCTCAACTTGCTCAGACAAACCCTAGCAAGTTGAGCTTTTAAGCTGGC
>AEMJ01000187.1 GCA_000166735.2 Leuconostoc inhae KCTC 3774 | reverse complement strand
ACAATGACAAGACTTATAATTTAACGATTATTAGAGCCACCCCAAAGTACGGTATGATTACCGTTGCATCTGATGGGCAAGCCGACGCACCATATCTATTCAACATTCCTGCGTCAATAGTAGACGCGGACACAAAAGCTACGCAAGACATTACCGAAGAAGAAGCCATTAAAAATTGCTAATAAATATGGTCAAGTATCTGAGCCATTCACATTAAACACAACGCATGTCAACGATAAATCAGAAACAGAGTTCTATCTCAACACACCACTAAGAAAAGGTACCGCTAAGGATGTCAATGATTTGAGTGGTACACCTGATGCTCGTGAATATGCTGTCGTGTCACCAGTTGATCGTGGGCACGCCCACCTTAAAGTTGGTAACTGGACATCTAGAACAGCAACCCATTCGCCATTTTTGATGAAGACGTCGTCAGATAAATGATACTCAAGCACGCCAACTGGTTTAGTGGTCAAGAACGTTTTGAAATTAGAAAAGAAAATTAAAAAGCATTATGATCTGCGCACAAAAATTGTAGCGCATCGCTTGATACATCAAAAAGGCTACGCATCGTTAATATACCGATGCGT
>AEMJ01000188.1 GCA_000166735.2 Leuconostoc inhae KCTC 3774 | reverse complement strand
AGATATGCCAAAATTAGAAGGAAAAATTATCAACACGTTTAATTCTTAGCGTCGTGGCAATAGGGTTGTTGGGATTTTCTGACATCATGCTGGAAACAGCGTTGAATGTTAGTTTTTCCACTATTAATGACAGAATTTAATGTGACATCTAGTACGGTGCAATGGCTGACATCTGGCGTTATCTTATTGACAAGTATGGTAGTTATTTTATCACCATGGTTAAAACAACGTTTTACAAATAGAAGCCAATTTATGGTGGCAACAGTGGTTTCAATTGTTGGTGTGCTGATCGATGCTGTGAGTGGTAATTTTGAATTAACATTATTTGGTCGACTATTACAAGGTATTGGTGGTGGCGTAGGTATGCCGCTTATGTACAATGTTATTTTTGAACAAGTACCTGAAAACAAACGCGGC
>AEMJ01000189.1 GCA_000166735.2 Leuconostoc inhae KCTC 3774 | reverse complement strand
ATAATTTGCTGATTTGATTGCATAGTTGGTGCTAGCTTCATAGCATAAGCTACTGCATGAGAACTTTCAATTGCAGCTATAATACCTTCTGTACGGGCAATATACTCGAATGCAGAAACTGCTTCATCATCAGTAATTGGCACGTATTGCGCACGATCAATATCTGCTAAGTAAGCGTGTTCTGGTCCAATACCTGGATAATCAAGACCCGCTGAAATGCTATACACTGGATCAATTTGTCCATCTGATGACTGAAAAATTTTGATTTCATGCTATGAAAAATACCATCTGATCCATTAGCAATGGTTGCAGCTGTTTGAGATGTATGGATTCCTTTCCCCGCTGCTTCAACGCCAATTAATTTAACTTGATTATCATCAACAAATTTACTAAATGCACCAATTGCATTTGACCCACCACCAACTGCAGCGATGACAGCATCTGGTAACTGACCAGTTTGTTCTAAAAACTGTTGTCGTGCTTCCTCACTAATGATTGACTGAAAATACTTAACCATTTTCAGGGAAAGGATACGGTCCAACAGCCGAACCTAAGACGTAAAATGTATCGTCAATGCGCTTAGTCCAATCCTGAAAAGTCGCATTCACCGCATCTTTTAACACTTGCGTTCCGGTTTCAACAATATTAACTTAGCACCGAGTAATTTCATACGATAGAC
>AEMJ01000190.1 GCA_000166735.2 Leuconostoc inhae KCTC 3774 | reverse complement strand
TTTCAGCAAAAGATACGATGAATATGTGAAAAATCAGGGGTTGCAATTTGATACACTGTATTGTGGAGGATGATAAATGTTTATCAAAAAGATTAATTACATTCCTCAAGTCGATGAACGTGATTGTGGTGTTGCAGCGTTGGCAATGATTGCTGCGCATTACAAGACACGAGTATCCCTGGCACATTTACGAGAAATAGCCAAGACAGACATGGAGGGTACCACAGCATTAGGGATTGTCAGGGCAGCACAAGCACTTGACTTTGATACCACGCCTGTTCGGGCAGATCTTTCTATATTTGATCAGAAAGATTTGCCATATCCATTTATTGCGCATGTTCAAAAAGACGGTAAGTATCCGTGGTGTTAGTCGAAATAAATGATTTGATATTTTAAGTTAGGGTGGTTGATAATAAAGAACTAATAACGAGGATTAGACAGGTGTTTCTAGTTGATTTCTTGTTAATTAGAACCCTATTTCCTTTA
>AEMJ01000191.1 GCA_000166735.2 Leuconostoc inhae KCTC 3774 | reverse complement strand
GCCTTACAACAGTTGGGAGAATATCAACGTAATCAAATTAATCCGATAGTCATTGCTATTACTGGTTCTAATGGTAAAACAACTACCAAAGATATGTTGTTCTCAATAATGGCTACATCGCATCGTACATTTAAGACACCAGAAAACTTCAATAATGAAATTGGTGTACCAATGACACTGCTTACGATGCCAGAGGATACGGAAGTTTTAGTGGTTGAGTTGGGGATGGATCGTCCAGGACAGTTAACTATTTTGTCTCATCTAGTTAAACCGGATGTGGCTGTGATTACCATGATTGGCGAAGCACATATTGAATTTTTTAAAACACGTGCAAATATTGCGCGTGCAAAGTTAGAAATTGTTAGTGGTTTAAAAAATGATGGCGTATTGTTTATTCCGTTTGACGAACCCTTGTTGACAAAGGCAGTGATTCAACAAAAAATCATCGGTTTGGACAAGACGTTCATG
>AEMJ01000192.1 GCA_000166735.2 Leuconostoc inhae KCTC 3774 | reverse complement strand
AAAATTGGAGTATGGGCTTACCTGTGACATTGGTAGTTATTTTTTGGGGGACATATTGTTTGGTAACCAAGTCTAACTATTGGAAGGTGTATGGATCATTTTCTATATTATTTTATTTTTCCTTGTTCACATGGATACCCTATGATCTGATTAAAGACTCCTTATTAGCTAATGTTCAGTTTTTAGGGAGACTGTTGATTTTCGTACTTATATCGTTAAGTATTGGTGTTAGTTATTTAATTACTTTTAGAAAGAAAAATATAAAAGTAAGTCTTATTTTCGGACTGAATGTTGTTATAATTATTTTCTCTTTATCTGCTCTATATAATTACCATTATAATTACTTTGGTCCAGGCACAGGTGGTCATTCAAAAATAAATTCTGAAAACTACTATGGCATGATTAATAATACCGACACATTTGAGGATTATTTACCGAAAAATATTGAAAAAGACAACTCAAATACTAAACAAAATGATAATAAAAAATATTAAAAATTGTTAATTCTTCACCAAAAGAAATTACTTATTCAGCATATTCTGCAAAGGATGTAGATTATCAGATTCCGTTCATTACTTATCGCGGATTGAATTATGTGATTTCTAGTAATGGACAAAAAGTTTACATGTCAGGAAATGGAAAATTTATAAAAAGTCCGATTGCATAGGGGACAAAATAAAATAATTATAAAAGTGCGACATAATAATAGCGTATATCTGCTTGTAGTATCAATGATTTCATTTATAATCCTAGTAATTTACATGGTATTTATAAAATTTAA
>AEMJ01000193.1 GCA_000166735.2 Leuconostoc inhae KCTC 3774 | reverse complement strand
TAACGATCAAGCTATTGATCAAGCCATTATTAAAGTACGGCAGGTGCTAGAAAATTATAAAATCAGTGCATTTGATCCTGATTTGGAAAAAGGAACGATCAGGTACATTATGATTCGACGTGGCTATTATTCGCATGAATTAATGGTTGTGCTCGTATCAAATGATAGCGTTATTAATTTTGAAAAAGAAATTGTTCAGGATATTGTGGCGCAGTTACCTGAAATTAAAAGTTTAATATTTAATTTTAGTCCAAAGAAAGATTTTGTTCTATTGAGTCCAAATAATAGAACGCTTTGGGGAGCAGATGCTATTCACGATACGTTACTAGGGTACTAATTTTATTATTGGA
>AEMJ01000194.1 GCA_000166735.2 Leuconostoc inhae KCTC 3774 | reverse complement strand
AATTGATATCGATGCAGAAATTGATCGCTTAGCAGGAGAAGCTAAAAAATTCGGTGCGGAGGTAAAACGTGCGGAGGGTAAGTTAGGAAATGATAAGTTTGTGAACTCGGCACCAGAAGCTGTCGTTATTGCTGAAAACAAAAGCTTGCTGATTGGCAAGCGAAGTTGGTTGCAACAGAGGAACGTCTGAGTGCTCTCAAAAAAGCCAAGTAAGCACTTAGAAATGTCAGGCAAATAACCTAAACTCATTTTTTGAGTCGGTATTTAAAATATGATGACTGAATTTTATAATATTAATGAAGACCATCCAAACAATTTCAATTTAACACAGGTGCCGGATATGGATGTTGATACAATCTGGGCATTACAAGCGAAAGCGCGATCACATAATAAAGGCCTTGTCGCACAGGTATTTGATCGTATTTCTCTGGGATTTTTGGAAGATAGAGGATTTAACCTGATATATACAACGCATTTTGCCAAGTTGAACGTACGTGATTATGTTGGGGAACCAGTCGTTACAGTTGATGAATTAGAGCCAGACTTAAGGCAAGAACTATTAATGCTACTGCGCGATCATTATGAACGTGTTCATCGCACTAATCCAGCTTCTAAAAATATTAATTATCAAGATTGGTTATTTGGTAATCGTCAGTTTGATTTAAAACATAGC
>AEMJ01000195.1 GCA_000166735.2 Leuconostoc inhae KCTC 3774 | reverse complement strand
CAATAAATAGGGCGTTTAGTAGTGTCTGTGTCAATTGGCTACCAAATATTTTAAGTACTTTTTCGAAACAACATCCTGACATTGAGGTATCGATTGTTCAGGACAGTTTTGAAGAAATCAGTAAGCAAGTCAAAACAGGAGAGCTTGATGTCGGTTTTACGACTTTACCAGTAACAGACAATTTAACTGTATTGCCATTACTAGCTGATCCAATATTTTGTGTGACACCTGCTGATTTTATACCTCAAAATAAACAAACAATTACACAACAGGATATTCTTAATCAAAAGTTTATCCTGCAAAAATAGATTATGATCGGGTAACAAAGTCAGTTTTGGATAGCTATGATGTGACAATCAATTCAATCAATTTTCAATTGACGACCAGTCGATTATTGCGATGGTTGAAGCGGGTATTGGATTTGGTATTTTACCAGAATTAGCG
>AEMJ01000196.1 GCA_000166735.2 Leuconostoc inhae KCTC 3774 | reverse complement strand
TTTAGAATAAACGTTATCTGCTATAATTGTTAACGTTTCATTTTGATGATCAAAAATAATAAACGTTTCATACAAAAACATATGAATATCAGGCATGTTTAGCTCATCTTCAGGTTGTTGTCCAATATTTTCATAAGTAGCAATCGTATCAAATCCTACATAACCAATAGCTCCTCCCTGAAACGGTATGTGCTCATTAACTACTGAGTTTGTGACCACTAAATCACTCAATACATGTAAGGGATCTAAACTTTCGGATAGCTGACCATCAATATTAATGTGAGTGCTTGTTGCTTGAAACTCATGAACAGGGTCCAAACCTAAAATAGAATAACGAGATTTTTCTTGCGATGTTGGCACAGATTCTAATAAAACTGTATGCTTGCCACGTAATCTCAAATACGCGCTGATGACACTGATTGTATCGGCATTTAATTTTTTATTATCATAAGTCATAAGGTTAACATCATGTACGTTATGTACATGCTCCATTTTATTTTACGGGCGCTACATCGTCCTAGTTTTGTGTTTAATTTAATGATGCCATTACCAAGCCAGTTTCATTGATTCACA
>AEMJ01000197.1 GCA_000166735.2 Leuconostoc inhae KCTC 3774 | reverse complement strand
CATGCGTGATGCACATGATAATGCGTTAGTTGTTGCATCAATGGAAAATTTTGATCCAGTTGGTATACATACGGGTGATTCGATTGTTACAGCACCGGTACAAACATTATCAGATCGTGAAGTTCAAATGATGCGTGATGCTGCATTGAAAATTATTCGTGCTTTGAAAATTGAGGGTGGTGTCAATATTCAAATGGCACTCGATCCAAATTCATACAAGTATTATATTATTGAAGTCAATCCACGTGTATCGCGTTCATCAGCGCTGGCTTCTAAAGCCACAGGATATCCTATTGCTAAAATGGCAGCCAAAATTGCTGTTGGTTTGAATTTAGATGAAATTATTAACCCTGTTACTGGCACAACAAAAGCAGAATTTGAGCCGGCATTGGACTATGTTGTATTTAAAATTCCACGTTGGCCATTTGATAAATTTGCATCGGCTGATCGTAGTCTAGGGACGCAAATGAAAGCAACAGGGGAAGTTATGGCAATTGGCCGTAACATGGAAGAGGCGTTATTGAAGGCTGTACGTTCATTAGAAATTGACGCAATAGGGTTAGATGATATCACATTTGATGACCTATCAGACGAAGACTTATTGGCATCATTAATGCCTGCTCGCGATGATCGTTTATTTATGATTGCTGACTTATTACGACGCGGCGTGACAATTGAGGCTATTCACGACAAGACCTTAATTGATGAATTCTTTTTGGACAAAGTTCTTCATATTATTGAAATTGAACGTGATCTAGCACATAGTATTGGTGATCTTGATCAGCTCGCATATGCTAAGAAAAACGGTTTTGCTGACGCAACTATCGCAAATATTTGGCATAAAACAACAGTTGAGGTTCGTCAATTAAGAACACAAGCAAGTATTTTACCTGTTTATAAAATGGTTGATACTGTGGCGGCTGAATTTGAGTCGCAAACACCGTATTACTATGCGACATATGAGCGCGAAAATGAATCAATTAAAACGCATAAAAAATCTGTCATTGTACTGGGTTCAGGTCCAATACGTATTGGACAAGGCGTGGAGTTTGATTATGCGACTGTTCATGCAGTAAAAGCCATTCAACGCGCAGGTTACGAAGCGATTATTATGAACTCTAATCCTGAAACTGTGTCAACTGATTTTTCTATTTCTGACAAATTGTATTTTGAGCCGCTAACATTAGAAGATGTGTTAAATGTGATTGATTTAGAAAATCCGATTGGTGTTGTTGTGCAGTTCGGGGGTCAAACAGCTATTAATTTAGCACAACCTTTGACAGAAAATGGCGTGCACATTTTAGGCACAACAGTTGAAGATTTGAACCGTGCTGAAGACCGTGAAGCTTTTGATCAAGTCATAAAACAATTAAAACTACCACAACCCATAGGGAAAACAGCTACAACAGTTCCTGGTGCTTTGGCAGCGGCACAAGAAATAGGCTATCCAGTTTTGATTCGGCCATCGTATGTCCTTGGTGGACGTGCAATGGAAATTGTGACTTCAGATGAAGAATTAAATGACTATATGCAACGTGCAGTTAAGGTGTCAAATGATCATCCTGTTTTGATTGATTCATATTTGGTTGGTCAAGAAGCCGAGGTCGATGTGCTATCAGATGGTGAAACGGTTGTTATTCCCGGTATAATGGAGCATATTGAACGTGCAGGTGTACACTCTGGTGATTCTATGTCTGTCTATCCACCGCAATATTTATCACAAAAAGTTCAAGATGAAATGACGCAAGCCGCTATCAATTTAGCACAAGCCATGAATACGATTGGCTTAATGAATGTGCAGTTCGTCATTCATGAGAATACAGCTTATGTCATTGAAGTTAATCCACGAGCATCGAGAACTGTACCATTTATTTCGAAAGTGACACATATCCCGTTAGCACAATTGGCAACACGTGTCATGCTGGGGGAAAAATTAGCTGACATGGGATTTGAAACTGGACTAGTACCAGCAGATGACATGGTTCACGTTAAAGCACCTATTTTTTCATTTACCAAGTTACCAGATGTCGATTCATTACTTGGGCCTGAAATGAAATCTACAGGCGAAGTGATGGGCTCTGATACGACTTTACCAAAAGCGCTTTATAAAGCCTTTGTAGCCTCAAACATTAAAGTACCGCAATATGGTAATGTTCTCTTTACAGTCGCTGATGATGACAAAGAAGAAGCACTAATTTTGGCTAAACGATTCAATAATTTAGGATTTGCTTTGTTTGCAACATCAGGGACTGGTGCATATCTTGAAGTCAATGATATGCCAATTGAAATTTTAGATAAAATTTCGGAATCTAACAATAATTCAGTAGAAGCACTGAAATCACAAAAGTTACAAGTTGTCATTAACACAACTCAAGCTGATGATCGGGCAGAATCCGATGGTCGCCTTATCCGTAATGCGGCAATTGAAAATGCTGTACCATTGTTTACAGCATTGGACACAGTTAACGCTTTCCTCGATGTTTTGGAAAGTCGTAGTTTTACAGTCAATGAAATGAAGTAGTGATTAATGGATAGAATAACTAATAAAATTGTCCAGTGAGACAAATTAGGAGAAAAAATGATAGCAAATAATCGTCTGGCGGTTAACCTACCGGGATTAAATATGAAAAATCCTGTGATGAACTCATCTGGTTCTGTATATTTTGGCATAGAAGATAAAGGATTTGGGATTGAAAAAACAGGGGCACTAGTCACTAAAACTGTTACTATGACACCACGTGCTGGTAATCCGCAACCTTGGATTATTGAAACGCCAAGTGGTATTTTGAACTCAGTTGGGTTAGCTAATCCAGGTATCGAAAAGGTAATATCAGATATATTGCCAGCTATTCATAAAAAATATTGTGATGACATGCCGGTGATGGTTTCAATTGCTGGTGAAACTGTACAAGAATATGTTGAGTTAGCACGTCGGTTAACACATTCAGGTTTTGTAACTGCAATTGAAGTCAACCTATCATGTCCTAATGTTGATCGCGGAGGTATGGCTTTTGGAGTTGATGCACAAACAGCATCTGAGGTCATTGCAGCGTTACGACAAGCTACTCATTTACCACTTTATGCTAAATTATCACCAAATGTGACAGATATTAAACCAATTGTAAAAGCACTTGAAACTGCTGGTGCAGATGGTATTGTCCTCATTAATACAGTTATGGGAATGAGTTTTGACTTGGCAAAACGTCAAGCACGCTTAGCACGGGGAATAGGAGGTATGTCTGGTAAATCGATTCATCCTATTGCTGTACGTTTTGTTTATGAAGCTGCTCAGACGGTTAATATTCCGATAATTGGTGTTGGTGGTATTGCTAGTGTGGCAGACGCGTTGGAATTAATGATGGCAGGAGCCAGTGCCATACAAGTTGGAGGTGCACTAACTCAGAAACCTGAAGCAATGTTAGAGATTATTGATGCGATGACTGAAGCGTTAGATAAGTATGAGTTTACTGATGTTCGAGCTGTGACCAACACCTTTAGAAAGTAAATATAGATTAATTTATTTAGAAAGGACTATCCTCTATCATGAAGCGACCGGTATTTATAGCATTAGATTTTCCTGATGCAAAAACAACAAGACTTTTCCTCAATGATTTTCTTAAAATAGCTGATAAACCTGCAATAAAAATCGGCATGGAATTATTTTTTGCTGAAGGACCAGAATTTGTCCGTGAACTGCACAGACAAGGTTTTACAATTTTCTTGGATTTGAAACTTTATGATATTCCAACAACAGTTGGTCATGCGGTTGCTAGTATTGCAAAACTAAATGTTCAATACCTGACAGTTCATGCTGCCGGTGGTACAAAAATGTTACGACAGGCTGTAGCAAACAAAGGTAAGGAGATGAAATTACTAGCGGTCACGCAATTAACTTCTTTTTCAGAAGCTGATATGCAGGCAACACAATTAACGTCTTCAAGCATGACGGAAAATGTTATTCATTTAGCTGAATTAGCATATCAATCAGGAATTGATGGGACAATTAGTGCGCCGTTGGAAGCAGGTTTCATTCAGAAAAAACGAATGATTCGTTTCTACGTATAACACCGGGAATTCGATTAACTGGTGATTCAACTGATGATCAAAATCGCATTACAACACCTGAAAAAGCGCGTGAATTGGGTGCTACCGGCTTAGTTGTCGGTCGTTCCGTTACTAAATCCAATGATCCTGTGGCAGCCTACCAACGTGTATTATTAGAATGGAGCAATTAAATGTTGAATTATGCAGAACAAGTGGCAAATGATTTACTGACAATTGGTGCAGTAAAATTTTCCCCAGAAAAACCGTTTACTTGGGCATCAGGTATTAAAAGTCCTATTTATACGGATAATCGCATGACTATTGGTTACCCAAAAGTCCGTCAAAATATTTATGAAGGTTTAGCAGCATTAATTCAAGAATCATTTGGGGATGTTGAAATTATTGGTGGTGTTGCAACGGCTGGTATTCCTCATGCTGCATGGGTATCTGAGAAATTGAATAAGCCTATGATTTATGTACGATCGAAGCCAAAAGATCATGGGGCCGGCCGTCAAACAGAGGGAGCAGTTACTACTGGTAAAAAAGTTGTATTAATTGATGATTTAATTTCAACGGGAGGATCGGTATTAGCTGCCGTTGAAGCGATACGTAAAGAAGGTGCTAATGTTTTAGGTGTCGTATCAATTTTTTCATATGAATTATCTGAAGGACTGACTAATTTTACTAATGCAAAGTTAACTTTTAAATCATTAACAACATACTCTCAATTGGTCGCCACAGCTATTGAGCGTGGTGAATTAAACAAATCTCAATTGAAAACACTACAAAATTGGCAACAAAATCCTAACAAATGGCAATTATAAATGGACACTAAAAAAATCTGTAGTAGTACGTAC
>AEMJ01000198.1 GCA_000166735.2 Leuconostoc inhae KCTC 3774 | reverse complement strand
TTTGAAAATCTGCTTGTAAATTGTCTTGTCTAACATCTGTTTTCCCCTTTGTGCTATATAAAGATTGTAGAAAAACAACTATAAAAAGTCAAATGAAATTCGTGATTTTAAAAACATTTGTAAGAAATAACACAAACATTGAAATCGTGTGCTAATCGTGTCATTGGTTTACAACGTTAAATTAAAATAACATGATTATCCTAAAAATTTCAAAATAAAACAGTAATAAACCACGCTTAAGGAATCATAAAAATTAAAAAATATGTTTATTGCCAGTGCGTCATCAACTAAAAATTGTCTAACAAACTTATTGATATGTCATAACAAAATGCTGTGTTTCATCGTAACATTTGTTAGCTAATGCTGTTTGGTAATTAAACTGATATTCATGTGTCACTTCTTTTTGATCATGA
>AEMJ01000199.1 GCA_000166735.2 Leuconostoc inhae KCTC 3774 | reverse complement strand
GTAACGCAGCGAGCATCTTACCTGAAACTAACCTATACTCAGGAGAATCATTTCCAAATCGTGATATAGCACGTGGCTGATCATGATTATTCCAATATAAACTGTTCCATGCCTTACCAGCTAATGCCTTTTGCCACTTGACCAAATTACTGCGCAGTGCCAGTAATGATACATGTTTATCAGACCACTTGCCAAGCGTTGGATTTTGATTACCATCTAAACCAACATGTTCAAATTGGAAAACCATGTTGAGTTCTGTACCGTCAAGATTAGCATATTTTTTGGCTTCACTTGTTGTCACACCAGCTGTTTCACCCACAGTAATCCAATCATGCTTTTGTAAAACTTGCTTATTCATTTCAGTCAAATAATCATGCACATGTGGTCCATTAGCAGCTGCATCTCCTGAATTCCCATATAATGCACCTTCTGTAATTGGTGCGTTTGGCAAACCGTCAGGTTTTGAAATTAAAGAAATGACGTCCATTCTAAAGCCATCAATGCCTTTAGCAGCCCACCAATTCATCATATCAAAAATAGAATTTCTCACTGCTTCATTATCCCAATTCAAATCTGGTTGTTCCTTAGCAAATAAATGCAAATAATATTGACCAGATTTTTCATCGTATGTCCATGCGGGACCTGAAAAAAAGGAGCCCCAATTATTTGGTTCATGTCCATCAACAGGATCACGCCAAATATAATAATCACGGTATTTATTATCTTTACTGTCATCTTGAATGCTTTTTTGGAACCATTCATGTTCAAAAGAACTATGATTAACCACCAGATCCATCATGATTTTCAAACCCTTTTGATGAGATTTATCAAGGAGTTCTTCAAAATCAGTCATGTTTCCAAAAGTTGGATTGATTTTTTGATAATCTGAAATATCGTATCCACCATCAATATTTGATGTTTTATAAATCGGATTTAACCAAATAACATCAACTCCTAATTGTTTAATATAATCTAATCGATTGATAATCCCACGCAAATCACCAATGCCATCATTATCACTATCTTGAAAACTCTTAGGATATACTTGATAAACCACGGCATTTTGCCACCACATTTCTTTTGCCATTATATCTCCTTTTTGATATTTGGAACGTTCCATTTCTATACAGCAAGTATAAAACAATAAAAAGATAAATGCAAGCGCTTACATTTATCTTTTTTATTTAAGTTTATTAGTGGTAGCAAACTATAAGATGTGCCTTATAGTATATTAATCAGCAACATTACGCTTCATCATGTTTATTCCCAGTAATCACATGCGCTACATGTTGTTTTGTTGAATGAATGACACTAAGAATATGCGGATCACTCAATTGATATAAGCTTTTCTTGCCTATTTTTTTTGCACTTACTAGTTGCTGTTCTTTTAAAATAGCTAATTGGTGCGACACTTGCGGTTGTGTAATTTCAAGTTGTGTAACAATCTCATTGACACTAAGCTGCTCATGCTCTAATAACATCAAAATATTCAGCCGTGTGGGGTTACTCAATAATTTGAAAATACGTATCATTCCGCTTTGAAAAAGCATATCGTTATTTTTTCCCATAATATGTTGACTCCTTCATATGTTAATGATAACATATGTTTATACTAATATATTATAAGTATATCATGAACAGGAGAAACATTATGCCAGATTTATCACTTGTCACAATGCTATTTATTGGCGTTAACTTAGATTTTTTTATGATTTTATTACTTTTATTACAAAAATACCGTTTCAGAGATAATTTTATCGGCTATGAATTAGGTATGCTCATTGTTTTTGCTATCAGTGCCATTGCTGGCCAATTAATTCAAACTGTTATCCCTACATGGGCAATTGGCTTACTTGGTTTATTACCAATTTATATGGGTATCAAAGGTGAAAATGTTAATGACAATAACGCTTCAAAATCGACGCCAAAAAGAGGTATGCTCGCAGTTTTACTCATGTACCTTATTAGCTGTGGTGCTGATAATATTGCTGTCTATGTCCCTGTTTTAGCCACAATGACGACAGCTGCTATTCTACTGACAATGGTTTATTTTATTGTTTTAACCGCCTTATCATTAATATTGGCTTATCTCTTTGGACAGATACCAATCGTTAAGTATGTTTTTGAACGTTGGGGATCACCAATAGGTCGCATCATTTATATTCTAATCGGGGTTTTTGTTATGCTTGATACTGGGCTTATTCAGTTTATTTTTAACTTATTTTAAACAACCATTGTTAGCATTTCATCTTACTCTTGACCACTCAACAAGTGTGCCAATTTAACATGCATGATTCATACATCTAACATAATCCACGATAAAGCCAACCGTTAAGGTCATCAATCTCAATCAACTTGTTACTTGTTTACCTTATGTCATCATCTGTTCTTTTCCAAATTTATCAATTCAATGCGATTGTATATTTCTCTGTATCATGTATGCCACAGCATACAGCAGTAGATTAACAATGAAAAATACAGACAGTATCAATTGCCATTGATTAACCAAAAATGAAACAATGACACTCACAATAGCTGTGCCAAATAAACCACCAATTTGCTTATTTGCATTCAAGGTTGCGCCAGCAACACTAGATAATTCACTACCTGCTGATTCCATCAACAGCGTTGTTGATGCAGGCGTGAGCATACCAATACCAAAGCTAAGCACCGCAAAGCCAATAGTCACTAATATTATTGCTCTCTTGGTTGTTAAAATTGACACAAACATTAATATTAGTGATCCCAAAATGGCAATACTAATACTATATTTAATCAACTTGCTGACTGGGATAAATTTAATTATGCGCGTATAAAATATGTTGCCAACAACTAAAATAATCATACCAGGTAAAATCAGCAACCCAGACACCATAGCCGAATAATGCATATCACTCTGATAATAAAGACCAAAAATAATCACAAGCCCATAAAGTGACACATTAACAATAAAACCAAATAAATTAGCAGTTAAAAAATCAATGTTACGTAGTAATATAAAAGGTACAATCGGGTTCTTTGTCCGTCGCTCTCGCAAAATCACAATGCTTAGCAAAACAATGAATGACAGTAAACATCCTAAAGACTGATAACTGAGATATCCTAACTGCTTCCCTATCGTTAAGTACAAAATAACTGTTCCGATACTCATCGTCAGCAAAATATTATCAAAATAATTTATTGATTTTCTACCCACTCTGACAACATTAGTTGATGTCATATAAATATAAACAATCGCAATCATACTTAATGGTACATTGATGAAAAAATTGACCGCCAACCAAAAGATGTAATGAAAAAACCACCAACTAACGAACCAATCCCTGTCGCGACAGAAATAATTGCTGTCCAAATTCCTAGTACCTTAGCTCTGATCTTAGCGTCTCCATAAGCATTAAATAATAAACTCATGGCGCTTGGCATAAATAATGATGCTCCCACACCCTGTAAAAATCTAAAAAATAATAACTGGGGGAAACACACACTCAAACCACAAACGGCTGATGCGCATGCGAACAAAAACATACCAGTTAAAAACAAACGTTTATCGCCAAACTTGATCGATAAGTTTCCAGACAACAGCAGTGTTCCTCCTAACCCTAGAATATAAACGTTAATAAGCCACGCTGATTGTAATGTCGATAACTGTAAATACACTTCCAAATTTGGTATAGCTAAAGCTACACCTGTTGTGTCTAGAACCGCCATAATAAATCCCGTTGATAGCATAATCAACATCATATAATTCTTTGTATGCTTCTTCATCATAAACCCCCTTATGTTTTGCTCACCATTCATTTTAAAACACAACACTGTTTTTAGTAAGTAGGGAATTTTTTACACTACCTGTCAATCACGGTATAATAAAAGGAATTCAAAGGAGAATTAGTATGGTGACCAATACAATTACAATTGCAGATAACTTATGTCCTGCAACTGAATTTTTAAAACTTTTTAAGGGCAAATGGACAGTGGTGATTCTGTCAGAAATACAAGCTGGTAATAATCATTATGGTAAATTAATGGCACATATTCCAGATATTAATTCACGGTCACTAGCCATACGACTGCGCGAGTTAGAGTCCTTAGATATTATCACTCGCAACGTCATTTCCGAGAAACCACTACAAGTCGCTTACGACTTGACCAATAAAGGCAGCAAGTTAAAAGTGGTTTTTGATAATATGAAAGATTGGTACAACCAATTTCAACTATAATTAGTCATTTAACAACATTTTAATAATTAATTTCAAAAATCCTATTGACAACTCATTAAATTCTTAGTATTCTTAATCTATAAATAACTCGGAGACAGCACATGCAAAAAGTAATCGCACAACTTAACAATGCCTGGTGGCGTCGGTAAAGTCAGCTTTTCGGTAACGGATAAAGCTGATGTTTAAAACATTTGTTTTATCCATACCGATGCATTTTGTGTAGCAATCGAGTCTGTATGGAAATATGCCATACAGACTTTTCTTTTGACCTTGGAAAGCCTTGTATGGCTGTCCAAGGTCAATTTTATTTTAGAGAAATTTCGGAGAAAAACTATGAATAAACGTCTCATAACTATCATTGTAGTTATTATTGCTTTTCTAGGAGTTGCCTTTGTTGCTACTGGCAAATCTGCACAGCAAGTCAAAAAACAAAACTATATTCCAACAGTTGGGATACTCCAACTGGTAACACACCCTGCCCTTGATGAAATACATCGTGGTATCGTGGCTGGTTTAAAAAACAAGGTTACACTGGCAACAAAATTAAGATCGATTATCAAAATGCCCAAGCTAATCAAGCCAATCTCAAAACAATGTCTCAAAAATTTGCTAACGAGAATGCTGATTTGACACTAGGTATTGCAACCCCGGCTGCCCTATCTTTAGCTAAAACAGCTGATGGCAACAGCCCTGTCATTTTAGCTGGCATTACCGATCCAGTCGGATCGGGGTTGGTTAAAACTGGACAACGTCCTGGTGCCAACGTCACTGGTACATCTGGTGATTCACCATTAGAACAACATCTCAACGTCATTAAACAAGTGGTGCCTAAAGCTAAGAAATTAGGTATCATCTACACCACATCTGATCATGGTGGCGAGTACAATGCTAAAAGAATGGCACAATTGGCCAAATCTGCTGGCTACGATGTACATATGTACACAATTTCTACAACCAATGATATGCAACAGGTTGCCGAAACAATGGCCAGCCAAGTTGATGTCGTTTACGCGCCACAAGATAATGGTGTTGCCAGCGCAATGAAAACACTCATTAACATCACAAATAAAACAATGTTCCTGTCATTCCAGCTGTTAATACCATGGTAAAAGATGGTGGTGTCGCTACAATTTCAGTCAGCCAATATGACATTGGCTATCAAGCAGGCATTATGGCAGGTCAAGTGTTAAAAGGCAAAGATACGGCAACTTATCCCGTTAAAACAATTACTAAAGGCGACATAGTTATTAACTTAAAACAAGCTAAATTACTTGGTTTGCACTTACCAGAAGACATGATAAAAACAGCAGAGGCTAAAGGCGAGGTATTCAAATGAGTATAATTGTATCTAGTATTGGACAAGGGCTCCTATGGGCCGTACTTGGTGTGGCCTTGTTCCTCACATTTAGAATTTTAAATTTTCCTGACATGACTGTTGAAGGTTCTTTCCCTTTAGGTGCCGCCACGGCAGTTACCATGATTTCTCATGGTATTAATCCCTATTTAGCAACACTAACTGCCCTTATCATCGGTTCGATTGCTGGACTAGTTACTGGGCTGCTCTACACCAAAGGCAAAATTCCAATTTTATTAGCTGGAATTCTTGTTATGACAGCCTCTCTTTCAATTAATCTCCGTATTATGGGCTCAGCTAACATCTCACTATTAAATCAAAAGTCGATTTTTTCTTCTCCAATTCTACAGCACTTACCAAAAAACTTTGATTCTGTTTTTGTTGGCTTTATCATTATTACGATTATCACCTTATCACTCATGTTTTTCTTACAAACTGAAATTGGTCAAGCCTTTATTGCTACCGGTGATAATGCTAATATGGCGCAATCAATTGGGATTAAAACTGATCGTATGACAATCATGGGATTAATGTTATCTAACGGTTTAATTGCATTAGGTGGTGCTGTAATTGCCCAGAATAATGGCTACGCTGACATCAACATGGGTATTGGCATTATTGTCATTGCCTTGGCATCCATTATTATTGGTGAAGTCGCTTTTGGAGATTTATCACTCAATGGCCGTCTGGTTGCGGTGATTGTTGGTTCAATTTTATACCGTCTTGTCTTGTTAGCCGTGCTTAGCCTTGGCTTTTCAACAAATGATTTAAATTTGATTTCGGCAATTGTACTAGCTGTTGCTATGATGCTACCTCAATTACGAAAAGCACTGAAGTTCGATACAGTAATCAAGAAAGGTGTAACTAGACATGACTGAACCTGTTTTCTCACTCAAAGATATTATTGTAACTGTTGGTGACAATGTGCAAATCTTAAAATCACTTAGTCTTGATATTTATGATGGTGATTTTATTACTGTATTGGGTACGAACGGTGCTGGTAAATCAACTTTGTTTAATACGATTGCTGGTAATTTAGCGATTAATTCCGGACAGCTGCTGCATCACGGTCACAATATCGCGCATGAATCAGCTGTGGCACGTACAAATTACATCGCACGTGTTTTCCAAGATCCAAAAATGGGCACCGCACCACGTATGACCGTTGCTGAAAATTTACTGCTTGCTGAAAATCGCGGTCGAAAACGCACCTTAAGAAGTCGTGGCTTAACTAAGGAAAAACTGACCGAATATGCTCAAATCACTCAAGTGATGGGAAATAATTTAGATACTCGTCTAAATACAGCAACTGGTAATTTATCAGGTGGTCAACGTCAAGCACTTAGCTTCTTAATGGCAACCCGTGTAAAACCTGAGCTGCTTCTTTTAGATGAACATACTGCCGCATTAGATCCAAAGACATCTGAACAACTCATGTTAGCTACTAATCAACAAGTGACACAAAATAAATTAACCGCGCTGATGATTACGCATAATTTAACAGACGCATTAAAATATGGTAATCGCCTTCTCATTCTCAATGCCGGTAACATTGTACTTGATGTTCGTGGTGATGACAAAGTTGCATTAGATGAAGCACAAATTCTAAAATATTTTATTGTCTAGTCTAAAAATAAAGCAAGTATCGCGTTCCACGTGGAACGCGATACTTGCTTTATTTTATTTTTAAGATCTGATAGATTATAAAATCAAACCGCACATCAGATATAGTCTTTACTTGCCTTATAATCTAACTTTTCTCTTCAGGTTTAACAATATTCTTAATCTCTATTTGTGTGAGCTTAATTCTACTGCCCTTTCCGCGACTAATAAATAGTGGTACAGTCTCTTCCAACACATCACTGAAATCTAAACCATAAAAACTACTTGGCTTTACTGTATGTGTTTGCAGCCATAATCGGCCCCCAATAATAAACCGATCCCAAGGATGTACATCTGGTAAATTAAGTAAATCTTCATAATTTTGATTTACCATGACATATTTAAAATCACCTATGTTTCCATGCTTTTCAATTGTATATCGTGGAAACTGTGGATTAATAATCCCCTGTTTAACCAAATTATTTAATATTTGTTTCAAATAAAGATGAATTTGTGGTTCAACTTTAAAACCAATATTGAATATAACATGAACAATATTTTTGGTACCAAGCATGTCAATAGAATAACTTTTTTCGTATGGATTAACTGCTTCACGCACTGTTACAAACCAATAAATTTCTGCTTTTTTGGGTTTGGAACCAAACAAGGAATAAATAATTGATCTTTTTAGCTTATAATTTTGATGAATATTAGCAATATAAACTAAATTAGTTGCAAAAACAGGCTCTTCTTTGTCGTTTGATAAATTAATTAGCTGTTTGCGATAATCTCTTAAAGACAGGTAATCATTTTGTTTAGAGATTTTCTCACGACGTTTATTGCCGTAATACCATATCATCATCACGCTTAAGATAACAACCATAATGATTAAAGTTGCATAACCACCATGTATAAATTTACCTAGACTGGCGATCAAAAATACGATTTCAATGGCACCGAAAACGACAGCAAAAACAATAGCTAGTACTTTCTGTTGATTTTGTTTAATAAACTGATATAACAATACTGTTGTCATTAACATTGTAATTGTTATTGAGAGGCCGTAAGCCGCTTCCATATTGTGTGATGTCTGAAATGACCAAACTATAAGCAATCCAATTATGCAAAGAATCCAGTTAACCGTTCCGATGTACATTTGTCCCCTTGCTTCACTAGGATAAAAAGTGTGTAATCTTGGAATCACCTTTAAATGAATTGCTTCACTCACTAACGTATACGCGCCAGAAATTAATGCCTGCGAAGCAATAATAGCAGCTAAAGTAGCTAAAATGACCCCAAACAAACGCCAACTACTAGGCAAAATTTCAAAGAAAGGATTCGATATTTGTTTTAATAAGTTAGATTGCTGTGTATGGGACATAATCCAAGCACCCTGACCCATATAATTCAAAATTAGCATACTATATACAAATGGCCAACTAATATAAATATTTTGCTTTCCCACATGCCCCATATCAGAATATAACGCTTCAGCACCAGTCGTAGCCAAAAAGACACTCCCTAAAATGAAAATACCTGTTTTGTTTTCTGGGCTTACCAAAACTGCGATAGCATAAGTTGGTGACAATGCTTTTAAAATAGACATATCATTAAATATATTGATGAATCCAAAAAAACCAATAAATACAAACCAAACTAACATTATCGGTCCGAAAATGTTCCCAATTTTTTTCGTGCCAACCTTTTGAAACGTAAATATAATCAACAATAGAACTGATACAACAATAATGACCAAGGGTTGATTGTTTGGAAACAATATTGGACCAATCTTTTGATTTTTTAAGCCTTCAATTGCAGTGGTAACAGTAATTGCTGGGGTTAATGTCCCATCAGCTAGCAATGCTGATCCGCCAATCAAAGCAGGAATGAGCAACCATTTTTTATTGGCATTTTTAACACGACTATATAAGGCAAAAATGCCACCTTCACCATGATTATCAGCTCTTAGTGCGACCAATACGTATTTAATCGTCGTGATTAACATCAACGTCCAAAACACAAGTGATACTGAACCAATAACAAAATCATTTAAGTGTTGTGTACTTCGGGCACTGTTTAAAATAGAATTCATTGTATACAGTGGTGACGTACCAATATCACCATAAACAATTCCTAGCGTAATTAAAGCGCCTGCCGAAGACCATTTTTTTGCTTTTCAATAGTCATGTCAACATTCCCCCATTTTTGATTATCATTTATGAAGTATTATCCCACACTTGAATTAATAAAGCATTACATTCTATCTGTATCAAGTCGATTGCAATTTTAGTGGAGTTTGTCAGTTATTTACGTTGTTAATTTGATATTTCTAATGCCTTTGCAGTAAGCAATAGTAAGAATAGTGAAGTTTAGGTAATATCTCAATGATAGCACGTTCGTGAGATGATAAACTAGAAGACATACACGGCAGAAATTCTCTTTTTTATGTTATGCGTTCGATTTAATTTTATAATATGTGTATAATCTAATTAACAACACATTTTATATTAATGGAGTAAAGTATGCGAAAAATTGGTATTGTAGGTATTGGACACGTTGGGTCTACAGTCGCCCATATTATTATTGCGCAAGGTTTGGCTGACGAATTAATTTTGGTAGATAAAAACACTGCCAAGCTCGCAGCAGATGAATTGGATTTTCGTGATGCTGCGAGTCTATTGCGCAATCATGTCACTGTTTATGCGGGCACTGCTAATGATTTAGCGGATGCAGATCTTGTCATTTCAGCACTTGGACATATTGACTTAATTAAACCGGGTGGTGATCGATTCACTGAATTAAAAGCGAACACACCTGAAGTACAACAAGTTGGCAATGATTTGAAAAAAGTAGGCTTCAATGGCGTGTTAATTGTTATTTCAAACCCCGTTGATGTCATTACAGGTATGTATCAAAAATTTACCGGCTTACCTACAAATCAAGTATTCGGCACAGGTACTTATCTTGATACGGCACGTCTCAAGCGTGTACTTGGTGAAGCTTTAGACGTTGATCCCCGTAGTGTTAAAGGCTATATGCTGGGAGAACACGGTGACTCCCAATTTGCTGCTTGGTCAACTGTACAAATTCTAGGCCAAGATATTCAAACTTTAGTTTCACGGTACAACCTGGACCTTGATAAAATTGCTAATGACGCCAGAGTTGGTGGTTTTACCGTTTTTAATGGCAAAAAATATACAAATTTTGCCATTGCTCATGCTGCCGTATCCTTAGCACAACTCGTTCTATCTGATGCACGAAGTGAAGCGATTGTCTCCCACTACGATGACAAATTTAAGAGTTATATTTCAACACCCGCCATTATTGGTCGTGGTGGTGTTGTTCAAACATTTAATTTACCACTCACGTCAGATGAAGAAACTGCGCTACAACACTCAGCAGATGCCATCTCTGAAAAAACGATAGATTATTTGTAAAGAGCACTTTCATACATTTTGAAAATAAAGAGATTTTCTTATCAATTCCTGATCGTTCGTAGAAAAAAAGTCAAAATAGTACTACCAAACATCCTTAAAACATATGATCTAATTTGTATTCTCTAGATGTATAAACATTGGCAACAGGTTGCACTGTTTCTGAATATTAATTCTCATCGATTGCCCACCCGATTTTGGATGTAGCCAAGTATATTAATTGGTTCAACAACGAAAGAATCAGTCTTGCCAAGCGAAAAATGAAAGTGGCCTAATCAGTTCAGCCCTAGATAAAAAGCAGTCCGAATGATTGACTTATGAGCAATCTAAGAACCCCTGAGTTGATGACATATAAAATTGTGTTGCAAACTAAGCGATTACAAAAGGTCCTGTTACAGAACCAGATATCAGTAATTTTGCCGGTACCATTAGTGGTCATAATGCGGACAGAGGAATATTTGTAACGACTTCTACCTATACAAATGATGCTGTCAGTAGATCACGTCAAGGCGCTAATTTAATTATTTTGGTTGATGGTGGATTTATTATTTGAACATAGAATAGGCATTAGCGAAAAAACAGTCGTTGTTATCAATGCAAAAATGTTTCCAAAAGATTAATATACAATCTTGAAAACACGACTGGGTTACGACTAAAAATAAATATATCAGGTGATAAAGGTAGTTGAATTCCTATGGGTTATACAATTATGACAAACAAAAAGACCCCCTAAGTAAGGAGGA
>AEMJ01000200.1 GCA_000166735.2 Leuconostoc inhae KCTC 3774 | reverse complement strand
AGTACGCGATATGATGTGACCTATTATAGTTTTGCAGATATGGATCCTTTTTATGATCTAGCAGCACCACTTATCATTGGAAATACGCCTCGAACATTAGATAATGATGCGCAGCCATTTGAACGTTTTGATCGGCAAATCAAAGAGTTTGAAGCAGTGGCTAGTCACTTTGATATTGTTATTTTAGCTGGCGGGTTATTAGCCAGTTTTGCGGCACGGTTGAGCTTGCCAGATACTAAACTAATTGGTTGGATGCATAATAACGTACATACGTATCAAACCCAGTATTATGCAGCCATGCGGCAAGAGTTTGATGATGGTTTACGCGCTTTTAGATGTCATTGTCGCACTGACAGAATCTGATTTGAAGGGATTTTCAGTATATAATAAAACAGTTAAAATATGGAATCCGTTGACTATTATACCCAATGGCCATGCTGATTTAGCAAAACATGTCATTGCTTTTACAGGTCGAATTGCTATTCAGCACAAAGGGATTGATTTTGCCGTGCAGCTGGCTTCAAAGTTACCTGAGGACTGGCAGTTAGCCATCGCAGGCAGTGGGTCGCCTGAGGATATGTTAGTATTTAAAGAATTAGTGGCTACCTATCATGTGGCAGATAAAATT
>AEMJ01000201.1 GCA_000166735.2 Leuconostoc inhae KCTC 3774 | reverse complement strand
TAGATATTAAACGGCAACGGGTGCTTTAATTGCTGGTTCGCTTTCGTAATCTAACACTTTAATATCGGCCATCGTGTAATCAAATAATGACTTAACTTCAGGATTCAACCAAAGTTTTGGTAAGTGATGCATTGGACGTGAAAGTTGTTCAGTCATCTGATCAACGTGGTTATTATAAATATGTGTGTCACCAATAGTGTGGACAAAATCACCAACTTCATAGCCAGTTTGAGCAGCCACCATATGAAGCAACAATGAATAAGAAGCAATATTAAAGGGCACACCGAGGAAAAAGTCACCAGAACGTTGATATAATTGGACACTCAGTTTGCCATTGGCTACGTAAAATTGACTTAGAACATGGCAAGAAGGTAATGGCGCTTGGGGTGTTGTTTCGGCGTTCCAAGCTGTTAAAATCAGGCGTCTTGAATCAGGTGTTGTTTTAATTTGCTCAATCAAGCGACTCACTTGATCAATGGTGCCGTCATCGGCGTTGAGAGATGCTGTTTCCCAACTACGCCATAATTTACCATAAACATCACCGACATAGCCAAATGTTTCCATGAAATCATCATCAGTTAGTATTTTGTCGACAAAATATCTTTGAATTTTATAACTAGCAGCAAATTC
>AEMJ01000202.1 GCA_000166735.2 Leuconostoc inhae KCTC 3774 | reverse complement strand
GTTGAGATAGTATCTGTATCTATCTCAACTTATTTTGGATACTAATATAATTACCTATCGTATTAATTTAAATCTCAAATGATTACCCCTATACCCTGTAAACCAACTACATGCGTTTTTTGGTAACCATTTTAATAAATCAAGGCTGGTATGGATTACAACCAGGATTGTCAGAATGATATAAAAAGAATTATCTGAGGTGAGCTTGTTTTCAACCATCATATAAATTAATAACATGACGGCGCACAATAGGAAAATAACATTAAGTATAGTATCTGCGATGCCTAATACTTTCTTTTCAAGTAATATGTCTTTATAGTTTTTAATACAGAGCATAGCAAAGTTCAGGTTAATAAGTCACTAAAGTATTGCTTGAGTCTAATGATCTATGCTTTTTAGCTATAAAACCTTAGCTATAACTACAACTATAACTGTAGTTATAGCTAATGAGTTCAACCAAAATCAATTTG
>AEMJ01000203.1 GCA_000166735.2 Leuconostoc inhae KCTC 3774 | reverse complement strand
AACTATAAAAATACCCCCACCCCTATGTTGTTTTGGAGAGAGCGTCACTAAGTGGCGTCCTCGTTTTCTGCAAATGTCGAAATCAAAACTTTTTTACATGGGCTATTTTAAACATTAAACGTTGATATAAAAGCATTGCTAACCAAAAATAGCTGTTTAGGGGGTACCACAAACATTCAAATAGGCTTGTCGATTTTGATGTTACATGTGGTAAAGTCATACCTGCTAATTTTTAGAATATATTAAGTTTACTGGTTTACACTTTAAAAGCTTTTTTAATCTGTATAGTAAGGTATCAAAGATAAAAGATTGGAAAAAAGTAATGAAGATAACTATTTTAGTAGATAATAACACATTCATTGATGAATATTATTTTGGTGAACCTGCTTTATCTATGATGATTGAAAATGAAGATGAAAATACTTTTGATATGGGATATAGTGACATATTTTGAAGAATTCACAAACTAAAGGTATTAATTTAGATGACGTCACTAAAATTGTGTTTCACACGGTCATAACGACCATACACGTGGTATGAGTTTCTACCAGA
>AEMJ01000204.1 GCA_000166735.2 Leuconostoc inhae KCTC 3774 | reverse complement strand
CAATGTGCAAAATTACCTAGCATGTCCTATAATATGTTTTCAAAAAATGAGACAATATAATAAAACAATCATTTAAATCGGCATATGTCAACTATTGTAATGAATATAAGTAGCCACTTTTTATGACTATGAATTTCTTTATTACTGTTTTATCAACACTAATATTGTGAATTTTTAGTTGTATATTGTTGCAATGTTCGGGATCTGTTATTAACCTCGTTTTTTGCTAAGATATAGATACTTTTTAGTCTCCCAGTTAGTAAATATTTATATATTGTGATGACATAAGAAGCGTCTTGACCTATATTCGATACAATAAACCAGGACGATTAGGCTACCTTTTAAAACTGACCAGTCTGTTCTCCACGTGACTTGGCATAATCTATTCAGACTTTAAATTGCATTTTTATAATCTGGAATCAGTGTTTATAGTCATTTTTAGTGAGGAAGTGTTGGCATGAAAGATTTATCGCAACAACCGATTATCTTTACTGGTAAACTTAACAGTTTGACACGACTACAAGCCCAACAATTGGCAGCGATGTTAGGGGCGTTTCCTCAAACTAACATGAATCAAAAAATAAAGTATGTGATTGCTGGTCAAATAGAGCAGTCCATGTTCGAAATATTAACCACCAAAAAATTAAGTATGCTGAGACGCACTAGCGTTGAAATTTTGAATGAAAGCGAATTTTTAAAGTGGTGTATTTGGCGCTTACAACAGAAAAATTCTTTTTAGTCACGTGTGATTTGGATTAAAATTGTTTTGGTTTCACTAAATAGTCGACATCAGTCTGGGTTGCTCAGAAGTCCAAGCAGCCATTGGTTGGTATATCAATTTTTATAATCCCAATCGTATCTCAAATGTCGCCTAATTAACTGAACAAAAATAGTCCAATTTATTGACTTCTGAGCACGACAGCT
>AEMJ01000205.1 GCA_000166735.2 Leuconostoc inhae KCTC 3774 | reverse complement strand
GCAGAATGTTGCATGCTTCTATTGATGAATTGGAAAATGGTTAAGTAGCGTCAAAAGTGACGGCATTGAGACGCTTGTTAATGACTTGTTTACAAAATTTCAAACTTGATGATGGTTGGATTATCCTATCTAAGTCTTAATCGCGGTACGAGTAACCTGTCAGGTGGTGAAGCACAGCGTATAAAGCTTGCTAGCCACCTCAATAGCGCCTTAACAGATGTTTTGTATATTTTTGATGAACCGAGTGTTGGCTTACATCCACATGATTTAATCGGTATTATTGATATTTTTAAGTTACTCAAAGAAAAGGAAACACGTTAGTTATTGTGGATCATGATCCAGATATTATTCAAATAGCTGATCATATCATTAATCTAGGCGAGTTAGCAGGAGAGAGTGGTGGTTATGTTACCTTCAATGGTAGTTATAGTCAATTACTTCAGAGCAATACACTCACCGCAGAAGCACTTAATAATCCAGGAACAGTTAATCTACCGCAACCATTAAAGTTTGAATTTTTTAAATTAAAACATTTAAAATTACATAACTTATTAGATATAAATGTTGATATTCCAAAAAAAGCGCTAACAGTTATTTCTGGTCCAGCAGGATCTGGTAAAAGTTCTTTAGTTCGTTCTTTT
>AEMJ01000206.1 GCA_000166735.2 Leuconostoc inhae KCTC 3774 | reverse complement strand
TGCCAAATGTTAGGTTTGCCAGTCAAAGGCTCGATTCTACGTTGGGTCTATTTATGGCAAACTAAGGGGTTAACTGGATTGACTAAAAGTTCCCTGTTGCCAAAATACACGCTATCGTTTAAACTGAAAGTCATCACGTGGTTACGCGTTCACGATGCCTCTTTTCCAGAAACAGCTAAACAGTTCAATATCAGCCATCCAGCAACAATTTGGCAATGGCAACATCAATATGAGACACAAGGCATCGCTGGACTGACTGATAAAAGAAAGCGAGCTAGACCGATGGCTACAAATCATGAATTTACTGCAGTCGAACAACTGAAACAACTCAAGGCACGGAATGCTTATCTCGAAGCTGAGAATGCTTATCTAAAAAAATTGCGGGCCGTAATGGATCAAACCAAGAAAAAGCCAAAGTTATAGAGACATTACGGCCCGCCTATAAATTATGCCAGTTATTAACGATTGCTAGCCTAGCCTCTAGTTCATTTTACGCCGCGTTAAAAGCGAGCCAACAACCGCCTAAAAACAAGGACCAGACCATCATCGAAACGATACAGGCTATTCGTGCCGATGATGAGTTGGTATCATTCGCAGATGCACTAGGTTATCGGCCTATGACACACTATATTAATCAACGTCGCGCAGCACGTGGTGAAAAACCAGTGAACCATAAACGTGTCCAACGGATTATGCAAGAAACAAGTTATCCAGTCATGCCTATGAACGGCAGACGGCTAAGTATAAGAGTTATAAAGGCACCACAGGGCGGCTACACAAAAATTGGCTTAATCGTCGCTTTCAAACCGACCGGCCAACTCAAAAATTGGGACGGATGTGGCTGAGTTCCGTTGGGGAACAGAAACGATCAACGAGCGTACTTTGGGTCGTTTTCATAGACTTTTATAGTGGTGAAATTATTTCTCATGCGTTATCATTGCATCCAAACACTGACTTCGTATTAGCTTCCTTAGAAGAAGTGCAACGCCGAGCGCAACAGGTGCCTCATTTAGTCACGATTCATTCAGATCAAGGCACACAAGTATCAATCAACTGCCTACCAAATGGCATTAAAGCAAGCACATATCCGGCAAAGTATGTCACGAAAAGCCACACCAATTGATAATGGTGTCGTTGAGAGTATTATTCATCAAATCAAAGTTGGGACCGTTCTTAATCACGAATACGCCACGCGAGACGCATTAGAATTAGCGATTAATCAGTGGATAGATAGCTACAACACCAAACGCATTCGGCAACGAAACAATTGGTTAACACCAGTTGAAATGCGTTTATTATATGAAACAAATAAAGCAGCCTAAGCACATTGCTGTGATTAAGCTGCTTACTATAACAAAATAAATCTCCAATTTTTGGGGTTCACTTCA
>AEMJ01000207.1 GCA_000166735.2 Leuconostoc inhae KCTC 3774 | reverse complement strand
TAGTGTATTCGTTAACAAGTTTAGGAAAATCACTAGTTCCTATTATCAGACAAATGGATATTTGTGGTAAACACTATCTACAAATAGAAAATCAGAACTAAAAATTCTAACTTTCTATTATTTACTGAGTTTAAAATTAATTATTTTTAAAATTTGGTAATAATCTGTGCAATTAAGAAACCTATTATTGCCATCGAGCAAACTCCTAAAAACCGAAAATCTCATAAATTTGCCCACCAATTCCCGAACCAAAGGTTAATCCTAAATATAGAGATGAACTATTAAGTGCCATCAAAGTTGAACGGTTTGATGGCACTAGGTTTACAATATAGGCATTTTAAAGAAGTTACACCAAAACCTTGTGCAAATGCCAACAAAATTAATAACAATATCAAAATTAATATATTATTTTCTGAAATCATTAGTCCCAAAATAATTATGATTGATATGCTCGCATTTAAATTAATTGATCTTTTTTTGCCTAACAAAGTCATTACTTTACCCCCAAAGAAGCTAGCAATAAAATTTGAAAGACCATAAGCTATAAATATATATCCAGTCATCGCAACATCAAATCCAAAAGTACTTTGAATATAAGTACCTAGAAAAGTATACACGCTGTAAAAACCTATCATCCAGGTTAATGTAATCATTAAGGCTATCACCGCATTTTTGGCTAAAAACACATTTTTAAAAGATTTAATGTATGACATGCGTGCATTCGGGTTAATAGCGTTTTGATTAGGAATAAAAGCAATAAGTACTAGAACGATAAAAGTCAGCACCGCAGATCCCCAAAATGCCATATGCCAATCACTTATTTGTGCAAGCGTTGTACCTAGAGGAACACCCACAGCTATTGATAATGATAAAGCTGACATAACAATTCCCATAACATGATTTAATCTTTTGCCATCAAAATTTGAACCTATAAATGCCCAAACATTTGGGACAAACATCGAAGCCCCAACTCCTGCAACTGCACGATAAATATAAAACTAAGCAAGTTAGTGGAAAATCCACATAACATTGTTCCTAGAAAGAAAACTACAATACCTGTGATTAGCAATTTTCTT
>AEMJ01000208.1 GCA_000166735.2 Leuconostoc inhae KCTC 3774 | reverse complement strand
AACAAAAACTGCAACAAGCAACAGAACAATTATTAGCAGCAAAACAAACATTGTCTGCTAAGCAAGCAGCATATATTGAAGCGCAACAAAAGCTAACAGCAGCAAAACAAGCGTTGAAAGACGCGCAGGCCAATGAAATGACTAAAACAAGTGACTTAGCTAACGCCACTTCAGATTTGAATCATGCTATGAGCTTGGAACAAACAGCAAAGTTGAAATTAGAAGCCGCTAAAAAAGCGTTAATTGATTACACAGCTGTTCAAAAACAAACTGAAGAA
>AEMJ01000209.1 GCA_000166735.2 Leuconostoc inhae KCTC 3774 | reverse complement strand
TAATATTTCCATCCACATCTGACCTGATTGTAACTTTTAACAAACTACATTGCAAGTAATATGCTTATTTTTTTAGCGTAATGAAGCATTTAATTCGCTTGTTTACGTAGACGGAAATATTTATGAATTTCTGTAATAACTAATACAATGGCCCCTGTTAGAATAACAATTAACCAATTAAACCACGATAAGGCAGCCGTTGAAAAAACGCTTTGCATGAAAGGCACGTAAGTGAAGAATAATTGTAAGACAATCATTAACCCAATGGCAACAAAAGCCATGGGGTTAGACCACAAAGAACGACTGAGCACGGGCGCTTCTGTTCTAATGTTGAATAGGTAAAATATTTTCCCGGAAATAATAATATTAACAACCATCGTACTGGCAACAGCGAAACTAACACTGGATCCGAGTGTTTCAAAAACCGCTAATCCGACAGCAGCAATTAATACACTGACATAAGTCATTTGAAAGATATCATGACGATTCATCAATT
>AEMJ01000210.1 GCA_000166735.2 Leuconostoc inhae KCTC 3774 | reverse complement strand
CACAGCAAGGTAACTTATTGCCAGCCAAGCTAGTATTAACAAAGTGACTAGCCGTCCAGATCGCATATCATACGATGTCCGTCCTTCTGGCTGGTTTATCAACGATCGATATGATGGCACAAAATGGGTTGGTGGTTATCATAACAACCCTAATGTCAAACTAGGAAATGGCAAGCAGGCACTTTGGAATAAATCTCATATTGTCGGTTACCAATTTTCGGTATGCCAACCATGGTGACCGAAAACATGACAACAGGTACGCGTGTTCAAATGCCTATCCTGGACAACTGGTTCCAGAAGACGACATTCGAAACGCCATCAA
>AEMJ01000211.1 GCA_000166735.2 Leuconostoc inhae KCTC 3774 | reverse complement strand
ACCATATTTTGTTTGGTAACGTATTAGCAGTATCTGATAACGACCTAGTCACAACAGCCATTGTTTTAGCAATCGTTTTGATTTTTGTGGTGGTATTTTACAAAGAGTTATTGATTACGTCATTTGATAATACTTTTGCGCAAGCATATGGATTAAAAACACAACTTATGCATTATGCCTTGATGTTGGTGCTAACGTTGGTAACTGTGACTGCACTGCAAACTGTTGGTATCATTTTGATTGTGGCGATGCTTATTACACCTGCTGCAACAGCTTATTTACTCACAAATCGTCTGTCACACATGATGATTGTTGCTGCAGTATTTTCAGTCATTTCATCTGTCATTGGTCTATACATGAGTTACACATTTAATTGGGCATCAGGTCCAGCAATTGTTTTGACAGCAGCAGTATTTTTAGTTTGGCATTCTTGTTTTCACCAAAACAAGGTATTATTTTTAAGAAAAAGATAAATTAATTCGAGTTTCAAAGTTAAAATAAGGCGGAGAAAAATTATGATTAAGCGTTTAAGTATTATTATTGCTACAGTAGTTGTTGTTTTGGGTGGTGTACTATGGTTTGTGAATGGCACTCATGGTGGACAAACTAAAAACATACTAAGCTACATGTAGTTGCAACCAATTCAATTATTGGTAATATGGTTGAGGAAGTTGCAGGAGATAAGGTAGAGTTATACACAATAGTTCCTCGTGGTACAGATCCACATGAATATGAACCTCGTCCGCAAGATGTATCAACGACCCAAGAAGCAGATGTCTTATTCCACAATGGCCTTAACTTGGAGACAGGTGGTTCAGGTTGGTTTAAGAAAATGTACCAAAATGCGGGTAAGAAAAACAATAAAGAAGTTTACTCTGTTTCAACAGGTGTTGTTGCTAAGCATTTGACAGATGCTGGAAAAGAAGATGAGTTAGATCCACATGCTTGGTTAGATATCCAAAAATGGTATTAAGTATGTTAAAAACATCGAAAAGGTATTGATTGATAAGGATCCTGACAACGGCGACGCGTATAAGAAAAATGCACAGGCTTATATTGCAAAACTGACTGATTTAGATAAAAGTGCTAAAACAAAGTTTAATGATATACCAGAAAATAAAAAAGTATTAGTGACTTCAGAAGGTGCATTTAAATACTTCTCAGCAGCATATGGTGTTAAACCAGCATTTATCTGGGAAATCAACACGGAATCACAAGGTACACCAGAACAAATGAAACAAGTATTGGCTAAAATTCGTGCGAGCGAAGTGAAGTCACTCTTCTTAGAAAGTTCAGTATCACCTAAGGCAATGGAAAAGGTTTCAAAGGAAACAGGGTTGTCGATATATTCTAAAATTTATACTGATTCACTTGCTAAAAGGGACCGATGGGGACACTTACTACAGCATGATGAAATGGAATTTGGATAAAATCGCTCAAGGTATGGCGAAAT
>AEMJ01000212.1 GCA_000166735.2 Leuconostoc inhae KCTC 3774 | reverse complement strand
CTCAATCGGAATAGGCCTAATTAAGATGTAAACATTGTGTACAGTGTTACTCTTTAAATTTTGATTCAGTGCATCTATAAATTTCTCAATCGCTAGTAACTCGCTATTATCAAAACTACCTAAATATGTAAATAGCCTTTAACAGCTTCACTGTGTAAACGATCATGTTGTGCGGCCAATATTCCTTGAGAAGTTAGCTGAACTATTTGCCTTTTGTCTTGACCGGAAGTAACGGTAATTAATTGGTTCCCTTCGAGTCTATTGATAAGCCTTGAAACAGCTGGTTTACTAATAGACAACATACTTGATAATTTTGTAATATCACACTGATTGTTTGTATTGATTAAAGACAGGGCTTCTAGTTGTCTTAATGAAAGTGTCCCATTAACGTTTTGTAAAGTATTTGACTGACTGAAATGGTCTTTTTATTTCGAACTTGTGCTTGAGCGCTGTACAACCTAATCAATTTTTAATTATACTATTCTGTAAGTCTTGCATCATTTTTTACTACCCAAGTCATTTAAAGTTTGGTCATCTAATGCCCGTGTGAGTTCTTCGCACCTGATAATTTTATCCTTGTTTACTGTAAATACGGCAAACACCTCAACATGCCCTACTTTGCCACTATTTTTGGTCACACTAACGACATAGTGGAGAATTATTTTCTGATTTTCTATATCAAACATTTCTTCTTGAAATTCAGTGACTTGTATTTTTCGTGTCACTTTTGTAGGGCCACAATATGCTGTTTGAATTGGTTTAAATTTGAGTTTACGCCATCTGTTGTTTGGAGATATTGCGTATCAAAATAGCTTTCTATTTTTTCTACTTTAAGACTATTTAATACATCTTCATAAGCATTTTCTATTAATGTTTTCATTTCTTGCTTTTCCATAAGCTCCTCAATCTCCTCCAAGTATGTAATATGTTAACTTTTATTAGTTAACATGTTACATATTATTCTAAAAATACTTAATTGTCAACAATCAATCGAAAAAATTAAAAAGAATATCGTTTTCCTCGTTCCCCCCAATTATTTTATCTACTCTGTTAATTAATTATTTTTACTTAACGCGACCGACTATCATTGTTAGTTAGGTTGTTCGCTATTTTCTTCACAGAACTAACACCGTCTACGCCGAGAATACCCTTAACATTTTCAATGGCG
>AEMJ01000213.1 GCA_000166735.2 Leuconostoc inhae KCTC 3774 | reverse complement strand
CTGAAATAGCAGCTCAGACTACTTCTGAAACCACTACAAAAGTTAATGAAGCAACTCAGGACGCTGATTCAGCTTCGTCAGCCGTCACCAGTGCTACTTCAAATGTCGCTGATGCTACCAATGCTGTAAGTGAAGCACAACAAAATACGAACACTTCAACTAATGAAGCTGCTAAGTCAGCTGTTCAGACAGCAACTCAGGCCGCTGACGTTGCTAAAACAAATACTAATGTAGCTAACACAACTATTACTAACGATAAAACTGCTGTATCATCTGCAACGAAAACGTTGCTCATACAACTGCTGCAGTTGACCAAGCTCAAACAAACGCTGATGTAGCGACCGCAAACACGAAGCAAGCTCAAGCGAATGTGACTGATGCTCAAAACGGCAGTGATTCAACAGTAAAAGACGCACAACAAAAAGTTGCTACCGCCACTACTGCAGTCAATACATCTGAAAGCAACGTTACTAATGCTACTCAATCAGTTGCTGCTGCTAATAATGACGTATCCCAAGCTACAACAGCTGATAGCAAGGCATCATCAGCAGTTAATCAAGCTAAAACGAATGTAGCAAATGCTAAAACTTCAGCAGACAAGGCTCAAACAACAGTTAATAATACACCTTCCACTATTACTACTAAGGTTCCTGCTGCTAATAACACTGTCAAGCCCGGTGGATTCGTGACTGGTGCGATTATTGACTCAACTGATAAGCTTCCTTTAACTTTGGAAAAGCCATCAGACGCAGATCAATACGCAGGAGTTT
>AEMJ01000214.1 GCA_000166735.2 Leuconostoc inhae KCTC 3774 | reverse complement strand
CAATTTTTTTGTATGTTCGTAGGTGATGAAAAGTTTCTTCAATTGTCATTTTGTATTTACGCTTATCTGTCATATATGCCGGTTATTGAGAGTTATTCAATTATATCACTTAAACTAAGGAGATATAAGAAAACAGAGGAACTCAATCATGTTACTATTACGAACGAATAAGCTATTACGTCGTCTCACACTGTCCCAATTTATTGAATTACTTGGGGCAGCATTTTTTAATATCGCATTGCTTGTTTATGCGTCACAAACAAGTCATGCTAAACTGGCAACCACTGTTGTTGTCATCGCTAATACCTTACCGACTATTTTACAAATTGGGTTAGGATATATTGCTGATAAAGCACATGACAAGTTACGATTAATGATTGTAACGCGCATTATGCAAGCCATATTGTACGGTATTTTAACAATCTTATTTGGGTTAACAACTAATGACTGGTTACTGTTTTCGTTTATCATTTTATCAATGTCACCAGCGATTTACTAAGTGGCCTGACGTCATTGGCGGCGCTGCCCATTATAAACATATTGTACCGTCAACAAGTATTTACTCGCTGCG
>AEMJ01000215.1 GCA_000166735.2 Leuconostoc inhae KCTC 3774 | reverse complement strand
TATTATTGAGACTGCACGATTTATCTCAACCAACAGGGAGTCAACCAGTGGCAATTAGGTTATCCAAATCAAGACACCATTTTAAGTGATTTAAATCAGAAAATAGGCTACGTACTTATTGTAGCTGATCAAGTAGCTGGGTATGTTGCGATAGTATCAGGAGAAGAACCCAATTATAAAAAATTGAATTGGGTCAATGGTTAAACAAATCAACTGACTATGTTGTCATTCATCGATTTGCATTGTCACCACTTTACAGGGGACAAAAATTGACCCAACGATTTATGACAGCTATTTTGACTTATTTTTTGAGCGGCAGGCTTTTGATTTTAGAATTGATACGCATCCTGAAAATATCCCAATGCAAGCTGTTATACGAGACAATGGTTTTACTAAACAAGGTATTGTGCGTATTGACGAAGGTACTGATAGTAGTATACGTTGGGCGTATCAATTATTGTTAAAGTAGTTCTCTTTACTTATTAAAAGTAAGCTGTTATGATAAATATATAATCTATTTAAATAGACAAGCAAATTTAAGGAGAAACTGTGTGGCACTAAGTATTGGCTAAACTTGTCCAATACTTGATATAACGCAAAATAATTATGACAT
>AEMJ01000216.1 GCA_000166735.2 Leuconostoc inhae KCTC 3774 | reverse complement strand
TAGCTTTAACAAAGTTATTGTTGCCTGTTTTGCCACATACAGCTGAAGAAGTTTGGGAATATTTGCCAAATGAAAAACTTGATTTTGCGTATCTTTCTGACATGCCAGAAGTACAGAATTTGGGCGATACAAGTGAGTTATTAGCAAACTGGTCTACCTTTATGGCAATGCGAGATGCAGTTAATAAGGCGCTTGAAGAAGCCAGAACAGCTGAATTAATTGGTAAAAATGCTGAGGCAGCCTTGATATTGTATTTGACAACAGAGCAACAACAACTGTTGGCTGATTTGAATGCTGATGTTCGTTTACTTCTGATGGTTTC
>AEMJ01000217.1 GCA_000166735.2 Leuconostoc inhae KCTC 3774 | reverse complement strand
GTACTTCTGACATGATTTCATCATTCGTCACTGTCATTTTTTATCCTTTCTCTACATTGCTTGTGCCTTACCTAAAATGCGACGTCGCTCGTTTGCCTTATCGACAATATCAATCACAAGATGTTCCCTTGTTCGTATGCCATTGTGATATCGCCATGCTCTTAATAAATAAACACCAACACCTGTATAACTTGATTTCACAATACGATAGGTGCGCCCTGTTTGCGTTGTAATGACCATTAGGCACGCTCAACAACTAAACGGGTGACTGCTCTGTCTAAATGTTCATAAGCTGTCATAATATCTGCCTGTGCTTGCGTATGTTGATTAAGTGCTTCACTACGTGCAATGTTTGGCAACGTCTTAAATAG
>AEMJ01000218.1 GCA_000166735.2 Leuconostoc inhae KCTC 3774 | reverse complement strand
TCATCGTAAATATGTACTAAAAAAACGTATGACATTGCATGAAATTCATGGCGTGTCATACGTTTTTTATAATAAAATTATTATCTTTTAAATTGTACCAATTAATTGCAACTGATCTGACGTTGCCAATTTGTTAGGATTTGTTCCCAGCTGATTTAATGGTACGTCAACCCCTAATTTTTAAATAATAATCAGACCAAAATTTTTGATATTTGGCGTTCATCATCCCCAAACTGCATGGGTTCCTCATCAAAGTTAATAACATGCTTAAATGCAATCGTCACTAATTGAGAACAATAGATTCCTGA
>AEMJ01000219.1 GCA_000166735.2 Leuconostoc inhae KCTC 3774 | reverse complement strand
TTATTTTAAAGATGCTTTAGCAACCTTAACACCAATTATTCAAAACAATAATTAAGCTATTTGAAAGGAGAAGTATGTTGTTAAAATAACATACGCAACTATTATGACAAATAAAGAAGTGCTTGATAGTGCCTCGTTGCAACGTGCATTGACGCGTATTACATATGAAATTATTGAACGAAACAAGGGTGGCCAAGATTTAATTCTTGTTGGTATTAAAACGCGTGGCGAATTTTTAGCGCAACGTATTGCTAGTCGTTTAGAGCAACTGGAAGGTGTGAAAATTCCCGTTATGGCAATTGACATCACTAATTTCCGTGATGATGTTTTGAATCAAGAGGATAGCCTAGGCTTAAATGAGGCAGAAAAAAATAATATTGCTGATAAAAATATTGTTTTGATTGATGATGTTTTATTTACTGGCCGAACAATACGTGCCGCATTAGATGCGCTGATACATATAGGGCGACCAAATAGTATTTCTTTAGCTGTTTTGGTAGATCGTGGTCACCGTGAATTACCAATACGTGCCGATTTTGTTGGCAAAAACATTCCAACAGCTCAAAATGAAAAAATCAAAGTACTGGTTCAAGAAATTGATGGCCATGATGCCGTCGAAATCGTACATTAAGAGGAGAAGTAGGTGCACGGAGTTCAGAGTAATAATTTTACTGATGATGTGAATTTACAAGTGTAAAAATATGATACAACGTCACTTAATTCTTGAAGATGGGACGATATTTCCGGGACTTGGCTTTGGGGCACCGGCAACCACTTTTGGAGAAATTATTTTTCATACTGCCATGACTGGCTATCAAGAAATCATTACTGACCCGATATATGATGGTCAAATGATCGTTTTTGCGACGCCTGTTGTTGGTGCATCAGGCATTCATGCAGAAGCATATGAGTCAGTTAAACCCACTATTAGTGGCATGATTGTTCATGATTTGGCTGAAGTATCTGTTAACCGTCAGCGCCGTATGAATTTAGATCGGTTTTTAAAGCAACATAATATTCCTGGACTATATCAAGTTGACACGCGTCAACTCATTAGACATTTACGTGAAACTGGCCCACAAAAAGCGAGCATCGTTGATTTTGCGGATGAACATGCTATTGATCAATTGGTTGCAACTGTTTTGACAAACAAACAGGTGCAAAGTACTGCAACGCCAAAACCATATGCTAATCCTGGTCGTGGTCGGCATATTGTTGTCATTGATTTTGGTCTAAAACATGGTATTTTACGTATGTTGGGTGATTATGATGCTAATGTGTCAGTCCTACCCTATACGACCAGTGTGGCAGAAGTTCTGACATTGGATCCTGATGGTATTATTTTGTCTACCGGTCCAGGAGATCCTAGAACATTGCCAGATAGTGTTTTAACGTTAATTCGTGTTTTACAATCGAAAGTGCCTATGTTAGGAATTGGTCTAGGACATGAATTGTTTGCACTAGCAAACGATGCAGAATTAATGCCCCTACCATCAGAACATCATGGTATGAACCATCCCATCCAAGAAATTATTACTCGCCAAATTTTTTATGCGATGCAGGGTCAAGGCTACGCGGTGGATGCGTCATCAATTAACCGTAAAAACTATTTGTGACTTATCGTGATCTTGTAGATGGCGCAGTTCAAGGATTACGACATCGTGAATTCCCGGCTTTTAGTGTACAATTCTTTCCTGATGCTGCGCCAGGTCCGCTTGAAGCAACAACTGTATTTGCAGATTTCTTTGAAACGGTAGAAGATTATGTCGAACATTACAATCAATAATAAAATCAAAAAAATATTATTTATCGGTGCTGGCGCAAATGATTTTGGCCGTGAAGCAGAGCATGATGCGGCAATATATCAAGTGATGCCGGAATTACGAGGGCATGGCATTGAAGTTTTTGTCGTTGATGAAAATCCTTACGCATTGTCGCTGGAAAGTTTGGCAGCGACAACTTTTTGGCAGCCCTTAACGATTGAAAACTTAAAAAAATAGTCAAAGAAAATAACATCGATACGGTTGCACCTTTGTTTGGAGGTGAAGCATCGTTACGTTTGTGGGCAGAAGTCGTACAAAGCTGGTCGCATGGTGATGGGCCTGTACCAAATACACTTGGACTGAGTATTGAGATGTTACTCAAAGTGAATAATATTCCAGCCCTAACTGCGTATATGGCCAAAAATGGGTTACCGGTCATCAATAATTATGTGCTGAAAGCACAAGATGAAGCTAACGAGCTGTTACGTGAATTACAATTACCATTGATGATACGGGCTTTACATCCAAACCAAACAAATACACGCCATATTGTGGAACGTTTAGATGACTTTGAGGATGCTATTAATCTTGCAAAATTACAATCTGTTACGCAAGAAGTCATCATCTCTAAAGCAATTAATGGATTAAAGGAAGTCAGTATAGAGGTATTGCGCGATTTTCGTGGCAATAAAATGCAGATTGGTGCAAGCGAGGATATGGATCCTATTGGCATTCATACAGCAGATTCACTTAGCGTATCGCCCATTTTAACAATTCAAGATCAGTTGATTAGCAAAATGCGTGATTATGCATTTAGGGTAGCTGATATATTGCAATTACAAGGTGTGATGCATGTACAATTTGCTGTTGATGATGATACAAACAAGATTTATATTATCAAAGTATCACCTTATATAGACCAAATGGCAACGCGTATGTCATTAGCCACAGGGTATCCAACGATGCTTGTAACGATCAACTTAGCACTAGGTGTCGCATTAGAAGATATCGTTTTGCCACATAATTTTGGTAAAAATACTGCCATAATGGAACCAATGATGGATCATGTGGTTGTAAAGTTGCCTGTGTTTCCGTTTGGAGAATTAGTTCAAGCAGGTGTGCATGTTAACCGACAGCTCAATAGTGTGCAAAAGTCCATCGGGACAACCCTTGGATTTGGCCGAACATTTATTGAGGCCTTAGAAAAAGCAATTCGCTCAGCCCATTTTAATAATGCTAGTTTTTCGCCAACAAATATGGCATATATTAATGATGATGAATTGATTCAGCAACTGATTCACCCACAGGATAACCGTGTGTTATTGTTAATTGAAGCTATCAAACGTGGTTATGAAATTGATGAGTTAGCAGAATTAACAGCTATTGATGAATTCTATTTTTATCAACTGAAACATTTGCATACATTGGAGGAAGAGGTTGAGGCGGATATCGATAGCATTAAATCCTTACGACGTGGTAAAAAATATGGTTTATCCGACGGATTACTCGCACGCTTTTGGCATACCGATTTTAACATTATCAGAACTTTAGCAAAAGAGAATCATATTGACGTCACTTACAAGGCAGTTGAGCCTTCTGCTGGTGAATTTCCTGAAAACGCACGCCAATATTATGCGACCTATGAAGCGGAAAATGAATCGGTACAAATTAACGCAGACTCAGTGCTTGTTATTGGTTCTGGTGCTTTTAGAATGGGAGATGCAGCGTCAGGGGGATATGCTACGACAATTACGATGTCTGAGTTACGCCGATTACAATACCCGACAATCATTATGAACAATAATCCAAGTGATGCAACGTTATTACCACATTTGGCTGATAAGCAGTACCTTGAGCCGCTTGAAATATCGGATGTTATGCGAGTAGTAGAGTTAGAAAAACCTCAAGCTATTGTGATCCCTGGTAATCGCCGTAAACTCATTAAGGCTTTACGAGATCTAGGTCAGCAGGTTATTATTTTACCAAAGGAAAAGCATACACCAAGCGGTCCAAATGAAAATCAATCAGAATTTGCATTGAATTTATTTTATGATGGGCAAAATATGTATCCGATAAATTTCACGCAACATATGGCAGGTGAAGTGCGTATTATTCCCCAACTGGCGAATTTACCAGAAGAAATAGCTCAAAAAGAAATAGAGAGTCCTGGTGTTTATCAAATTATTTGGTATCAAAATACGGTCACATGGATTGACACTGTCGATGCAGCAGATATTGTTCATGATTCTTGGTTACGACCCATGCCATTTGGTCAAATTGCTTATATGACAAAAGTTATGGATGTACAATGGATAAGATTAACCATACGAGCGGCATTGCATGAACTAACTGATCAAGATGTTACAACATTGGCAATGATTAACCAGCAACCTATTGTTCAACCATTAAGCATGATAGCTGCCGATGTGAATTATCGCCTGCATCTCCAACCTAACGAAGTGATTGATGGTACAAGATTTGAAATAGGTGTCGGTGTGAATTATTATGAGTGATAGTAAAAAATACGACACACAATTGTTTACTGGTGTCGTGGTAGAGCAGGACGCCTCGGGCCGGTATCGACCTAAAACTGGTGTTACACCTAATGTTTGGCGAACCGGAAAACATACTAAAGGAAAATTTAAACAAATTGGGCAGGTTTTTTTAACGGAAAAAGGCCAGGCGATAGCTGTGCTAAATACTGAAAAATTGGCTTTTAACAAACGACATAATTATTCCTCGTTACAACGTTGGACCAGCCAACAAGTTAGTCTCGAATTGTTAAAAGATTGGTTATGACAGTTAAATAGAAAAAACGTGCATATAGAAAATATTTTTGTTATTTTCTATATGCACGTTTTTTATGTTGTCTCTGAATTCAATTTAGATTGATTCATGTTCTAAATGACGTGTTGATACATTAAATAATACTGCGTTGATAATGATAATGATGGTACAGAAAACAAATATACCACGATAATCAAATAGACTCGCAATTAATGCACCAAACATAGGACCCATGACTGATCCTAGTGATTGAAAACTTTGGTTATAACTAAATATGCGACTGGTCATTTCAGTAGGTGAGTTTTTGGATAACAAAGTTTGGATTGCGGGTAACATTGTGGCATCACTAATACCAACTAAAAAACGAAAAAACATCAACATACTAACACTTGTGACAAATGCTGTTGGGAGGAAGGCAATAACAGCTATCATAAAACCAATTTTAATCATACGATCGGTGCCTAAATGGTCTCCGATACGGCCAAAAGGTGGGGCCGCTATGACAGTTGCAATACCGGGCATGGCAGCAACCATACCAGCAATAAAAGTCGTATTTGAGGCATTATGCATTAATTCACGAACAAATAAACTAATAATCGGATTGATGGCTGTATTCACAGTTTGAACTAACATGGTTGTCACAAATAGACCAATAATCAACTGCTTATTTGGAATATGTGTCCAGAGATACTTAGTCGAAGCATTAGCAATACGGGGTGTTGATATATGAGGCGTTTCTTTGACTAAAAATAATGTCAGTACAAATACTAGAAACAAAATGATACCGGTGATATGAAATGACGTACGGTAACTAAAAAAAGTTGCTAAAGTACCGCCAAATAAAGGGCCAATTAAATTGCCTGCAGTCATGCCAGTGACCAAAATACCCAGCGCTTTACCAGCATGTTTTTTAGGTGTTTGGGTAGCAACAAGTGCATTCGCATTTGATATAAAGCCACCCATGCCACCTTGTAGTGCTCGTAAAAAAAGTAATTGCCACACATTTGTCACATTGCCCATTAAAAATAGCACAATTGACATGCCAAGAGCAGCCCGTAATAGCATTAATTTTCGGCCTTTTCTGTCAGCGAGTTTGCCCCAAAAAGGTGACACAATTGCTGTCACAAGAAATGAAATGGCAAATACAGCACCAGAATAAAAACTTAATTGATTTTTACTGAAAGTACCTAACGTATCAATGTAAAGTGATAAAAATGGCATCACTTCACTTAGAGCAACACCAGTCATAAACACACCAAACCAAAGAACAAAAACATTCTGTTGCCAAATTGGTTCAGAATCATCTAATTTGGTGTTATAATTTTCAGACATTTGCATATTCCTTCTTTAAAAGTAATATTACTAGTTTATGCTTATTTGTAAAAATATGCACACTCTAAGACTGGCCTTGTGAAAATATTAAAATTTTATTATAATTAAATTACGCATAAAAAGCGTTATAAGGCACACTGCGGTTTTTAAAATAGCAATGTGTCTTCCGGAAGATATGAAGGGAAATATGGTTACATTGACACCATACTATGGTTGTCTAAGTAACATAGTTGAAAATATGGCAAAAACAAAAAAATATACAGGCGAAGAAGTACTGACCTTAGTTGGGCAATACATGTCTGATGCAGATACTGCAAAAGTTAGGGCTGCATATGAATGGGCATCAGATTTACATAAAGGACAGTTGCGTAAATCGGGCGAACCTTATATTATTCATCCCATTCAAGTTGCTGGTATTTTAGCTGAATTAAAGATGGACACGGCAACTGTCATATCTGGTTATTTACATGATGTTGTTGAAGATACGCCAGCAACACTTGCAGATGTTGAAGCAAAATTTGGCGAAACGATTAGCCAAATTATTGATGGTGTTACTAAAATTAGTAAGATTCAGTACAAAAATTCACAAGAGCAACTTGCAGAAAATCATCGTAAATTACTTTTGGCGATGTCAAAGGACATTCGCGTTATTATTGTTAAGCTGGCTGACAGGTTGCATAATATGCGAACTTTAGGTGCTTTACGTGAGGAAAAACAACATCGTATTGCAAGTGAAACGTTAGATATTTACGCGCCATTGGCCGATCGCTTAGGTATTAGTACAATCAAATGGGAACTTGAGGATTTATCTTTAAGTTATTTAAATCAAGAAAAATATCATAGTATTGCATCACGAATGAATATGAAACGTGACGAACGTATTAGGTATGTACAGGAAGCAGTTTCTGAAATTGAAACAGCCATTCAAGAGCTTGAATTACAACATATCGATGTTTATGGTCGACCAAAACATATTTATTCAATCTATCGTAAAATGACAGACAAACATAAAGCTTTCGAAGAAATTTACGATTTATCTGCGGTACGTGTTTTGACAGAAACAATTCCAGATACATATGCTGTACTTGGCGCGATTCATTCAAAATGGATGCCGTTGCCTGGTCGATTCAAAGATTATATTGCATTGCCAAAAGCCAATGGTTACCAAAGTTTGCACACCACCGTGATTGGCCCTGGAGGTCGACCATTAGAAGTACAAATTAGAACACATACGATGCATGAAGTGGCTGAATTTGGTGTGGCAGCACACTGGGCTTATAAACAAAATAAAGGTGCTAATAAAGAAGTTAAAATTAATGATCATAGCCAACAAGCACTAAATGTAATCCAAGGTATTTTAGAATTGCAAGAAGATGCGAAAAATGCTGAAGATTTCATGGATGGAGTTCAAGGTGATTTATTTAGTGACCGTGTCTATGCATTTACACCACGAGGAGATGTTTTTGAGTTAGCTAAAGGTGCAGGACCACTAGATATGGCTTTTTCAATCCATACGAATGTTGGTATTAAAACAACAGGCGCAAAAATTAACGGTCGAATTGTGCCACTTGATTATAAAATTAAAACAGGCGACATTATTGAAATTATTACAAGTACATCCGCCAAACCGAGTCGAGATTGGTTAGATTTAGTGTCAACCCGTCGTGCACGTAATAAAATCAAACAATATTTTAAGCAGTTAGACCGTGATGACAATATTGAAGCAGGACGAGAATTAGTAACACGAAATTTGCGTGATACAGGATTTAGTACGATAGCTATTTTGTCAACAGAGAATTTAACTAAAACAGCTGAGGTACTACATTATCATTCATACGATGATATGTTTGCAGCAATTGGTTATGGGGATGTTACAGTTCCTGGGGTTGTGAACAAGTTGACCGAGGGTATCCGTGAAGCACAACAAGAAGCTGAAACAGCTGAATTACAGCGCGAATTACTTGAAGAAGGACATGAAATTAAGCGTGGCGAAACGGCATTAACACAACGTCAAAAGGGTTCAGCAGATGATATTGTGATTGCTGGTGTTGACAATCTTTTAATCCGTTTGGGTCGTTGTTGCACACCAGTTCCTGGGGATCAAGTGATAGGTTATATTACAAAGGGACGTGGTATTTCTGTTCACCGAGTTGGTTGTCCGAATATTCGTGCGGCAGAAACACAGGGACAACGATTAGTTGATGTACAATGGGAAGATGAAGAAGGCTTAAAACCTAATTATGATGCTGATTTGACAGTTCACGGTGAAAATCGTAATGGTTTACTTAATGACGTTTTACGTGCTGTTAATGGGCGTACACGATTTGTGAATTCAGTTAACGGACATGTGACAAAAAATGGTATGGCGCAGGTATCATTGTCACTTGGTGTCAAAAATAGTATGCAACTCAATGGTATAATGGATGCACTAAATACACTACCTGCGGTTTATGATGTCGAGCGCACTTTTCATTAAGATTTATGGGCATTTTCAAAGTGAATATTATTCGTGTTGCATAGTTTGGTAAAAAGTTTTTTAGCAGATTGTGTTGTCAAAAATATAGGGGTAAAAATGAAAATAGTATTACAACGTGTGACACAGGCATGTGTCAGTATTGCGGGTGATAAAATTGGTGAAATTGAGCATGGATTTGTTTTATTCGTTGGTGTGGCAGATGCTGATAGCCAATTAGAAATTGACTATCTTGTTCGAAAAATTAGTCAATTACGTGTCTTCGAAGATGATAATGAGCGTATGAATTTAAGTATTAAAGATATAGATGGTGCCATATTGTCTATTTCACAGTTCACATTATTTGCTAACACTAAAAAGGTAATCGACCCAGCTTTACGGATGCTGGTGCACCAGCATTTGCATCGATGATGTATGATCATTTTAATGAATCGCTACGTGCAAGTGGTTTGTCAGTCATAACTGGTGAATTTGGTGCTAATATGCAGGTATCAATGGTTAATGATGGGCCGGTTACGATATTATTTGATACAGCGCATCAATAAAAAATGGTATTTGCATGAGGCAAATACCATTTTTTATTGATGTCTATTTTGACGAATGCTATTGTATAAACCAAAGGGTACTGTGCTTTCTGTACCGTTTTTAATGCGAGAAATATTCGAACGGTGTCGATAAAAAACAAATATAGTTAATATAATAGTGACAATTGTTAAAACTAAATCATGATAAAATAATGAGGCACAAACTGCGAAACTAAAACTAATCATAGCACTCATTGAAACCATTGATGTTAACAGCAATACTAAAATAAATACACTGATGGCTAAAATAAAAAAATATGGATTATAGGCTAATAGAATGCCAGCGGATGTCGCAACGGCCTTACCACCTTTAAATTTGAGCCAAATTGAAAATGTATGACCGATAATGGCAGCAACGCCAACTAACATTGGATTAATGTTACTGTTGAATAATAGAGGTAATAGGCCGGCTGCAGTACCTTTCAATAAATCAAGTGCTAATGTTACAATGCCGGCTGCAGTGCCAAGAACACGAAATGAATTTGTTGTACCGACATTACCAGACCCTTCATCGCGGATATCTTTATGGTAAAAGAATTTACCAATCCAAAATCCGGGCATTAGAGACCCAAGTAAATAAGAGAAAACGAACATTAATATCGTTGAAAACATGATTTAAACTCCTCATATTGATGCGTTAGCATAAATTTAATTTTAGCATAAAAATAGATAGTAGAGGGGGTGACTTAATCAAATTAAAATATTTATACTTGTCAGAATGCATTTTTTCATCTATGATAATATAGATTGACGCGTGATGATGAACAATTATTGTTGTCGTGTGTGTATGAAATTAAGAAAGATATGAGTATTCATGGCAGAAAAAACCATTATGATTCAGATTCAATAAAAATTTTAGAAGGACTTGAGGCAGTTCGTAAACGTCCAGGAATGTATATTGGCTCAACAGATGGCCGTGGTTTGCATCACCTAGTTTATGAAATTGTCGATAATGCCGTTGATGAGGCCTTAGGCGGTTATGGTCATGATATTCGGGTGACAATTCACGAAAATAATGCCATTACGGTGCAGGATTTTGGCCGTGGCATGCCTGTTGGTATGCATGAGTCTGGCAAACCAACGCCTGAGGTTATTTTGACCGTGCTGCATGCTGGTGGTAAATTTGGGCAGGGTGGTTATGCGACCTCTGGTGGTTTGCATGGTGTTGGTTCTTCAGTTGTTAATGCTTTATCTGAAAGCTTACAAGTGACAATTGTTCGTGATGGACACAAGTGGCAAGAAGATTTTATTAAAGGTGGACAACCGGTAGGTACGTTACGCGATTTAGGTGTGACCAAAGAGCCTAGTGGCACAAAAGTAACCTTTAAACCAGATGCAACTATTTTCAGTGCTACGGTTTATAAATATGATACTTTGTCTGAACGATTGCGCGAGTCAGCCTTTTTGATGTCAGGTGTTAAATTCAGTTTAACTGATGAACGGGTAAAGCCAAAAAGAGTTGAAGAGTATCATTATGAAAAGGGACTAGAGGCTTTTGTTGGTTTTTTGAACGAAGAAAAGGAAACCATTGGCTCAATTATGACGTTTGAAGGACAGCAAGATGGTATTGCTGTCGAAGTAGCTGCACAATATAATGATGGCTATTCAGAAACATTATTATCGTTTGTTAACAATGTGCGCACGCAAGACGGTGGTACACATGAAGTAGGCTTCCGTACAGCATGGACTAAAGCATTTAACGAATATGCTAGAAAAGTTAACTTATTAAAAGAAAAAGATAAAAATCTTGAAGGCACTGATGTTCGAGAAGGCTTAGCAGCTGTTATTTCATTGCGTGTGCCGGAACAATTTTTGCAGTTTGAAGGGCAAACCAAGGGCAAGTTAGGAACACCAGAAGCACGTGGCATTGTTGATGCCGTGGTTAACGAGACTTTAGGTCGATTTTTAATGGAAAATGGTGATTTTGGTCAAAATCTCATTCGAAAGGCAATTCGAGCACGTGAAGCACGTGAAGCTGCACGTAAAGCACGTGATGAAAGCCGAACAGGCAAGACAAAAGGTCAAAAGGATCGACTATTGTCTGGTAAATTAGCACCAGCGCAGTCAAAAAATGCAGAACATAATGAATTGTTTTTGGTGGAAGGTGACTCAGCCGGCGGTTCAGCTAAGCAAGGCCGAGATCGTAAGTTCCAAGCAATTTTACCGTTACGTGGTAAAGTTTTAAACACAGAGAAAGCCAAGCTTGCTGATATTTTGAAAAATGAAGAGATTTCAACGCTTATTTACGCTATAGGTGGTGGTGTTGGAACAGATTTCAAGGTTGCTGATACTGCATTTAGCAAAGTCATTATTATGACTGATGCTGATGATGATGGGGCGCATATACAGACATTGCTTTTAACTTTCTTTTATAAGTATATGAAACCGTTAATTGAAGCCGGCCGAGTTTATATTGCTTTACCACCATTGTATCGTGTTAAATATGCGTCTAAAAAGTTCGAGGATAAGTTTGCCTGGACAAACGACGAACTAGAAACGATTACAAATCAAAATGATGCCCGCTATGAATTAACGCGTTTTAAAGGGTTGGGCGAAATGAATGCACCATTATTGTGGGAAACGACAATGGATCCTGAATCGCGTACGTTGATTCGTGTGAAAATTGATGATGCTGTGCTTGCTGAAAAGCGCGTGACAACTTTGATGGGTGATAAAGTTGAACCACGTCGTGAATGGATTGAAGCAAATGTCCACTTTACGTTGGATGAAGCAGGCTCAATATTGGATACAGTTGAAGGTTATGATAGTAACGCAAGTGATATTTTCGAAAAAGTGCGGAACCATGAAAAGACCGATTCAGTTGTAAGCAATGATATAAAAACAAGTGAACCCGTAATTACAACGTGGCAAAAAGATGATAAATAATTACCTTGCTGTATGTTAATAGACTGTAACAGTGAGTCATTAATCTGACTAGCTATTGAAATACCGTGTACAATTGTATACGGTATTTGCGTAGTAATTTTATTTGAAAGGAATTGTGTCTATTTAGTAATAATAGACAATCATATATATGGCAGATCGTATAACTGAACTTTCACTCGAGGCAGTGATGGGCGAGCGCTTCGGGCGTTATTCAAAATATATTATTCAAGAACGTGCATTACCGGATATCCGTGATGGTTTAAAACCCGTACAACGGCGTATTTTATTTGCGATGGATCAGGATGGCAATACGTTTGACCATCCTTATCGTAAATCAGCAAAATCAGTTGGTAATGTCATGGGTAATTTCCATCCTCACGGTGATTCATCCATCTATGAAGCAATGGTTCGGTTGTCACAAAACTGGAAAGTACGCGAACCATTAATTGATATGAACGGTAACAATGGCTCGGTTGATAATGATCCAGCGGCGGCCATGCGTTATACTGAGGCGCGCTTGTCAAAAATTGCTGGGGAGATGATGACAGACTTAGGACAAGAAACTGTTGATATGGTTTTGAATTTTGATGACACGACGTATGAGCCGACTGTCTTACCATCACGAGTTTTGAGTTTGTTTATTAATGGTGCCACTGGCATTTCGGCAGGCTATGCGACAGAAATCCCACCACACAATTTAAAAGAAATAAATGGTGCTTTAACCTATTTACTCGATCATCCGGAAGCACCTTTATCTGCATTAATGCGTTATGTTAAAGGACCGGATTTTCCAACAGGTGGTATTATACAAGGTCTTGATGGCATTAAAAAGGCTTATAAAACTGGTCGCGGTAAAATTGTGGTTCGTGCCAAAACGGTCATTTCAGAAATTAAGGGTGGCAAAAAGAAAATTGAAATTACCGAATTGCCATATGAAGTTGTGAAATCGAATTTAGTAGCAAAAATTGATGGTATTCGATTAAACAAAGAGGTTGCTGGCATATCTGAAGTTCGTGATGAGTCTGATCGGGAAGGTATGTCCATTGTTATAGAACTTAATAAAGATGTTAATGCTGCCGGTATATTGACTTATTTATTCAAAAAACAGATTTGCAAATTTCTTACAACTTTAATATGGTGGCCATTCATGATCAGAGGCCAGTTCATGTGAGTTTGAAACAAGGTCTGGAAGCTTTTTTGAACTTTCGTAAAGAAGTTGTTTTGAAACGCTCAGCGTATGAATTAGCGAAAGCGCAGGCGCGACAACATATTGTTGAAGGTTTGATCCGTATGTTGTCAATATTAGATGAAGTCGTGGCGACGATTCGTGCCTCAAAGAATCGAAAAGATGCCACACAAAACTTGATTGACAGCTATCAATTCACACAGCCACAAGCAGAAGCAATTGTTACATTGCAATTGTATCGTTTGACGAACACAGATGTGACACAGCTAGAAGAAGAATTTGCGACACTTGCGGCTAAAATTGTGCGTTTAAACTTAATTATTAATGAATCGTCAGCCTTAAATGATGTCATACGTGACGAAATTGCAGAAATTACAACAACATATCGATCACCACGCCGATCAGAAATTGAAGCTGAGGTTGAAAACCTGATCATTGATTCAGCCATTACTATCGCCGAAGAGGACGTACAAGTGCTAGTCTCTCGCAATGGTTATTATAAACGTGCATCTTTACGGTCTTATAAAGCCTCAGACTCTGATAATGGTTTGGCTGAGGATGATTTAGCTATTTTTGAAGGTCAGCTCAATACAACGCAGCATTTGTTTATGTTCACTAACAAAGGCAACATCATTTATCGACCAGTTCACGAATTACCGGATTCAAAATGGAAAGATACTGGCGAACATTTTTCACAGCAGCTATCAAATTGGCATGCAGATGAGTTTGTTATTAAGGTTATTGCTATTGACAATCTTGAACAAGAAGGTGCTTTTACTGTTGTGACTAATGATGGCTTTATAAAGCAGACAATATTAAGCGATATGTTACCAAAGGCTTACAAGAAAAACAAGCATGGCAATTAAACTTAAGACAGATAGTAGTTATGTAGTTGGTATCGCCTATTTCAAACAAGCTAAGCAACAAGATGTTTTGCTACTATCTCACGATGGTGTGGGTCTTCGATTTAAAGTAACAGATGTCCCAGAAATTGGGCCACGTACAGCTGGTGTCAAGGCAATGGATTTACGTGGAACTGACACAATTATGGCAGCATTGTTTATTACAAATGATTCACAGCAAGTGGCAATTGTAGCTAGTAATGGGGCGTTTAAATATATGCCGATTTCAGAAATCAATCGTTCAAAACGTGCAAATAAAGGATTATTAATTTTCACACAAAAAAGACGGTTGCCTATCATGTTGCTGCTGCGACTATTTTTGAGGCTCATGAAACGGCATTGGAAATTTTGACAACGCGCTGGCAAGCTCAAGAGCTACAGTTAAGCGACTATCATCCATCGCAACGCATTGGTAATGGACAATATGTTGTCGATGTTAAGAAGAATGGGACACCTTGGTTGATTAAACCGTTATCGATTCATGCGACAAAATAAGCTTTTTTGCTAAAATAGATTTATAAACTTTTAGGAGATACGAACGAATGGCTAAGACATTAGTTTTCGGGCACAAGAACCCAGATACTGACACAATCGCTTCAGCAATTGCTGCGAGTTATTTATTAAATCAACTTGGTGGTGATACAGAGGCAGTTGCGCAAGGCACACCAAATGCTGAAACGCAGTTTGCATTAGATTTTTTTTCAGTCACTGCACCAAGAATTACGACATCAGCCGATACTGAAACTGTTGTCCTAGTTGACCATAACGAGGCGACACAATCTATTGATAATTTATCAGAAGTTATTGTTGAAGGTATTTACGATCACCATAAATTTTCGTTCACAAATAGTACACCATTGTACATTAATGCCAAACCATGGGGTTCTGTTGCAACAATTCTGTATTACGAATTTAAACAAGCAGACATCGACATCTCTTCAAAAGTTGCTGGTTTGATGGCCTCAGCGATTATATCAGACACGTTGTTGCTGAAAAGCCCTACAACAACGGCTTATGATAAACCTGCATTAGAGGATTTAGCCGCTATTGCTGGTCTCGATGATTATGAAAAATATGGCTTGTCGCTGTTGAAAGCAGGAACAGATTTATCCTCACGAACTGATAAAGAACTCATTGATGGGGATGCAAAGTCCTTTGAAATAGGGGGACACAAGTTCCGCATTGGTCAGGTCAATACAGTAGATATTGCTGATGTTTTGACACGTCAATCAGGTATTGAAGCAGCTATGGTTGCTGAGGACTATGAGGATTTCTTGTTTGTGATCACTGATATTTTAAATTCAAATTCAAAAGCACTATATCTTGGTGATGCCACAACGTCTATCGAAGCAGCCTTTGGGGCAAAAATCAGTGACAATGTGATTGATCTACCTGGTGTTGTTTCACGTAAAAAACAAATTGTACCACCATTAGAAAAACAATTTTAAAAGTGATGTTGAAGAAATGTTTGGCTGTTAAGCAATGAAATCACTTTCATCGAACAGATTTTCGCTTGGATTTATAAAATAACTTTACACCACCTCAATGTTCATGTATAATAACTATTTGTATTGACAAGCAAATAATTTTAACAAACCACACACTAAGGAGTAAGAATATGCGTATTCACGTTGTTCTAGGAAATGATGAAACTGGCGAACGTATTTACTTGACGTCTAAAAACCGTCGTAATACACCAGATCGTCTTGAGTTAAAGAAGTACTCACCAAAACTTCGCAAAGTTGTAACATTTAAGGAGATTAAGTAAAATGGCAAAAAAGTCAAAGATTGCAAAAGCGCAAAAGCGTGAAGCTTTGGTTGCGAAATATGCTGACAAGCGCGCCGAATTAAAGGCAGCAGGTGATTTTATCGGTTTGGCTGCTTTGCCAAAAGATTCATCTCCTGTACGTGTACACAATCGCGACTGGATTGATGGTCGTCCTCATGCTTATATGCGTGAGTTTGGTATGTCACGTTTGAACTTCCGCCAATTGGCACACAAGGGTCAAATTCCTGGTGTTCGTAAAGCTTCTTGGTAAATTAAAGTTTCGTCAGTAACGTAACTTACACCGTAAGCATTACGTGGGCACGTTAAAAGTCAATTATTATAGCATCAGCTAAATACAGTGACTGCCTCAATGAGCAAAGCGAATGGGGTCATAAAGGTTCACAAACTAGTAAAAATCACAGTAATGTGATTTTTTGTTGTATTATGGGATACGTATTTGCATTTTTTTGGCTTTAGCGTTACAATTATAGTTGTTAATTTACATAGATTTTGTAAATGAGCGGGTCACATCCGATGCGGCCGGCTCATTTTTTATGGGATTGGCACTTGCTTACAATAAATATTAGAAATTCATCAGGGAGGGGCAGATAAATGGTAAATAAAGTTGAACAAAGAATCATAGAATTGATTACACCAATTGTTGATAGACGAAAAGAACTGTTATGGGACTTGACGTACACTAAAGAAGGTGGGCAAAAAGTTTTACGTATCTTATTAGATAAGCCAAACCATCAATTTATCACAATGGCTGATTTAACGGCTTTCACACAGGAAGTTAACGAACTTTTGGATACATCTGACCCTGACCCTATTCCAGAGGCATACTTACTAGACATTTCATCACCGGGAGCTGATCGACCGTTAAAACAGCCTTGGCATTTTAAATGGGCACAAGATGGCAACGAAAATATTCTAATGTCACTTTTCGTTGCAAAGAATGGTCAAAAGAAATGGCAAGGAAAGATTAAGACATTAACTGATAATGGTTTAGTTTTACTAACTGATCATGGTGAGATAATTCTTAATTTTGATGAAATTGCAAAAGCAGTGTTAGATATCCAGTTTTAACATAAACGTATGTATTGGTAATTTAAAATCTGTATTTTTGATAAGAACTGCGAAAACGTTGTTCTATGATAATACAGTAAATATCAGTATATACTCTACTAATTGAATGAGGATAGGCGAATGAGTAAAGAACTAGTCGATGCGCTCGATGCCCTTGAAGCCGAGCGTGGTATAGAACGTGAGATTGTTGTTGCAGCACTTGAAGATGCGCTAAGAGCAGCTTACAAGAAGCAATATAATGCTGAACAGAACGTTGAAGCAGTATTTGATACAAAAAAAGGGAACGTAGCAATTAAGCAAGTCAAAAACGTCGTATTAGATGACGATTTTGAAAATGAAGATACAGAAATCAGTCTAACAGATGCGTTAGTGATTAATCGTGCATATGAAGCGGGTGATGAAATTCGTTTTGATGTGACACCAAAAGATTTTGGACGAATGGCTGCTCAAGCAGCAAAGCAAGTTATTGTACAAAAAATGCGTGAAGCCGGTCGTGAAGCGATTTATAATAAGTTCGCTGATTATCAAGATGAGATCATTACTGGTGAGGTTGATCGACAAGATGCACGCTTCTTGTATATGACACTTCCAGGTAACCAAGAAGCTGCTATGGCACCAAATGATCAAATGCCAAATGAACGGTATCGTATGGGAGACCGTATTAAAGTTTTGGTAAATAAAGTTGAAAATAACGCAAAGGGACCACAAATCTTCGTCTCACGTACGGCACCAGACTTGGTAAAACGTCTATTTGAACAAGAAGTACCTGAAGTTTATGATGGCACAGTTGAAATCATGAATATTTCGCGTGAAGCCGGTGATCGTTCAAAAATAGCTGTTTATACACATGATACAGATTTGGATCCTGTCGGTGCAATGGTTGGACAGCGAGGTGCACGAGTACAAGCTGTTGTTAACGAACTTGGTGGCGAAAATATGGATATCGTTGAATGGGTTGAAGATGAAGCGCAATATATTGCTAACGCGTTGAACCCGTCCGAGGTAGCAGATGTTATCTTTAATCCTGAAAATGAACGTGCAGTGACGGTCATTGTTCCCGACAATCAATTATCATTAGCAATTGGGAAAAAAGGTCAGAATGCTCGTTTGGCTGCAAGGCTAACAGGTTTTAAAATTGATATTAAATCTGAAAGTGAAGCAGCAAATAGCTTGTCAAAACAGTCACCTTTAAAAGCTGAAAGTGGCGAATAAACTTTAGAAGGGAAATGTCTGCAGCTATTTGTTTTTGTAAGACTAGCTAAGACATGCTAAATATTATGAAACCTAGAAAAATACCAATGCGAAAAGATATTGTTACAGGTGAAATGTTTCCCAAAAAAGATCTTGTTCGTGTCGTTCGTGATAAAGAGGGAAACGTTAACCTAGACCCAACTTCCAAAGCTAATGGCCGTGGTGCATATATTGGATTGGATCGTACCATTGCAGCTGAAGCCAAGAAAAAGCATATTTTTGATCAAGCGTTTGAGATGAAAATACCAGATGAATTCTATGATGAACTTATTGCGTATGTGGATCATCAGCAGGCGCGTAGGGAGTTGTTTGCTAATGCTGATAAGTAAAGACGAACAAATTTTAAATTTGCTCGGATTAGCGATGCGTGCGGGTAAGTTAGTGCTGGGCTCTGATTCAACATTAACAGCTATTCGTGGTAATAAGGTTCAAATGGCTTTTTTCCTAGTGATGGTGGGCAAAGCCAAAGCAAAAAATTTGCTGATAAATCAAGCTTTTATAATGTGACACTGATTCAAGACTATACCAAGAGACAATTAACCGATGCTATCGGAGTAAATCGCAGTGTATTTGCAATTGCTGATCGTGGATTTAGTCGAAAAATTAAACAATTAATTTCAGAAAAGGAGCGGAACTAAATGACAGAAGAAAAGAAATTCTCAGGGTCAAACCGTCCTGCAAGAAAACAGGCAGTTCCAGAACGCAAAGAGTTACCTGCCTCACAACGCCGACATGCGGCAAAATTGACAGATGGAACAACGGTGACACCCAATAATACAGCGTCTCGTCCAAGCAAACCAGCACGATCAGGTCAACAAGGTCAACAAAATCGCGCCTCTAACCAGAATCGTACGAATGGCACAGCTACTGGAACTAATGCCGGTGGTAACCGTTCAAACAATGGTGGGCAAAATCGTAATAGTCGACCTGGTGGATCACGTGTTCGAGCAGCAGAGGGCCGTCCAGCTATGCGCGAAACAAAAAATTGGTCAACAAAACCGCGTGAAGGTCAAGTAGACTATTCAAAGCAAAAAGACAATAGTTTAAAGCAGTATGTGAGCGAAAATGAAAAGCGTAAGCAAGCTGTAGCTGCGGCTAAAGAACCACAGAAGCCAAAGCCGGTGGCAAAGCCAGTTGAAAATAAAAAACAGAGCCCAAAGTAGCAAAACCAACAACTGCAGCGCCAGCAGCTGGTGCAGGCAAATTTGGTGGGGCACTAGCTTCTGGAAATAATTCAGCGCGCAATAATTCTCGTAAACGCAATACAGCTGGAACTGGTCAACAGACACCACGCCGTAATGATAAGCCACGAGGTTCAAAAAAGTCACGTCGTATTGCCGCTAAAAGAGGACCTGTCGCACCAGTAACCGAACGTAAGAAACAACCGTTACCTGAAATTTTAGAATATCGTATTGGTATGAACGTTCAAGATTTGTCCAAGTTATTACATCGTGATACAGCTGAAATTATCAAGAAGCTATTCTTGCTTGGTATTATGACAAACCAAAACCAATCACTTGATACGGATACGATTGAAATTTTAGCAGCGGATTATGGTATTGAAGCACAAGTTAAAGCAGCAGAAGACGTTGCCGATATTGACCGCTTCTTCGATGATGAGAATATTGATGAAGGTCAGTTAGTATCACGTCCACCAGTTGTCACAATCATGGGTCACGTTGATCATGGTAAAACAACTTTGTTGGATTATTTACGTAATTCACATGTTACTGAGGGTGAAGCCGGTGGTATTACACAGCATATAGGTGCTTATCAAACTCAATTAAATGGTAAAACAATTACTTTCTTAGATACACCTGGACATGCTGCGTTTACAGAAATGCGTGCTCGTGGTGCTAATGTTACAGATTTGACTATATTAGTTGTGGCAGCAGATGATGGTGTTATGCCACAAACAATCGAAGCAATTAATCATGCTAAGGCTGCTAACACACCTATTATTGTGGCTGTTAACAAAATTGACAAGCCAGGTGCAAAGCCAGATGACGTAATGAATCAATTGATGGCGTATGATTTGGTTCCTGAAGAATATGGTGGAGACACAATATTTGTTAAAATATCAGCTAAATTTGGTCAAAATGTTGACGAATTGCTTGAAATGATACTATTGCAAGCCGAAGTACTTGAATTAAAGGCTAATCCTGATATGCCAGCACGTGGCTCAGTTGTTGAGGCACGTTTGGATAGAGGTCGAGGTCCGGTTGCAACTGTATTGGTACAGCAAGGTACAATGCGTGTTGGAGATCCTATTGTTGTAGGTAATACTTATGGACGTGTACGAACAATGACTAATGAACGTGGCGTTGAACTGGAAGAGGCTTCACCAGCAACACCTGTTCAGGTCACCGGTCTAAATGACGTGCCACAAGCAGGTGACCGTTTCATTGTTATGGCAGATGAGAAAACGGCCCGTGCAGCAGGTGAAGAACGTGCCAAACGTGCACAAGAAGTTATCCGTAATTCGGGCGCAGTTGTTACTTTGGATACATTATTTAGTACAATGTCTGAAAAAGCAATGAAGACTGTACCAGTTATTGTTAAAGCGGATGTTCAAGGATCTGTTGAAGCGTTATCCGGCTCTTTGAAGAAAATCGAAGTAGATGGTGTACGTGTAGATATTATTCATACAGCTGCTGGCGCTATTAATGAATCGGATGTTACTTTGGCATCTGCTTCAGGAGCAATTATTATTGGATTTAATGTCCGTCCAACACCTTTGGCAAAATCTCAAGCTGATTCTGAGAAAGTTGATATTCGTTTTTATAATGTCATTTATAATGCGATTGATGACGTTGAGGCAGCTATGAAGGGCCAACTTGAACCAGTTTATGAAGAAAAGGTTATCGGAACAGTGACGGTCAAAGAGTTGTTCAAATTCTCTAAGGTTGGAATTATCGCTGGTGCCATGGTTGAAGAGGGTAAAATTACCAAAGAAGCTAAGGTTCGTATTATTCGTGACGGTATTGTTGCTTTTGACGGTGAAATTGCGTCATTACAACGTGGTAAAGATTCAGTTAACGAAGTTAAGATGGGATTTGAGTTTGGCTTTACAGTTGCTAAGTATAATGATGTTAGAGTTGGCGATGTTGTTGAAGCCTATGTGATGGCAGAAGTTAAAGCAAAGTAACGTTAACACTATTATTTTAATCCGATATTTAGAAAAGAGGCAAAAGTTATGGTTAATCCACAACGAGCAGGTCGTCTCGCACAAGAAGTACAACGTGATGTAACATCTCTATTGCTTAAACGTATTAATGATCCGCGTGTGCAAGATGTTACAGTAACTAGTGTAGAGCTGTCGGGTGATTTGCAAATTGCAACAATTTATTATTCAATTTTGTCTGATCTAGCCAGTGATGGTAAGAAAGCACAAGCTGGGTTAGAAGCTGCTAGTGGATTAATTCGTAAAGAATTAGGTTCGCGTTTAACAGTTTATAAAACCCCAGAGTTGAAATTTGTGCGTGATCAATCTGTTCAATATGGCAATCATATTGAAGATTTGATTCGTAAGTTACATTCTGAAAATTAATAATTGTTCATAATTTAACGCTACCTTTAAAGGGTAGCGTTTTTTGTGTTAAAATAGAATTACAATAATCTGATTAAAAATAAGGAATTTAAAAAATGGCTAATTTTATACAACCACTCAACCCAATCATTACTGAAATGGCACCCGATAAGTTACTAGGATTTCAAAAATCAGTGCGAGATATTCCAGGTATTTTAAAATTAACGTTAGGTGAACCAGGATTTTCAGTAGATGAACGTATCAAAAAAGCAGCTACTGAGGCAATTAACAGTGACCGTTCTCATTATGCAGAAAGCCAAGGAGAACAAGCATTACGATTAGAAGCAGTTAACTATTTTAATAAACGATATCATTTAAACTTTCATGGTGAAGAGAATGTTATTGTGACATTAGGTGTGAGTGAGGCGATTAATGTTGTTTTAGATACCTTATTGGGTACAGATGACGGTCTATTAATGCCTGAACCAACTTATGGCCCCTATTTTACGTCGTTGGACATAGCGCATGGGACAAAAATAGCGATTGATACAACCCCTAATCGCTTTAAATTAACACCAGAAATGGTTGATAAAGCAGTAGCCAGTGCGACAGTTCCTGTCCGCGCTATTTTGATGAACTATCCTGCAAACCCAACTGGTGTGACATACTCGCGTCAAGAAGTCATTGCGTTGGCAGAAACATTTAAAAAACATAATCTTTGGGTTATTTCTGATGAGATATACTCGTTGTTAACATACGATCAGGCACATGTATCTTTTGCAGAAATTATTCCGGAACAGACAATTTATATTAACGGGTTATCAAAGTCACATGCTATGACAGGTTATCGTGTTGGATTTATATTAGGAGCAGCTGATGTGATAGCTGAAATGCAAAAAGTGCATGGGGCATTAACATTTGCCATTCCAACGTTTATTCAAGATGCTGCTTTAATCGCTTTACGTGATGTATCCGACACACCGATAATTATGCGTGATGCCTATAAATCTCGTCGTGACCGCATTGTGCCGCAACTACAAGCATTAGGGTTTGATGTGGTATCACCGGAAGGTGCCTTTTATGTGTTTGCCAAATTACCTACTGATATAGGTGATGATGGCGATGAATTTGCTCTAAGGTTGGCGCATGAAGGCAAGGTAGCGGTTATCCCAGGGTCTAGTTTTAGTGAAGTTGCAAAGGCATATATTCGAATTTCTTATGCGGCATCTGATGCTGATTTGGATGAGGGCATGCGACGATTGACAGCGCACATTAATCAACTGCGTGGAAAATAAGTAAGAGGCAATTTATGAACTGGTGGCAAAATGTATTTAATCAGAAAAATAAGTATAATCGTGTTAAAACGACCGGACAGATGAATGCAGTTCATGTTGCCCGTAAGTCAAAATTTCCTGTTGTAGTTGCCCCTGTCACAGGACAACTACAAAAAATTGATGGTGATAATGAGCAAAACCATAGTAAAAATGGCTTTATGATGTTACCAGACGGGAATAATATTATGTCTCCGGTATCAGGCATTGTAACAGCCTCAGATGAGCATACTGTTATCATTAAAAGTGTGAATCATGATAAAGTGACAGTTCAAGTTCAAGCACGCAATGAGATGCTGCAAGGAACACGTTTAGCAACTTATGGGACAGGCCAACAGCTTCATGCGGGTGATTTGATTGGAACTGCGCATGCAATGGACCAAAACGATGTTCGTGTCTATGTATTTTTTGAAGATAGCGTCGTGCCATATGTAAATTATGGCGCTGTGTATGCTGGGCAAAGTATTTGGCAGTATCAAGAGGATGAAGATGCAACATAATAATAACGTCGATGGTCTTATTGTTGTTAATAAACCACGTGGTGTGACATCGTTTGACGTCGTTGCCAAGGTTCGTCGTGCAATTGGTCAAAAAAGGTAGGGCATGCGGGTACGTTAGACCCAAATGTTGACGGCGTTCTCGTAGTGGCTCTGGGTAAAGCTACAAAACTAATAGATGAACTGCAAACAAGGCCTAAACAGTATGTTGGTAGTATCACATTAGGCTTTGCAACAGAAACAGAAGATTTAGATGGTGAGGTAATATCAAAAGTTGATATTGATGTGCCGTTTACTGATGCTGCAATTGATACTGCTATAGCTAATTTAAATGGCGCTATAAAACAAGTGCCGCCTATGTTTTCAGCTGTTAAAGTTGGTGGTAAACGACTTTATGAATATGCGAGAGCAGGAGAAGATGTAACAAGACCAATTCGAGAAGCGTTAATTTATGATTACAAACGTATTGGTGCCACGATTTATGAAAATAAGCAACAACATTTTGATTTTGAGGCAACTGTTTCCAAGGGAACTTATATTCGAACTTTAGCAGTGGATACTGGTTTGCAGCTTGGTGTTCCTGCGACAATGAGCAGTCTGACACGCACAATGGGCAGTGGTATAACAATCGCGCATGCTGCGAATTTAGATGACATTGCTACCATTGCACAATCAGAATTATTAAAACTAATCATACCAATAAAGGATGTACTGACGTGGCCGACAAAAGCGCTATCAGATGATGAATGGTTTGCTGTTAAAAATGGTCAAAAGATAGCAACGTGGCCTGCAAGTGATACTTATTTGCAACTCACCTATCATGATGATGTTAAAGCGGTGTATGCTTATAATAAAGAAGATAACGTCTGGCAATCGCGCTACGTGTTTACGAATGAATAATAATGATTAAAGTAATTAAATTGCATTATCCAATCTTAAAGAAAATAATACCAGACCCAACACCACAGGTTGTTGCCATGGGTTTTTTGATGGTGTACATTTGGGGCATCAAGCCGTTATTAAGCAGGCTAAACTTGAAGCTGATAAACAAGGTGTACCTCTTGCAGTGCTAACCTATGATCCGCAACCAATTGTTGTATTTGAAATGCTGACACAGCCTTTACGTTACTTAACATCAATTAATCAAAAAGCAGCATTATTAGCTGACCTTGGCGTTAATACAATGTATGTCATGCAATTCACTTCACAATTGGCGAAATTGGCACCACAAGAATTTGTTAATCAAGTTATTATGCGTTTAAATCCAGTAACCGTGGTGGGCGGATTTGATCATGTATATGGCGGAGATGTTAGTATAGCAGATATGGATCATTTACCTCAATATGCAAAGAAACGTTTTAATGTTGTATCAGTTTCAGAATTGGATGTTAATAACCAAAAAATTGGTTCGTCGTCTATCCGAAAGGCACTAGAACTAGGCAGCATGAATATTGTGAATAGCCAACTTGGGCGTATTCATCAGACAACTGGTTTAGTAATACATGGTGAAGCACGTGGTCGTGAACTAGGCTTCCCAACAGTTAACATTAAGACACCAGAATTAGAATGGCTGCCCACTATTGGAATTTATGCAGTTAAAATAATGATTGGTGATGATTGGCACTTAGGAATGGCTAGTATAGGTCGCAATATCACATTTGGCGACGCGCGGCCAATTACTGTTGAAATAAATATATTAGATTTTAATCAGCAGGTATATGGCGAAAATGTCACGGTTAATTGGTATAATTATCTTCGAGGTGAAGTAAAGTTTACGAATATACCAGAATTAGTAACGCAACTAAAAAAAGATGAAATTGCTACGAGACAATATTTTGATGCACTTAACTAATGTTAAGTGTGTTTTTTTAGCACTCTTAAAAAAGAGTGCTAAAAAGCTTGCAATATTTTTGAAAAGGTGTATTATTATAGATGTTAGCAGTGAGTGTTATTGAGTGCTAAAATGGAGGTGGTGGCATGCTAACAGAACGACAAAAATTAATTTTAAGTGCCATCATTTACGAATACACACAAACAGCGCATGCGGTCGGTTCAAAGAGTCTTCAGGAACAACTTAATATTAAAGTGAGTTCTGCTACAATTCGTAACGAAATGGCGGCTTTAGAATCAGCAGCATTGATTAAAAAATTACATACATCTGCTGGACGCGTACCATCACGAGCTGGATATAGATATTATCTAGATAATTTGATGATGGCACGTGTGGCTACACAACAAGATATTGCTTTGGTCATGCAATCTTTTCGTGGTAATTTTCATGAAATAGATGACTTACTGGATGAGTCAGCCCGAACCTTGTCACAACTTACTGGGGCAACGGTGCTAATTTTAAAACCAGAACGTTTAAATATAGTTGTTTCCGGGTTTCGTTTGGTACCATTAGAAAATCAGCAATTGATTGCGGTATTGGTAACTAATGACGGGAAAGTAACGAGTCAAACATTTAAACTACCTCGAGAATTGGCGGTTTCATCATTAGATAGTATGATTAAATACATCAATGACCAGACTAATGGGAGACCTGTTTTGGAAGTTTTACAGATGATGCAGTCGGATGAACTACCAACACAAATGAGCCGAATGATTAAAACGCCAGCAGCATTCTTACAATTATTTGGGGATGTGTTAGCAAGATCAATTGGCGATAAAGTGCACATTGGTGGCCGGTTAAATGTGTTGGATTTTAGTGATGATGATCAAAACACGAAAAACGTTAAGCAACTATTAGAGTTTCTAACTTCTGCAGCTGATGTTCGTCGAGTCGCCACAACCACAGCACATCATGTCACCATTAAAATTGCTAAAGAAATCGATGAACCATTATTAAAGTCCTTTAGCTTAATTACAAGGGCATTCACTGTACCGAATCAAGGAGATGGCGTCATTGCCTTATTAGGTCCGATTCGTATGAGTTATGCACGTAATGTCTTGTTAATGGATGCATTTGGTGAAGCATTGAGTCAAAAAATGATTGAGTATACATAAATTAGGAGGTCACTTACGTGGCAGATGAAACTGAAAACAAACTAAAAGATGACAAAATAACAGAAGATAGTGATACTACAGCAAGTAATGCTACATCAGTAGAAGAGATGATTGAAGATGAAAATGTTGTGCAGGAAGAAATAGATCCTAAGCAAACTGAGCTTAATGAAGCCTTAGCGCGTGTCTCAAGCTTGGAAGATCAATTACTTCGTTCACAGGCTGAAATCCAAAATATGCAGCAACGACATGCACGTGAAATTCAAAATGTGCATAAGTATGATGGACAAAAATTGGCTAGTGCAGTGTTACCAGCAGTTGATAATTTAGAACGTGCGTTGTTGGTTGAATCTGAAGATGCAGTTGCACAACAAATTAAAACTGGGGTTGAAATGACATTAAAAACGTTGGTGCAAGCTTTAACTGACAATGGTATTTCTGCAACTGGTGAAGTTGGTGAAACATTTGATCCCACAAAACATCAAGCGATTCAAAGTGTTGATTCAGATGATGTCGACTCAGACCAAATTGCATCTGTTTTGCAAAAAGGGTATATACTACAAGATCGTGTGCTACGTCCAGCAATGGTGGCAGTGGCTAAATAATTGCAGTATTATTAATTTTAAATAATGATAATGTTATGGTGATTCAGCACAACGCACTACACCTAAAAAAGACAAAATTAAACTTAAATGTAAAGGAAGAATAAATTCATGTCAAAGATAATCGGTATTGATTTAGGAACTACAAACTCAGCAGTGGCTGTTCTTGAAGGTGGGGAACCAAAAATTATTACAAACCCCGATGGTGGTCGTACAACACCATCAGTTGTTTCATTTAAAAATGGTGAAAACCAAGTTGGAGATGTTGCTAAGCGACAGGCTATAACAAACCCAGATACTATTATTTCAATTAAGTCACATATGGGTGATGCTAATTATAAAGTTAACGTTGATGGCAAGGACTATACACCACAAGAAATTTCAGCAATGATTTTGCAATATATTAAAGGCTATGCTGAAGATTATTTAGGTGAAAAAGTTGATAAAGCTGTTATTACTGTACCAGCATACTTCAATGATGCTCAGCGTCAAGCAACAAAGGATGCTGGTAAGATCGCTGGATTAGAAGTTGAGCGTATTATAAATGAACCAACTGCAGCAGCTTTAGCATATGGCTTAGATAAGCTAGATAAGAATGAAAAGATTTTAGTTTATGATTTGGGTGGTGGTACATTTGATGTATCTATCCTTGAATTAGGCGATGGTGTGTTTGAAGTTTTGTCAACTAATGGTGATACACATCTTGGTGGTGATGACTTTGATAATGCAGTTATTGATTATTTAGCAGCACAATTCAAGTCTGATAATGGTGTCGATTTAAAGTCAGACAAATTAGCGTTGCAACGCTTGAAGGATGCTGCTGAATCAGCAAAAAAGACTTTGTCATCAGCAACTGAAGCACAAATTGATTTGCCATTTATTGCCTCAGGTGAACAAGGCCCATTGCATTTGCAAACGTCATTATCACGTGCTAAGTTTAACGAGATTACAGCTAGTTTGGTAAAGAAAGCTGAACAACCAGTTTTGAACGCTTTGAAAGATGCTGGTTTGTCATTTTCAGATATCGATGAAGTTATTTTAAATGGTGGATCAACTCGTATTCCAGCCGTTCAAGATTCTGTTAAAAAGTTAACTGGTAAGGAACCTAACCATTCAATTAACCCAGATGAGGCAGTTGCTTTAGGCGCTGCTGTTCAAGGTGGTGTGATTACTGGGGATGTGAAAGACGTTGTATTGTTAGATGTAACACCATTGTCACTTGGTATCGAAACAATGGGTGGTGTATTCACAAAGTTAATCGACCGTAACACAACAATTCCAACATCAAAGTCTCAAGTTTTCTCAACCGCTGCTGATAATCAACCAGCTGTAGATATTCATGTGCTACAAGGTGAACGCTCAATGGCTACGGATAACAAGACACTTGGTCGTTTCCAATTGTCAGACATTCCTGCAGCACAACGTGGTGTACCACAAATCGAAGTAACGTTTGATATTGATCGTAATGGTATTGTGTCTGTTTCTGCTAAAGATTTAGGCACACAGAAAGAACAAAAAATCACTATCCAAGCTGCAGGCGGTTTGTCAGATGATGAAATTGAGCAAATGATGAATGATGCTAAGGCTAATGAAGAAGCTGATGCAAAAAAGAAGGAATCAGTTGATACACGTAATGAAGCGGATCAATTGATCTTCTCTACAGAGAAGACTTTGGAAGAAGTTGGCGATAAGTTGGGTGATGACGATAAAAAGGCAACACAAGATGCATTGGAAGCTTTGAAAAAGGCAAAGGAAGATGCAGCAGCTGATGATGCTGATTTAACAGAATTGAAGACTAAGTCTGAAGAATTAGGAAAAGCAGCCCAAGAATTGGCTATGAAGTTGTATCAGCAAGCAGCGCCACAAGAAGGTGCTGAAGGTGAAGCTAAACCAGCTGATGATAATACAGTAGATGGCGATTTCGAAGAAGTTGATCCTGATAAGAAGAAGGACTGATAGCGTTTTATTAATAAATATCAAGCGAACCGCATTCAATTGAGTGCGGTTTGTGTACATAATATTATAAGGAGTGGGTAAGTGAATAATACAGAATTCTATGATCGTCTTGGTGTGGAAAAAAATGCCAGTCAAGATGATATAAAAAAAGCATACCGTAAATTATCTAAAAAATACCATCCAGATTTGAATCATGATGCCGGTGCGGAAGAAAAGTATAAAGAAGTCCAAGAAGCTTTTGAAACTTTAGGGACTGAACAAAAGCGTGCACAGTATGACCAATTCGGACCAGCAGGAGCCAATGGTGGCTTTGGTGGGCAAGGTGGACCTGGTGGTTATCAACAGCAGGGCGGATTTGGTGATTTTTCTGATTTGGGAGATATTTTTAGTCAAATGTTTGGCGGTGGTTTTGATCCAAACCGTCCACGCAAAGGACAAGATTTACAGTATCGTATGCATCTGAGTTTTGAAGAGGCAGTGTTTGGTAAAGAAGAAACCATTAAATTTAATCGTGGTGATGGTCCTCATGAAATTAAAGTGACAGTGCCAGCAGGCGTTGAAACGGGTCAACAAATGCGATTGTCTGAACAAGGCGAAGCAGGCGCTAATGGCGGACCACGAGGTGATTTATTTGTGGTGTTCCAAGTTTCACCGTCTAAAGATGGATTTGAGCGTGATGGGGCAGATATTTATTTAGAGCAAGCTATTGATTTTGTTCAAGCGGCACTAGGTACTGAAATGCAGGTTAAATCAGTTCATGGCGATGTTAATTTGAAAATTCCTGCTGGTACACAAACAGGTACACGCTTCCGCTTACGTGGAAAGGGTGCCCCACGTCTGCGGGGGACAGGTCATGGAGATCAATACGTCGTTGTGAAATTGGATGTACCGACAAAGCTAAATAGAGATCAAAAAAAGGCGTTAGAAGCTTATCAAGAAGCAACTGACGGTACCAAAAAGAAGAGCTTTTTTGACAAATTATAAAGATTAGATGTGTCGTATGATCCTACACATTTATTTCTATGTTAATTGGTAGTTTTTGTTATAAAGAAAGCACCTATACCATGTGGTATAGGTGCTTTTATGAGCTCTAATTTTTAGAGGACTTTTGATAAATATATTTAGTCAATATATTTTGTTTCATCATTAACTTCCCACGGCGCCTTTAAATCAATGTGATCGTAGTACAGATGTCCGTGCAGATGATCAATTTCATGTTGAAAGACAATAGCTGGGTAATCGCGTAATTTAATAATTTTTGTGGCGCCAGTTTCATCTTGGTATCGTACCGTAATGCGATCAGCACGGGGAACAAAACCAGGGACATCTTTATCAACTGATAAGCAACCCTCGCCAACATCTAATGCACCGCGTTTAATTGATTCAGAAATAATTGTAGGATTAAATATCGTACCCTTAAAATAAGGGGTCTCATCGGATTCATGTGGATCTAATGAAGGTACCAGTATAGACGCCATTCGCAATGAATAATTGACTTGTGGCGCAGCCAAACCAACACCTGGGCGTAGGCCATATTGTTCATTTTGTGACTCATCTTGTGAAATGACTAAATATGTCATCATATCTTTAGCCAGTTGTGCATGCTCCTCGCTTAAAGGAAAAGGAACAGATGCAGCTGTTTTTCGTAAGACGGAAGCGCCGTCTCGTGTGATTTTATCCATTGTAAATCGAATTGTCATGTTTTTACCTCTTTATTAGTATATCAAACTGTACAACATGTTAAAATAGTTGTATGAGTGAAAATTATATATTACCAATTGATGGCAATTGGACAGTGGATGATATTGTTAAAATATCTAACCTTGTAGATAGTGTTTTAGATGTTTATGAAACCGGTGTATTAAAATCAAAATTATTGATACGATACAACGCGTTTCGTGATGTGTTACCAGCACAGAGTGAGCAAAAACAATTCGACAAAGATTTTGAACGTCAAACTGGACACAGTATTTATAAAACAATAAAATTAGCACAAGGAACAACAAAAGATAAGGTGCGGGGATGACGTTAAGTCAGTTTGAAATACAAGATATCAATCAAACCGTTTTATTATGGTTAGATGAGGTCAGGAAAAGAACATTAATTGCCATGCAGCAGCATTTAGATATTTCTATCAAACATGATGCAAGAGATTTAGTGACAAATGTTGATCGAGACAATGAACAATTTCTAAACGCTAAAATTAGGTCCTATGATTCAGAGGCCAGTATTGTCAGTGAAGAAGGTTTTGGGGACCATCAAAAGAATATGCAAGGCAATGTATGGTTTGTTGATCCTATTGATGGCACAATGAATTTTGTTAAAGAGCAGGCAGATTTTGCAGTAATGATTGCCCTTTATATCGATAATGAGCCTGTACTAGGCTGGATTTTAGATGTGGTTAATAATGTTGTTTATCATGGGGGACCACAAGTTGGTGTTTTTGCTAATCAATTGCGGTTAGAGCAACCAAACAATGATGCATTAAGTGATGGCATTGTATTGTTAAGTGGTGCTCGTTTACTTTATGGTATGTTTGGCTATGATAAAATTGCCAAAGCTGCTTTAGGATATCGTGTTATTGGCGCCGCCGGACCCTCATTTTTACGTGTGATTTCTGGTCGTGCCGTGGGTTATTCTTCAAAAATGATGCCATGGGATTTTGCAGCGGGGCAAGTTTTAGCAAAAACACTAGGTTTATCGATTTCAGATATTGACGGCAGACCGTTAGATATGTTATCATCTAACATAGTATTAGTGGCTACAAATCGTGCGCATCGTGATATTCTCATGTTGCATCAAAGCTAGGGCACAACAGACCCTAGCTTTTACTGTGAGATAAGTAGCATTAAATTAAAGGAGCACTAGGAAATTGGCAAATCGCGAAGATATTCGTAACATCGCTATTATTGCCCACGTCGATCACGGAAAGACGACGTTGGTTAATGAATTATTGAAGCAATCAGATACATTGGACTCACGCAAAGAATTGGGTGATCGTGCAATGGATACGAATGATATTGAAAAAGAACGTGGTATCACAATCTTGTCAAAGAACACGGCCGTTAAGGTCGGAGACAAGCAAATTAACATTCTTGATACACCAGGTCATGCGGACTTCGGTGGTGAAGTTGAACGTATCATGGGTATGGTTGATGGCGTGTTATTAGTAGTTGATGCTTTCGAAGGTACAATGCCTCAAACACGTTTCGTTTTGAAAAAAGCCTTTGAACAACATTTGACACCTATTGTTATCGTTAACAAAGTAGATCGTCCGGGCGCACGCCCTGAAGAAGTTGTTGATGAAGTATTGGATTTGTTTATTGAATTAGGTGCTGATGATGAGGGACTTGATTTCCCAGTTATTTTTGCCTCAGCTATGAATGGGACAGCATCATTGTCACCTGTTATTGCTGATCAAGAGCATTCAATGAAGCCAATTTTTGATGCTGTTTTTGATACAATTCCAGCACCAATTGACAATTCAGATGAACCTTTGCAATTTCAAGTTGCTATGTTAGACTATAACGACTTTGTTGGTCGTATTGGTATTGGCCGCGTGAAGCGTGGAACAATTAAGATTGGTGATGCTGTTGAAGTTTTGAAACTTGATGGCACAACACAAACTTTCCGTGTAACAAAACTAGCTGGATTCATTGGTTTAGATCAAGTTGATATTCAAGAAGCCAAAGCTGGTGATTTGATTGCCGTTTCTGGTATGGAAGATATTTCTGTTGGGGAAACAGTTGCAGATCCAGCTCATCCCGATCCATTGCCAATCTTACGTATTGATGAACCAACTTTGCAAATGACTTTCCGTCAAAATGACAGTCCCTTTGCAGGTAAAGAAGGTAAGTTTGTTACAGCTCGTCAAATTGAAGATCGTTTGCGACGTGAATTGCATACTGATGTGTCATTACGTGTTGAAGACACAGGCCAAGCTGGTGCTTGGTTAGTGTCTGGTCGTGGTGAATTACATTTGTCAATTTTGATTGAAACAATGCGTCGTGAAGGCTTTGAATTACAAGCATCACGTCCACAAGTTATCTATCGTGAGATTGATGGCGTACAGTCAGAACCATATGAATCAGTTCAAATTGATACACCTGATGAATATTCATCGACTGTGATTGATTCTCTGAACCAACGTAAGGGTGAAATGATAAACATGGAGTCTGTTGGTAATGGACAAACACGTTTGACTTATATGGCACCTTCTCGCGGATTAATTGGTTATGCAACTGAATTTATGTCAGCAACACGCGGTTATGGTATTTTTAACCACACTTATGCTGAATATCGTCCAGTAGTGCGTAATTGGGAACCAGGCCGACGTAATGGTGCATTAGTGTCAATTACGCAAGGTACAACAACTAACTATGCTATCATGGGTGTTGAAGATCGTGGACAAATGTTCATTGGTGCTGGTATTGAAGTTTACGAAGGTATGATTGTTGGTATGAACGCACGTGACAATGATATCTCTGTTAACGTAACGAAACTAAAGCCACAATCAAACGTTCGTTCATCAAACAAAGACCAAACTTCGTCTATTAAGACACCACGTCTTATGAACTTAGAAGCATCTTTGGAATTTTTGAATGATGATGAATATGTTGAAGTAACACCTGAAAATGTTCGTATTCGTAAAGCTATTTTGAATACAGCAGAACGTGAAAAGTCTGCTAAACGTCGTAAGGCCTCAACAAATTAAATAGTAGTGACAGAAAATCTGACTAGATTTTCTATTACGGAGCTATGGCACAATCCGGTACTGCAACGGACTCGAAATCCGTCGAGCCGCTTTTGGCGGTGTGCGGGTTCGAATCCCGCTAGCTCCTTATTGGCTGTTTTATCAATAAATTTGATAGAATAGCTTTTTTGTCTGTAAACGTTTGTATGACGTTATTTTCAGTGTTTAATAACGTTCATTTATGTTTAACCAAAAACAATATTTTCACTTGTTAGTGCTACAGTTTATTTAATTCAGTCAATGCTTTTGAAGTTTCAATTTTTTTATCCAGCAATTAATCATTGCTTTCTAAACCCAATTACCTAAAAAGAAGCGCTTATTATTATCGTGCTGTTGTAACAAACATGTCTAGACAAGATAAATGTATAAAATCTATTGACAATTGTATATATACATTATATGATATCAAAGTTGTGTTAAATATATTTTTACAAAAAGTAAGTGAAAACAGAAGGATATTATGAAGTACAAAAAACAATCATCACAATTACTGCTGCAGCCGCCATATCTTTTGGAGCAGGAGCAGCACTTGCCGATAGTGGTTCGTGGATTGGAACACCCAATTTAGCCCACACACGTAGTATTATTGACCAATTAGGTGATAAGTTGACAACGCAATCTGCTACCATTTCTACATTAAGTCAGCAAAGCACAACTTATCAAAGTCAGTTAACTGATGCCAAGAGCAATTTAATGTCATTGCAAAATCAGGTAGCTAGTCTACAGACCCAAGCAACAAATGACAATGCCGCTTTCCAAACCCAATTACAGCAAAAAATTGATGAAATTAACCAAAAAATAGCAGAAGGCAATCAAAAGGTTGCTGATAAACAAAAAGAATTGGACGGTGTACAATCGCAATTGACTGCTGCCAATTCAAAAGCATCAGATTTGCAGCAACAGTTGAATAGTTTGCAACAAAAATCAAATGATTCAGAAAACAAAAATTCTGATTTGCAAAAACAACTGGATAACGCATTACAAGATGCTAAAAATACTGAAACACATGCACAAGATGTTTTAAATCAACAGCAAAAGTAAAATACTAATATCTATCACAACATAAAACCGAGTTGATAAAAAATCTCAGCTTTTTCTATAAATTCATCTAAAATAAAGCAAGCTACTAAGTAGCTTGCTTTATTTTACTCAAGATTGTATAATATTGATTTATTGTGTTGTATACAAATGAAAAAATAACTTACAAATTAGTGAGTTATTTTTCTTGTAGCGTATGTTATTATAAATTTTAGGTATAGCTTCAAACTATCAACAATATATTAAAAATTGTTGATAAATAAAATTTTTAATGGAAGAACAAAAATGTTAATCAAAATTTTTTTAATTTCAAAAATAAATTAAAATCAAAGGTAAAGAATAATAATTATTTACAAAGTAGCGAGCTGAAAAGCGTGCAAACAATCGGAATTATTGGTGATAGTGTTTCTTTTGGGTTAAAATCTAGCATGAATTATGGTCAATACCTTCAAAAAATAACCGGAGGCGTAGTTCAAAACTTAGCGTATTCAGGGGCGCATTTATCCGATAATGGTCGAAAAAAGTATTTTTCAACAATCTCAATATCTGGACCTGTGTGATTTGTATATTTTACAAGGCACTGACGATGATTGGCTCGCTAATGTGCCAATTGGTCATAAGGATGATACTGCAAAGCAATCTTATATTGGCGCTTTTTACCAAACTGTTTCTCAGTTACATCATTTGAATTCAACGGCCAAAATCATAATTGTTTCAACGACATGCCAAACACCTGTGTGGGGTAATGTTGTGAGA
>AEMJ01000220.1 GCA_000166735.2 Leuconostoc inhae KCTC 3774 | reverse complement strand
TTAAATCTGATTTTTTGATGCATCTTTATTTTAGTCAAGATTTGCCAAAGGATCAGGTAACCGTATTTTTCAAGAAGAAATTGCACGTAAGGAAGTTAAGCTGGTGACGTTACAAGCACAATTGGCAACATGGATCGAAAATGGCATGACCGAGCGACAAAAGGTAACGTTTGATTATGGGATTGCTTATTACACAGCGACATTAGCCGTTTTAAAAAAAGCAGTGAAATCAAATCAATAGTCAGCAAATAGTATGCTAACCTGCTACAATAATCTTGTAAAAGTATATTGTCAGTCAGGAGATATTATGATAAATGGCAGCTTGTATCATACTGAAATTGAAAATACAGCTGGTCTAGTTGGTCGCGTCAAAACGGTTACAACCAGTGATTTAAGTGTTCAGACCAGTGGCCCATTAAGTGACGAACCGGGCACTAATCCAGAGCAATTGTTGGGGCATCACTAGCGACTTGTTTGAAT
>AEMJ01000221.1 GCA_000166735.2 Leuconostoc inhae KCTC 3774 | reverse complement strand
GCTGGTACTGGTATCCCTGCTTGAGCAAATGCAACGGCCCATTTTGAATGGGTATGCACGATACCGCCTAAATCAGGCCAATGTCGATACAAAAAAGCGTGTGTTGGTGTATCACTCGATGGGTTCATATCACCTTCAACCACATGCCCCTCTAAATCAACAACAACCATATCTTCAGGTCGAAGTGTCGCATAATCGACACCACTGGGTTTAATAACAAATAACCCTTTTTCACGATCAATTTGCGAGACATTACCCCAAGTAAGCGTCACCAAATTATTAGCTGGCAAGGCCATATTAGCTTCATAAACAATTTGCTTCAAATTTTCTAACATCAGTGTTCATTCCTTTCTTTTTTGTGATGGTAACGCTTT
>AEMJ01000222.1 GCA_000166735.2 Leuconostoc inhae KCTC 3774 | reverse complement strand
ATCAATTTACGGATAAAAATAGTTATGTACATATAAAATATATTTTCAAAGGGCAGATAGTCAAAATGGATCTTTTATATGGCCAATATGGTGAAACAATTTATCACGATATTGAATTAGCAAAAAACTTTCTACCAGACTATACTTTTAGTCACACCAACTGGACTGGTAATCTCAAAATTGTAAATAAACATCCAAAAAATTATCAATTTAAAGTTATTTTAACTAATCATCCTTCAAAAAGAGCAATGATTATAATTATTCATTCAATAGTTAAAAATTTATCCACTATTTTCAAATTAAATAACAATACCGATCAACATTTCCAATTTCCTCAGGTATTAAGGACTTTGTCAAATTACACATCATTCTCAAGTAGAGATCAACGTAAATAAAAATTAACAAATCATTTCACGATTCAAAGTTGGCTGGTAGTTTTCGATGTTACCTTAGATATTCTTGTTTTCTTCCAAACGATCGTAATACTTGATTTGCACTTCTTAAAAATTAGTCAGCATATTAATCACTGTTGACATTATAATGTGGTCGCCGTTTTTCAAACTATACACAAATGACAATGTAACTGTTTCTTGGATATCCTGAAAGTCGCTGTTAAAGTCCTTGATTGGTTTATATTCTATAAATAACTAAATAACGCGTTTGATGTTATCATGATAATTTTTCCTATTTCACGGATTTTAATTACCCTTTTGTACCAAATATATAAAAAAGTTTTTCTCTTCTGGGTTATTCTTGGTTTTCTAATCGTTGTATCCAGCACACATTAGCGAAAAAGGACAATATTTCTAATGCTAAACTTATTCGCGAATGACATGGTGACTACTTTGTTTCTAGTTTAATTCATTCAGTTTATTTTGATATACTAGTTTGTATAGTTAGTCGGTTATACTTAACAACACAAGGGAGAAATAACAATGACTTCAAAGCAAAGAAATAGCATATTGATATTGTCTACAATAGTGGCAATATTCGTCATAGTTGGTGTGATTTATAAACAGAGCAAACCCACAGATCAGGCACAACACCACACTTCAAAAGCGACAATCTCAGCACAATTAAAATCTTCTAGTTTGAAAAGTAGTTCTTCGTCAAGCAGCAACGCAACAATAACTAATTCATCTAGTAACAATGACACTAACACGAGTGCTTCAAGTAATAATAGTACAAAAGCAACTTGGTCAGCTGACAAACAAAATAAACTATCATCTTTTATGTCAGCATGGCAATCAAAAATGGATCAGTCCTTTGTTGGGACTTATGACGGGCAAGAACCAAATTACTATGGCATAACTTTCCCAATTGACCTTACAAATGGTAAATATAACAATCATATTAAGTTTGATGAAGTAACTACAGCTGTCACTTGGTCCCCAGATGGTTCTGGCGAATCAGCAAACAAAGTCGTAGCAATTGCCTCTGGTAAAGTATCAAAAAATAATTTTAACATGGCCTTATATTTCTTTGTTATACAAAATAATCAACCAAAAGTTTATATTTCACGTACAACAAATGGTGACGATTTATACTTCTCTGAAACACAAAACAATGACCTCAAAAGTGGCTTTGCTAACATTTTTAACAATTAACAAAAACAAGTGCGCAACCGACATTTAATGCCAGTGGTGCACTTGTTTTATTTGTTTGGTATGATGTTTATAATATACCATAATTATATTACGTGCATTGAACCACGTTAAAAGCATTACAGGGGATGACAATGAAGACACAACTTGTACTTGGCTTTTGGACAGCCGGAGGATTTACTGACAAATTAAATGATGCCTTAGCTGATTTGGAGGCTCATGGTCACGAAATTATTGAGGTACAGTATAGAACGCCTGTGTTTGCATATACTGCTTTAATAGTTTATAAATAATAATCATGCACTCATAGAGTGCGTACATAATAGCCATAAAGTGACATAACTATAACACATAAACCCTAATCAACATTTATTGCTTGCCATGAATGTTTTTTATGATGATGTCACATTGACAGTAATAATACTAATAAAAACATCTGGCTGCTAAATCCACTATCAGAATCACATTTTTCACCATTATATAGGGCATTGAACTTGTTATATTACCGATTATCAAACATGCCAGTTTAGATTTCAATTTGATATTATTTGAGAAATCATTTTCTGCAGATCTGGGACAACTTTTTGCTCAAACCAAGGATTCTTTTTGAGCCAAATGTTATTCCTAGGAGAAGGATGAACAATTGGGAAGTAATTAGGAAGATATTTTTGATAATCCTTTATGACTGTCGTTATTTTAGCCTGACTATTTAGCTTGAGATAATATTTTTGCGCATAAGAACCTACTAAAATAGTCATCTGTATATTTGGCATCTGTTTTAATAAACGTGAATGCCATTTGTCCGCGATACCCTTACGCGGTGGTAAATCACCAGACTTAGCTTTCCCAGGATAATAAAAGTCCATAGGTATGACACCAATCTTACCTGAGTTATAAAACACATCTTTACTGATACCCATCCACTCCCTCAGCCTGTCTCCTGAAGCATCATGCCACATTATGCCTGAATTTTGGACACGTAAACCAGGAGCTTGTCCAATAATAACTATTTTGGCACTAGTTGGTGCATGATAAATTGGCTTGAGTCCTCTACTAGTGAACTCAAAATTCATTTTATCATTTACTATTTCTTCAAAGATCGTCATTACTTAACATCCCCTTTTGTACCTATGTTCATTATAAACCCCTGTTTACAACTGACCTAGCCAGATAACTTTATTTATTGTGGATAATTCGATATGATGAGAGATAAGAGCAACATCATATCTCTCCAATAATAGATCAACATGTCAGGAGCTCAGCCAACATGAAAGATAATTTAAAACAACTATTTACGAGTCGACTCATAGCTTATCGTTTATACAAACATCCCAAAATCTATACTATCGAAGATGCAAAAAATTTAGCGTTCACTAAAGATATATTTGAAATCAAAAATCTCTTTTTGAGAAATCAAAACAAATCAGAATATTATTTATTTAGCTTACCTGCTGATTCTAAATTATCGTTAGCTCAAATTGCTTTAATAACGCATAACAAAAAAATAAGTTTTGCTTCTGAGAAAGATTTAAATGACAAGCTTGGTGTCACACCTGGTTCTGTTTCTATTTTAAATGCCGTTAATGATTTAGATAAAAGCGTTAATTACTATATTGATAAGACACTGTTCGATCATAAAAATGTTGCCTACCATCCTAATCAAAACGATGAAACAATTGTTTTTGATGGATCTAAAATCGAGGATTTATTAAAAGACTATCCTGTTAAAATTTATTAATTGTGTAAAAATAGTCGATTTTAACAGTAATCAGCACATATTTCATCATTCAAAACACAGGAAAAACCACTCATGTTAATTGACTTCACTCTAGTATTAATTGTTGGCTTCATTATTGCCATAAATGGCTTTATTTTAATGTTATGTGGTACAATATGGATTAAGCCTTGGGGCAAGCAATATAAAATCACAAACGGAAAAAGATTTAGTTTGGGTCTGATACTTTTAGCGTTAGACTGTATCTTCGTTTTATGGCAAGTATTTTTAAAACAATGACTAACATATCTAACAACAAGTCACTAGCGATTAATCGGGGGTATTCAGGTAAAACTATGAAAATAAATAAAACACTATTTAAAACAAGAACGGTAATATTAGTAATGATATTGGCAGTATGGCTTGGTAACGCTCTGCACTTTATCAGTAATCAAAACTTTAGTTACTTTACTCAGATTTTACCTTTTTTACTTTTTGGTACTATGGTATATGATACCTATATTAACAAACAAAAAATTTACTTCTGGATTTCTCTTGCTGCATTAATTTTATTTACCTTAATTTGTTTACAAAATATATACCGTTTCTACATGCTATCACATTAAGTAAGCCACCAATAATGAAGTCGGTGGCTTTTATTGTGAGGTTAAAGTGATATTGACATGGGGTAACGATTTGTTTCCATCCGTTCTTAGCTTTATGTGTGCCATAGATGTTAAAACAATATTGTGTGCGATAACTTGCTTACGTAACTGCTTCCACTATTCTGTGTTATAGAATGCCATGCGCTCTTTACTCTTAGTATCACGGTCGCGCGTAACCTTGTATGTCTGGTCAAACCACTTTGTTTGTCGAGGATGTAACGCAACATGCTGTGAACAATATCTACGCGTGAATGGTATCAACTTACGTCAACCTTGATGTGGATATGTGTGTACTTTATTTCCCATTGTGCCATCTCCTTTCAATGTTTAACTGTAAAATAAAAAGCGCTTATGCGCTTAGTTAGGCAATCTGGTTAACTTAATGTACATGTCACTTGCCTTATTCTGAATATATTCAATATTGTCATGAGCAATTTTATTTTGAGTTTCACAATTTTTATAATAGTATCATATACTGTTTGCGAATAACGAAATTTTTCAATTGAATTAATTTCAGAATGATCATTTACGTATTTTGCCACCATGCCACGAAAATTATTTTTCTTATAAAATTTGTTAATTTCTAATTTTATATCGTCAATTTTATCGAATAAACTGTCACTATCGACATTATTGCCAAGTCTTATTTTAATCATTTGAATTTGGGAAATAATAGAATAAAGAACGAAAACTATATCATTTCTCTTATTTATCAATTATTTGATATCCTGTTCATGTATTGGGTTTCCGGATTCTCGATTTTTTAGCAAGATATCTACTGTTATCGTCTGGCATCTCTAGTAATTACCAATAAATTGAGAAATTAAATCAAATAAAGAATCCGCATTTGAAGTACTTTGTTTTTGCTCCCAATCATCTTTGAATTTTCTTCTGTTTTCGTAAGTGGTACTATTAAAGCGCCAATAGAAATAATCATACCACCAGAGAGGCGAATTGTTATTTAAAATTTCATATCACTCATCTACCCACTTCATATGCTTTTTATAGTCAATGTTATTATTTCCTATGACTTCCGCTTTTATCTGCTCTTTTGAACGCATTCGACGTTCTTTACTAGCTTGTTCCAACTCTAATGCATGTTGAGCATTAACTTCAGTCGCGTCCATAATGTGCGTTTTTATTGATTGTTTACCATTGATTTCTTCCATGGTGTCCTCCAAAAATTTATTATTAGATTTAACCAGTTCAATATATCGCATTTATTTGCTGTATTTTTTTAGTTTTTTGATTTTTTAAAATTTAATCAATTGTACGAAGTTCTTTATCTCAAAATAAAAAGCGCTTATGCGCTTAAATTTACTCTAAATTTCATTTTGCATTTAGCCAACAAACAAATTCAGTAGATGCCATCTCACCATAAATCGTGTCGTCATCTTTTACATATAAATTCAATTTTATGCGTGTCTGTACCTGGTTTTAGTAAGCCACCATGTGTGCTTGTTTTCAGCCTTACCACCAAATATTCTCATCTACCTGACCAAACTCATGACGTATTTCATATATGCGCTGATCAATCTTTAATTTGAGACGAACTACAAAAGTCATACAGACGCCTACATAGCAGCATTTAAGCAACAAAAAAGTGATCTATCAACATTCTGACAAATCGCTTAAAAATAGCGCTAGAGGGAGTCGAACCCTCGATTTCGGCCTGAGAAGCCGACGTCTTAACCACTTGACCATGGCGCCATAACAAGATATAAGTATACAGAAAAAATAGCCGTCCGTCAACAGCCATAATTAAAAATGACTAGCATTTTTTGCTAATCATTTAATTTCACTTCAAAACCTTCTCAGCTTCCGTCTTAATTTCATCGCTACTCATAGTTTGATAAGCCTTCAAATGCTTCAATGTTGCTGATGTATTTTTATTGCTTTCATCCATATAGTGGTTCCATAGTGCATCACGTAATGGGGTTTTATCCTCACTCCAGTCAAATACTTCGTTCATTGGGAGATCTAACGTTTGATACTTTTCATCTGCCATTTTATGGCCCCCTTTATCTATACCTTTGTTATAGTTCTTTTCTACCTAAAATGCAAATTTATTATAAATGTATAGATAACTTTACAGTTATAATTACTTTTGCTATAATGAAAATGTAAAGTTTTATATACATTTTTTCGGAGGATGACTATTGAAAAATCGTATTCAAGAACTCAGAAAGTCACGTCACATGACGCAAGCTGAACTAGCCGATAAGTTAGAAGTTACACGTCAAACAATTATTTCTCTTGAAAAGGGTAAATATAATGCATCACTCACATTAGCGCATAATATTGCATCCTTTTTTCAACTCACAATTGAGACTGTTTTTATCTTTGAGGAGGACAAAACAGATGTTTAAAAAATTATTTGCAACACCATAGTATACGTTGGTTATTCACTAAACTATTATAAGGAGCAACACATGATTCAACTGACAAATCTCAACAAACAATTCGGACAAACTATTGCCGTCAACGATATGAATATGACACTTGAACCTGGGAAAGTCATGGGACTAATTGGACAAAATGGCGCCGGTAAAACAACCACTTTTCGACTGATTTTAAACTTTATTGCACCAACATCGGGTGACATTTCATGGAACGGCCATCCGATTACACAATCTGATAAGCAAAAAATTGGTTTCCTACCTGAGGAACGCGGCCTATATCAAAAATTAACCATTGAAGAACAAATTTTATATTTTTCTGAACTGCATGGTATGACACGATCAGATGCTAAAATTGCACTAGCTGACTGGTTAAAACGCCTTGATGTCGTTGGTAAAGCAACCGACAAAGTACAGTCACTATCTAAAGGTAATGCACAAAAGATTCAAATGATTGCTGCACTCATTTTTAATCCCGAATTTATTATACTAGATGAACCCTTCTCAGGACTTGACCCAGTGAACACAAGTATCATGATGAACGAAATTGTTCGTATGCGTGATAATGGTGCCATGATTATTTTCTCGAGTCATGACATGAACAATGTAACTAAAATTTCTGATAATCTTACAATGCTTAAGCAAGGAAAAATTGTTTTGCAAGGCGGCGTACAAGAAATTCGTGAACAATTTGGGCGCACCAAAGTCTACGTTGAAGGGCCATTTTCAAAAGCAGAGCTCGCGAGTATTGCTGGTGTTACCCACATTAATCAACAAGGTGCTGGTTTTGATATCACAATTAATGACGAAGCAACTGGTCATCAAATATTTGACTTCGTAACGCGAAATGGTTATATTCCAGCATTTTCACAGCAACCACCAACACTTGATGATATTTTCCGACAGGAGGTCGCTCTATCATGAATTCAGGACTCATTATTGTTATGAAACAAACTTTCCGAAACCATTTTAAAACACGTGGTTACTGGTTATTAGTTTTATCCCCCATTATTTTTGCTGTAGTTGTTGGTGGTATTATTTTTGGTGTGACTCAAATGCAAGGTAATACGACACCAACAGTTGCAGTTATTGGTAATTCACAAGTACGACAAGTGTTTATTCGTGATGAAAAAGCACTAGGTATCAAGGTTTCAAAAATTACAGATAGCCAAAAAGCTAATCGCTCGTTAACAGCGCAAGACTTAGATGGTATTTTAACACTGAATTCTGAAAATGCGACATTAATAACACAACCAAAAAGTAACACAATTAATAAAGAAGCATTTGTGAGTGTCTTGGGTAATATTTCACGTAGTCAAAAGGCAGCAAGCTACGGATTGACAGCTAAACAAACGCAAGATTTAATTCAACCTTTCAATTTAAAATCAGTTGTTAAACAATCGAATAATAAATCTACTAATGGTGAAAACTCAGACACGGCTAATTACGGTATTGCTGTCGCTATTGGGATTATTACAACAGTGATTGTCATGTGGTATGCGTCAATGATTGCCACAGAAATTGCCAATGAAAAATCATCCCGTATCATGGAAACTCTGTTAGCAGCGACATCAGCAAGTATTCAATACTTTGGTAAGATGATTGGTATTTTTGCGTTAGCAGTAACTCATCTATTGATCTATATTATTGCTGGTGCAATTGGTTACGTTATTTTGCAAAACAACACGATGCTAGCTGGTATCAAACAAACGTTTTCAGGTGTGACACTTGGTTTCACACTCTATGCTATCGCTTTCATTCTAATAGCAGTTGCACTCTACCTTGTACTTACCGCAATGATTGCGTCACTCATTAATGATAATGCGCAAGTACAACAAGCCATTCAGCCCATTACATTTTTAGCAACAATCGGCTATATGTTTAGTTTTATCATGACAAATATGCCCAATAACTTTGCTATTAAAATATTAAGTTACGTGCCCTTTATCTCACAAAGTATGATGCCCGTAAGGTTAGTGACAAAGGTTGAAACTTGGCCTGCCGCAATCTTGTCACTTGTTATTTCATTTATTGCTCTAATTGTACTTGCTTGGTTTGGAAAAAATATTTACGCTAAAAACGTTCTATCATATAGCGATGACAAAATCATGTCCCAACTCATCAAAAATATTAAGAATATTAAGAACTAACACTCATATTAAGTTTGGAGACACGCGTATATGGATAATACACCTTTTTTTCTCACAAATCATAAATGGTATAAATATGAAGAACGAGAAACTGCTGATGGTGTTTCGTTTCAACGATTTGAACTGACCAATAAAGCAACACCTGAAGCAATTAAAAGTTTTAAAGAAACAATCATTGCTAGTGGTCCTGATGCCAGACTGGACCCTGAAGATTTAAATCGTTTCCAACAAGCACTTGGCTTTGCTGCACGTCAACATTTATTTTCGGAAGATCATGGTCTTCATGGTACAGCACTAACTGATGAACTCAGGTTTATCAGTTATGCTATTCGTTTATATCAATTGCTCGATGATGATCTCGTTGCTCCAAACACGCTTATTTTCAGTAAACGTATTGGCACACTCTACCGTCAATTTCTAAAAATACATCCAACACGCATTAATGATAGCATGCTTAATTCATGGATTATTGCGCAAGACACCAAAATTTAAAAGACACTAAGACAGTTAGATAAAAACTAACTGTCTTAGTGTCTTTTTATGGTTGTTCTAATCGTTTTTTTCGTGTGCAATCAGTATAGCATCAATTGCTTTTTCGTCTGCATCACTAAAATTAAGTGTTTTCAACGCTTTGATATTGTCTATTAATTGTTCAGGACGGCTCGCGCCTACTAAAACACTAGCAATTTCGGGTTGACGTAAATCCCAAGCCAACGCCAGCTCAGCAAGCGTTTGTCCACGATGTATAGCTACCTTATTAAGCTGTTTAACCGTATCTAATGTTTTTTCAACTTGCCCTACCTTTAAAAACGGACTCGATGATTTCGCTGCTCTCGAATCTGCAGGAATACCATTAAGATAACGATCAGTCAGTAATCCCTGTGCTAAAGGACTATATACGACTGCGGATTTAGCTTCTTGCTTTAAAACAGGTAAGAGGTCACGCTCTATATGGCGGTCAAACATACTATATCTCGGTTGATGAATAATAAATGGTGTCCCTAACTTTTTAAATATTTTAGCTATTTCTGTCGTTTGTGCACCATTATAGTTAGAGATACCAACATATAGCGTCTTTCCCTCACGGACTAACTGATCTAAAGCCAGCGCAGTCTCTTCAGCAGGTGTTTCTGGATCTGGTCGATGAGAGTAAAAAATATCGACATAGTCTAGACCTAGTCGTGTCAGACTTTGATCAGCACTAGCAATGATGCTTTTGCGCGATCCCCAACTACCGTAAGGGCCATCCCACATATCATAGCCAGCTTTACTAGTAATCACCATTTCATCGCGATAGGGTTTCATATCTTGAGACATCATTCGCCCAAAGCTTTCTTCGGCACTTCCAGGAATCGGACCATAGTTATTTGCTAAATCAAAATAAGTTATGCCTAAATCAAATGCTTGGTGCACAATAGCTTTTTGATTTTCATAAGGATCAACACTACCAAAATTGTGCCAAAATCCCAGTCCCAACGCAGAAATTTTAAGGCCACTTTTTCCGACACGATTATAAATCATGTCTTCATAGCGGTTCTTATTTGCATTATACATAATACTCCTTTATAAGTTTATTTTCATAGTTACTCACAATGCCATGTTAATTGATAATGATAATGTGTATCAGATAATAAAAATTCAGGTGCAACACTTGGTGACCAAGAATCGTCACCACCAATACCCATGTGAAAGCCATCAATATTGAGCCAGACACCTTTTTCCGGTTTTAGTAAATGACGATGCGTTGCGCTTGCCAGTTGAGCGGGACTATATTGGCTCATATTAAATGCAAATTCTTGTTGATTTGATTTCAATACATGATGATCAAACGTTAATCTTTTAACTTGTGTTCGCAAACCATTCTCGCTTGGAAAAATATAAGGTGTATACAAATCTGAAAGTGGCATTGACCAACGCCCTCTGATGCTTGCACTTCGTCGATCACGGTAGTTTTCCATCGGTCCTAATCCATCATAATCAACAGTTTTGGGTAATGTATTTAGTTGAACCGATAGGCCGATACGAGCAGGTTCAGGATCTGCAATTTGTCGCCAAACATCGACCGACACTATTAACGTGCCTGTTGGCGTAATTTGATAATGTTTATTCGAAGTAAACATCAGATGTTGATCAATTGGTGAACAGAAATAATGTTGTGTCGTCACCTCAATATTTTGACCAACACTTCGATAGTCGAAATGTGTTAATTGACTAACTAAGTCATCCATACCGGCTGCTTGCCATCTTTCCTTCCAGGCATTTGGATCAATTTTTGTCGCTTCACTCACCCCAATGTCATTGTCCAAAGGCGCACGGCTAAATTGATCTTTGAGTGGTGTTAATAAGTTTTCTTTGTTTCCAAATTGCCAACTCGTTAACAAACCATTGACACGATTAAATGTGAACTGATTATCATTGGCAACAATAACAATTGCTTTGTCATTTTCTGAAGCAATAAACTTAGCGTTACTTAATCCCAGAGTGACAGTTTTTAAAGATTGTGGTACTTGATTTTGAATGATGAATTGATGGTAAGCCAGTCGTGTTTTCGCACGAATGATGCCGTCATTTTCACGTTGTAAAATTTTGACATTCAAAAAAACATCATCATCATTAAACTCTGGTACATCTAATACAATACTTTGATTACCACCAGCAGGTAAGTTCAAGTCCACATGTTGCGTTTTAATCACATCGCCACCATTTATCCAGTCACATATAAGTGTGGCATCATTAACGGTTTAAATAAATGTTTACTCGTCACTGTCAGTGCATTTATCTCGCCACGTGATGTTTTATCGAGTTGAAAACTAAAATATTGCTGACAATGGGCTGCTTCTAATAATGCAGGTTTTGGTGTGCGATCTGGGAATAATAAACCATCTAAACTAAATTGTCGATCATTTGGATAGTCACCAAAATCACCACCATAGGCATAAGTAGTTTCACCATTAGCTGTTTTTTTCAGCAAGCCCTGATCAACCCAATCCCAAATAAAGCCACCCTGTAATTTAGGAAATTGTTCAAAGGCTTGCCAATATTTATTAAATCCACCTAAACTATTCCCCATACTGTGGGCATATTCACATAGTATCAGTGGTCTCGTTTCTCCTGGCAAACTGATCCATTTTTTTATAGACCATTTAGAATTAACGGGTTCGATTTGATCTTGATCGACACGAGCATACATTGGCACGATAATATCTGTTACTGGTGTATCTGCACCACCACCCTCATATTGAACAGGTCTTGACGGATCAGTTTGTTTCACCCAATTATACATCGCATCGTGATTATGGCCATAACCTGATTCATTACCTAATGACCAAATAATGATAGACGCATGATTAAAATCACGTTGTACCATGCGTGTTACTCGTGTCATCATCAACGGCAAATACTGTGAATCATTTGTTAAACGATTCATTGGTGTGACACCATGAGTTTCAATATTAGTTTCATCCACTACGTACAAGCCGTATTGATCACATAATTCATACCATCGTGAGGCGTTGGGATAATGCGACAGCCGTACCGCATTGAAATTATGTTCTTTCATCATACGAATATCAGAAATCATCGTATCTTCGTCAACGTAGTATCCCTTATCTGCAGTGAATTCATGCTTATTAACGCCACGAATCATCAGCGGTTGATTGTTTAGCATCAACAAACCATCTTTGATTTGAATTTTTCGGATACCTATTGCTTTATTTTCAACTTGATAAATTTGTGTATCATCATGGAGAATAATTTGCATTGTGTAGAGATGAGGAATTTCAGCTGACCAAAGCTTAGGGTTTTTCACAGGCAATTTTAAAGTGACTTCAGAATCATTGGCCCCACGTTCATCAACTATTTGACTGCCTAACTTACTGGTTGTTGTGTCAATTTTTTTTGCTTGCCAATACAAATTAGTGGTCACCTTTAAGTCATTTCGACCACTTGTTAACACTTCTGCCTTTGTTTCAACAACGGCACTATCTAAATCATCATCTAACTGTGTCTGAATCGTCAAATTTTTAAATCTGACTTTAGGTACCTTTATTAAATCAACATCGCGAAAGATACCAGACATACGCCACATATCCTGATCTTCAAAGTAACTCGCCTTACTCCACTTTAACACCAATACTGCCAATCGGTTTTGCCCATGAATTAATTTATCAGTCAAATCAAATTCTGCTGGTAAACGGCTATCCTCTGAGTAACCAATCCATTCACCGTTTAACCAAAGGTAAAACGCTGAGCTCACACCATTCAAAACAATATGAACTTCATGATCAGTTTCAAACCAACTATCAGGGACTTCAAATTCTTTTGAATAACCGCCCATAGAGTTATCTTCAGGCACATATGGTGGATTGACCGTGAATGGATAATCAACGTTAGTATACACCGGAACATCATAATTTCCTTGTAACTGCCAATTTCCAGGTACTTGAATTGAATTTGCTTGTGGTAAATCATTTGTTCGCCATGCTTCATCCACAACCGATTGATTTGAAAAGTAACTAAATTGCCAGTCGCCATTTAAAGATTGACGCTGCGACTCATTTGCCGCCTGCAATGCCAAATCCAATCCATAGGACATATCTGTATGCATAGGCAAGCGATGCCAATTCGTAACAGTAGGATTTTCCCAATCACGACGGTACAAAACATTTTCAATAGTTGCCATCTTCACTCCTCACGTTGCATGCAATACTACTTAGATATCTATGTCAAAGCGCGTTGTTGCCTGATAAACTTCATTTGCAGGTAGGACGATATTACCAAACGCTGGATATTTTTCTGCACCAGGTGCTACTTGTGTTTCAAGTGTTATACCTCCATGATTAATCAATTGCTCTTGACGCATAGGCAATTGATAGCCATCCCCAAAGTTGGCTGTAAAGACAACCACTGATGGCGCTGTTGTTCGCATATTAATAGCTACTTTTTTATCTGGCGATACCAAACGAGCCTGAGGGCTAGCTGAGTCGGTTGCTTGATTCAACAAAAATGGATGATCAAGACCACTAACTAATTGATTCTGCGGATCGGCAGAAATCAGTGCTTCATTAACTTGCTTTGCTTTTCTAAAATCGAAAGCCGTCTGGGCTACATCACGTTGTTCGCCAGTTGTCAGGTTCTGGTCATCAAGAGGTGCAAAATGATCTGCATCAATAGACAACATATGATCAGCAACACTCATACCGGGATGTCCTGTCAAGTTGAAATAAACATGGTTTGTTGGATTAAATAGTGTCATAGCATCACTATTTGCTTCATAACTGACTTGCCAAACATTATCATTATCAAGTGTATAAGTCACTTTGACGGTCAAATTTCCCGGAAATCCATTGTTCTGATTAGGACTAGTGTGCGTAAATGATGTTGATACTTTATTGTCACTTATGTCCGTTTCACTCTGCCAGTATGCCATCTCGAAACTATCTGGTCCACCATGCAGTGTGTTATCATTTTCATTTTTTACAACTTGATAGTTTGTCTGATTAAGTTGAAACGAACCGTTGGCAATACGCCCGGCGACTCTACCAATTGTTGCACCGATATAATGATCTTTGGCAATATATTCCTCAGCGGAGTCAAAGCCTAAAATCAATTCTCTTCGCTCATTGTTAATTGGCACATTCAAGTGCACAATACGTGCACCAAAATCTGTCACAGCTAGCTGCACACCATTATCATTAACCATTGTAAAAAGTTTAGCATGATCGCCAAACGCACTTTCAATAATATTCATATCCATATCTCCTTTTTCAAATAACTGAAATCATTCTATTTTTAATCACATACAAATTAGAGGGTCATAAACGATTAATGACTTTATTCTATCTCATGAATGAATTTCTGCAATCCTTGTTGACCGGTATCATTAGATTTGAAAATACCGGCATCTTCTAATACCCGCTTAAATATTTGACCAACACTTTGTTGCACAATATTTTCAACATTTTCAGTGTTCACTTCGTGTGAGACAAGCAATTGGTCTGCCCATGCTTGATGTTTTGACGCCACATGGTCAACCTTTTCGAGTAAGAAATCTTCTACTGCCACTAATTCTTTTTTAATCGTGGTGGTAAAATAGCCAATCCCATGACCTCAATTAAACCAATGTTCTCTTTTTTGATATGTTGAACATCAGGATGTGGATGGAAAATACCATCAGGAAAAACATCTGAAACATTGTTGTCACGCAAAACTAAATCAATTTCATACCTGCCATGACGATAACGCACAATTGGCGTCACTGTATGGTGTGGTGTGCCATTTTCATCATAACTTTTAATTGACAAAGATGTATCATCATAAACATGCCATATTTTAATCACATGCATGGCAGCTTTTAATAACTTATTTTTATTTTTATCTATCAAACGAATAGCTGTCATAGGCCAATTCAATACACCTGCTTCATCAAGTGTTACATTTGCGATATGAATTTTCTGTTTAATTGCTGCCTTGGCCATCGGCAATTCGTACCGCCCCGCTTGAAAATGGTCATGTGATAAAATGGATCCACCAACGATTGGTAAATCCGCATTTGAGCCTATAAAATAATCTGGAAATTGCGTTACAAATTCTAATAGGCGCGCCATGTTTTCTTCATCAATATGCATAGGTCGAATCGTTTGCGACAAGACAATCGCATGTTCATTAAAATAGGCATAAGGTGAATATTGAAAATACCAAGTTTCACCGCCCAATGTTAGAGGAACCACACGATGATTTGTTCGTGCTGCGTAATCTAAACGGCCCCAGTAACCTTCATTTTCGCGTGCCAATTGAGAGGCTGGATACTGTAATTTCTGATTGCTTTCATGACTCATTGCTGCAATGGCTTTAGGATCTTTTTCTGGCTTAGATAAGTTAATCGTTATTTGTAATTCGCCATAGTTTGTTGGTGCTGGAAACGAGATATTTTGACTAATTTCACGCGTTTTAATATAATTACTGCGCTTCGACAATTCAAATAAATAATTAGTTGCAGATTCAGGTGATACTTGATAATACGTCCAAAATAATTTATTCACCTGCGACGGTATTGGCACAAATAAATTCATCAACTGTGCGCCCAACATATCTTCATTCATTTGTCTATTGGCCAAAGTGCCATTGTTTTTAGATAACATTATTAATTGATCTAATATGTCAAGGGTCGATAATTTTTCCAAATCACTGTCCTCAGGAGCCACCATATAACTTGACTCACCAACAATGCCGAGAATTTGATTAATTAAATAGACTTTATCATCATCGAGATAATCTGTGGCTTCAATGACACGTTTAGCAAATATATTTACTAGCGCACTCCTATTCATTACTTATCCTCCTGTATGGCACCTACCCAGTGGGCACCTTTCCCAATATTTGCGACATAAAATGATGGCGCATAACCCATAACTGATTCATATTTTTGCCAACTATTTTTCCAACGCGTCAACTGAATCATGGTGGACTAATGCAATGGCACAGCCACCAAAACCAGCTCCCGTCATACGTGCACCAAGTACCCCACTGATGCCTTGTGCTGTTTCAGCAAGTGTATCAAGTTCAATGCCAGTAACTTCATAATCTTCCTTCAAAGACTTGTGAGAAGCATTCATTAACTGGCCAAAAGCAGTCAAATCATTTGCTTTCAATGCTTTAACCGCTGATTTTGTTCGTTCATTTTCATAAACTGCATGTCGTGCACGCTTAACAACAGTTTTATTTGTTATAAAGTGAGCATATTTTTCAAAAGTGGGGCCATCTAGTTCACCTAAAAACTCAATTTTTAGATATTTTTGCAACTGATAAACGGCCTCTTGTGTCTCACGGACACGTTCATTATATTTAGATTCTGCCAATTCACGACGCTTATTTGTATTCATAATAACGACCACATACTCGCCTAAATGAATTGGTACCATCTCATAAATCATTGTATTCGTGTCTAGATAAATAGCATGCTCTTTTTCACCAAAACCAATGGCAAATTGGTCCATAATACCAGTATTGACACCCACAAAATCATTTTCAGCACGTTGCCCACAAGCAACTAATTGTAATCTTGGAATTTTAAGATTATACAATTTTTGCGCCATAACCCCAATTAATAGTTCCAACGAAGAAGAAGACGATAGACCTGAACCATTTGGAATGTCACCTTCAATGACTAATTCAAAGCCGTAAGTAAAATGATTACCATAACCTTTCATAGCCTGTAATACACCCTTTACAAAATTTCCCCACGATGCATTTGACATTTTTGTTTCGTCATCAATGTCAAAACTAATCACACCTTGTTCAACAAAGTTTGTCGAATAAAGCTTGACTTGTTTATCAGAACGCGCTGAAGCCACACCGTATGTTCCTAATGTAATCGATGCCGGAAATACATGGCCGCCATTATAATCAGTATGTTCACCAATCAAGTTAATTCTCCCTGGTGAAAAAAACTTATCACTTGGCATATGATTAAACTTGTTAACAAAAACTTGCGATAATTTCTCATAAACATTAGTCATCTATCAATTCCTCTTTTTCTACTTGACTAGCATTATTTCTGTTGTAGCTGTACTACTAGTTACCAGGCCGTTCACTTTCATTAGATGGGCATATAATACGGAAAAATTATCATATCAAATTAATTATGCTCATTAATTTGATTTTTGGATATATTTACTAAAATACAAACAAATTCTACCATTTATTTACTATAATGTAAACGCTTACTTTAATTTAAAAGTCTCTCTATACTTTAATGAACTTGGAATTGTCGTCCAATTAGTCCAATCATGTGCCGCCGAGCTCAATTCTATAGCCTGTGCCAATGCAGTTTTTCCAAGTGCTAAAGGACTTAATTCAACCGTCGTTAATGGCGGTATGATATAAGCAACAATATCTAAATTATCAAAGCTCACAATATCTATATCTTTACCTGGTTCCAAACCATAATTTTTCAATATACTGATCGCTCCAATGGCAATTGGATCAGATGCCACGACTAACGCGTCAATGATGTTGCCATCAGCCAATAATTTAACCGTTCCTTGACTCCCTGTCTCTGGACGCCAATCACCAATAAATGATTGTGGTTGCAATTGCTTTAAGCTCATCCATTCATGATATGAATCAAATCGCGGATCATTTATTTTTGATTTTGAGGTGCCATCTAACTCTAAGACATCATTGTCTCCACCAATAAATCCAATATGCCGCCGACCATTACCATATAGTTCGTCTAAGATACGATATGTCATTTGACTTAATTCTGGATTAACTGCAGTCACATCATCATAATGAACCGTGGAATCAACTAAAACTATGTTATGATTGATCTCTCGAATTTTAGTAATCGCTTCCTCTGAAATGTTTCCTAAAATAATAACAGCATCAAAGTTCCCCAAGAGCATCGCATCCACGCCCTGATCAATTCTAATTATTTCATCAATTAGAACGCCACTTTGATAGGCTGCTTTCTCAATGCCCATATAAATTTGTCGCCAATACGTATCACGCGCCTCGCGAGATTCTGAAAATACGGTCAGTACACAAATATGAATCGTTTTTTGCTTTTCATTTTTTTTAGCTTTTTTAATATAATTCAATTGTTTAGCAGTATCAATAACTTTTTGGCGCGTGTTATCAGATACTGACAATGTCATATCGCTGTTCAGAACCCGTGATACAGTACTAGAGGACACCCCTGTTGCTGTCGCTATTTGTTTAATTGTCACCATTTATTCATCCTCAGTTCTTAGTAGGGCGCTATTTATTATTAATTATATCCCTAAGGCTCTCTTCTTTATTTTACTACACATCGCGATATAATACTTTACTAAAAGTTTACTAAAAAGGTTGCTTTTTATTATGAAAGCGCTTACTATGAATTATGTTAGCTGAACTAAATTAAAGGAGATACGCTTATGAAGTCTAACAAACAATCTATGTCATCGCGCATGTCATATGCATTCGGTGCGTTTGGTAATGATGTGTTTTTCGCAACACTTTCAACGTATTTCATTATGTTCGTCACTACTCACCTTTTCAACAGTGGTAATGCCGCTCAAAATGATAGAATGATTAGCATTATTACCTTGGTTATTTTTCTATTGCGCTTTGTAGAATTAGCCATTGATCCCTTCATTGGTAATGCAATTGATAATACAGTTTCGCGATGGGGAAAATTCAAACCTTGGGTTGTCATTGGTGGAACAGTTGGCTCAATTGCCTTAGTGATCTTATTTACTAATATGGGCGGTTTAAACAAATCTAACCCCATTGTATATCTTGTGCTCTTTGCACTGATCTACATTACAATGGATATCTTCTATTCCTTCAAGGATATTGGATTTTGGTCGATGATTCCCGCACTGACATTTGATTCTAGAGAACGTGAAAAGACAGCAACATTTGCCCGTATCGGCTCGACATTAGGCGCTAATTTAGTCGGTGTTGTTGTTATGCCACTTGTTCTTTTCTTCTCCTTGAATCGTAATGGTGGTACTGGTGATACTCGCGGTTGGTTCTGGTTTGCTGTCATTGTAGCCGGTGTCGCATGGATCAGTTCTATTGTCGTTGGAATTGGTACAAAAGAGGTTGATTCAGATCTTCGTAAAAACAAAGAAAAACCAGCTTTAAAAATGTTATGCACATTTTGACACATAACGATCAACTAATGTGGATTGCATTGGCTTATGGCCTCTATACAACTGGTATAACACTTGTGAATTCACTCGAGCTTTATTATTTCACCTTTATTTTAGGTAATGCCTCCGCGTTCACAATCTTTGCTGGTATAAACGTTTTCACTGGATTGATCTCAGTCGCATTATTTCCTAAACTGGCTGACAAACTCAATCGTCGCAGCTTGTTCTTCTGGTGCATATTGACTATGACAGTCGGTATTATTCTATTTGTTATTGCTGGCACGTCACTGCCACTAGTTATTCTTGCAGCACAATTATTTGCTATCCCTCAACCATTAGTATTCTTAGTCGTGTTAATGACAATCTCTGATTCTGTCGAATATGGTCAGCTCAAGCTTGGCCACCGTGATGAATCACTCACATTGTCAGTACGTCCCCTATTGGATAAATTAGCAGGTGCCATTTCAAATGGTGTTGTTGGTTTAACAGCAGTTGCTGCTGGTATGACAACTGGTGCAACTGCAGCTTCAATCACTGGTTCAGGGCAATTAATTTTTAAAGTTATTATGTTTGGCGTCCCATTTGTTGTGATTATTCTCGGTACATTTGTTTTCTATAAAAAAGTCACATTGACTGAAAAAAAGCACGCTGAAATTGTGGATCAACTCGAAAAAACTTGGGGCAAAGAATTTGTGGTCAGTTCAAGTGACAACGACATTATTGTACCCAAATTAGCTATCGGGCAATCAACATTTAATGCGCCAATTGCTGGAAAATTGATTGCACTTTCCGATGTCAAAGATAAAACATTTTCTTCAGGGTCACTTGGCGATGGTTTCGGTATCATCCCCTCTGATGGTCGTGTTTATGCCCCATTTGATGGCATCGTTCGTGTTGCGTTTTCAACAAGACATGCAGTTGGTTTGGTTTCAGATTCAGGTGTTGTTACACTTATTCACATTGGTATTGGTACAGTAGCCATGCGTGGTACTGGTTTTATAACATACTTTGAACGTGGACAACATGTTAAAAAGGGTGATCTCTTGATTGAATTCTGGGATAAATCAATTAAAGATGTTGGATTTGATGATACGGTTATTGTTACTATAACCAATTCAACTGCGCTATCATCCTTGAAGCACACTAAAAAAGCCGGTAGTATTGTTGATAAAAATGATATTATATTACATTTATCAAAAGATTAATTTATGTTATTAGCATAAAACGGATTGAACACCTACAACATTATTTTGCGCCAGAAATGTAAGAATGCTTTCTGACGCTTTTTTATTTGCCTAAAAAAGCACTAAGTCGACTAGATTTCTCTAATTTCCTTAATGCCTTTTTTGTATGAATTTTACGATAATTATAAACCATCAATCAAATAGACTTAATTATAATCATTCTTGCATCTCAAATGTTACTTATACCAACTATCAGCAAGCTTTTGATGTGATTTCAACCACTTTGTTGCAGCTTGCTTTGGCTTTGCCCCATTTTGTATGTCAAGCATGACACTTTCCATATCTTCTTTAGTCCAATTAAATTTATCCATCACTTTTTCAAATTTAGGATTATCTTTTTTCAAATCTTTACGCGTAATGGTATTGATACTTTCATTCTTACCCATTGTTCCCTTTGGATCTTGTAAATACTTTAACTTATACTTACTAAACATCCAATGTGGTGACCATCCTGTTACCACAATATCTTGTTTTGTTTTATAAGCTTTGTCAAGTGCAGTTGCCATAGCACCTGAAGAAGCACTTAGTAAGTTCCATCCCTTAAGATTTGAATAACTATCAAGTGTTTTTTGTGCGGTAATCATTTCACCAGCACCAGGTTCAATACCCGTAACTGTTTTGTTGGCTTCATTAGTTAAATCAGCAATTGAATTTACTTTCATATAATCTGGGACAACAAAGCCAGTTTTTGCACCATGTAAGTTTGGCCCAAGTAATGAAATATCATTTTTATATCGATCATATAATGCTTTATGGGTATATGGTAACCAAGCACTGACTGACGCATCCACCTGCCCGTTTGCTAATGATTGCCATAACACAGCATTATCCAGTGGTGTCATTGTCACATCGTAGCCATGTTGTCTAAGCGACTCAGCCAATACGTTTGTTGAAGCGACTTCAGAATCCCAAGAAACATAACCAAGGTTGACTTTTTGACCAGATGATTTCTGTGATGTTACCGCATTGACAACACCACCGCCAATCATAATGAGTGCTGTGGCCAAAATTGCCCAGCGACGCCAAGGGCGTGTTGCTACCTTTTGTCCCGGCTTGGTGTTTAGCTTTTGCGTGAAACGATCAATAATAATAGCTAAAATAACTAATCCAAGGCCATTGACAAAACCTGAACCAACATCTGCACGCTGTACAGCAGATAATACACCGCGACCAAGGCCTGGTGCCCCAATCATTGATGCAGTCACAACCATTGATAATGCTAACATAATTGTCTGGTTTGCACCAGCTAAAATAGTATTTCTCGCATTTGGTAATTCAAGCTTAATCAATTTTTGCCAAGTTGTCGATCCAAAAGAATCAGCGGCTTCAACTAATGCCACAGGTACTTGTCGAATACCTAAATCAGTCATTCTCACCATTGGTGGCAGTGCGAATATAATTGAAGCGAATACGCCAGGTACCACACCTATACCAAAGAAGGCAACAGCAGGAATTAAATAAACAAAGCCAGGCATTGTCTGCATGAAATCCAAAATTGGTTTAACAATTGCGGCAGTTTTTGGCGATTTAGCAGTAATAATTCCTAATGGAATACCAATTACAAGAGAAATAACAGACGCCATAATAACCAATGTCACGGTACTCATCAAGTCCGACCATAAATTTTGATTGGCAATTAATGCCAAACCAATTAAGGTGAATAAGGGAAAACCATATTTTTTAGGTGTTGTTAAAATAGCTATAACTGTTAATCCAGCAATCATCAATGGCATTGGTATTGCTGTCAAGCCATTGGTTAGGCCATCCATGATACTTTGACCACTTCTTTGCATCAAATTAAATAGTCCAGATAAATGAGTTGTCAGCCAGTTGACGCCCTCACTTATCCAACTCTCTAATGGTACTTTAGGTAAATTAGGCATCGGTTTCATCTCCTTCCGTATCGGCTAATGCTTCCAAAACAGAACCTCGAATGATAACACCTCTTGCATGTTTATTGGCGTCAACAACTGCTACCGGCGTTTGTGCATCATAAATAATTGGCATAATATCAGCAACTAGTGTGTCTAAATCAACTGTTGGCATTTGCATAACAGCTTGTGATAGTGGCGTTTGATTTCGACGTGCCTTCGCCGCTTCATCCGATGATAGGTAGCCAAGCATCTCTCGTTTACGGTTCACGGCAACTAATCCTGATACTTCTTCGTCTGCCATCTTTCGTAAAGCAACTGTTGGACCATCCACATCAATATTTGTTGTTAAAGCCGGAATCATAATACTTTCTGCAGTCAAAACCTTCGAACGATCAACGCCACCAATAAAGGACTTCACATACTCATTAGCAGGATGCGTTAAAATTTCTTCTCCTGTCCCAATTTGTTGCAATTCACCATCCTTCATAATGGCAATATGATCACCAATATGTAAAGCTTCATTTAAATCATGTGTAATAAAAATGATTGTTTTTGAACATTTGCTTGTAATTCTAGTAATTCATCTTGCATTTCACCACGTACTAATGGATCAAGAGCCGAAAAAGCCTCGTCCATTAATAAAATGTCTGGGTCGTTTGTTAACGCACGCGCAAGTCCCACTCGTTGTTGCATGCCACCTGACAGTTGACTAGGATATTGATCTTTATAACTTAACAATTTAGCATTGTCTAGTGCATGTTCTGCACGTTTACGGCGTTCTTCCTTATTAACACCTTGTATTTCTAAGCCATATTCAGTGTTTTCTAGTAATGTACGGTGTGGAAAAAGACCAAAATTCTGAAACACCATGCTCATTTTTTGACGGCGTATTTCTAACATCTGTTTTTTATTAAATTTAGTGATCTCTTCACCATCAATGAACAGTTGTCCTTGAGTTGGTTCAATCAAGCGATTTAACAGTCTGATTAATGTTGATTTACCTGAACCTGATAGTCCCATAATAACGAATATTTCGCCTTCGTCAATACTCATGTTGATGTCGTATACACCAACTGTGCTGCCAGTTTTTTCAACAATTTCATCTTTACTTTTATGTTGTTTTACCATCTTCAGCGCCGCTTTGGGTCGCTTTCCGAATATTTTTGTGAGATGTTTAATCTCTACTTTAGCCATGAAGCCCTCCATTTGTTGAAAATAAATTAAGTAACCCGCTTTTTTAACAGTTTTAACTTATTTTCATTGACTACGCTCACTATTTATCTTATACTTCTTAGTGACAACTTATTGAAAAAAAGAATTGTCACTAAGTGATGTCTTCTATTTTGTCACAAGTTGTCACTTTTGTCAAACCAACACCTGCTTTTGGAGAATGCCATGCAAACAATCAGAGAACCAAGATACCGCAAAATAGCGTATCAAATCGCGCAAAAAATAGCCGACAACGAATATGCTGTTGGTAGCAAACTACATGCTAGATCAACGTTATCCGTCGCCTTTGGTGTATCATCTGAAACAGCACGTAAAGCTGTCAGTATTCTAGCAGACCTTCAGATTGTTAAACTGATACATGGCAGTGGTGTTGAAGTTCTGTCTCGCGAAAAAGCCAAGGCATTTTTAAATCAAGCACAGACAACATCTGACATTCAAACAATTCACAAACAAATAAACGATCTCATTACCAATCAAAAACAAGAAATTAAATCAATGGAGAATGCTTTAACATTGTTACTTGAACAAAGTCAACGTGTTCAGCGTCATAGCCCACTGAGTCCATATGAGTTAGCATTAAGTGATGATAGCCCCAAATTTGGTCAATCTATTGGTACGCTTACCTTATGGCAGAGTACTGGTACAACGATTGTTGCTTTATTACATGATGATGAGCTGGTTGTATCTCCTGGCCCTTACGCCGTTATTGAACGTGGAGATACCTTATATTTTGTTGGGAATGAAACTGCTGTTCAAGCTGTTCAAAACTTTTTTTATCATTAATAACTACCTAAAAAACTGCTGTTAATCTTTATCTAACAGCAGTTTTTTATTGTTGACAAGGCGTTGTTTTAATTGTAAACTTATATAAATAAAAAAGTTTACAAAAGGAAGAAACATGAAAACACAAAAACTAACGCTTACCGTGGTAATGATTGCCCTGCTTGTTGTCATGGCCTACGTACCTACAATACCACTTGGAATTGTACCAATTACGATTCAAAATATTGGCATCATGTTAGCTGGTGCTCTATTAGGGTGGCGCAATGGCTTTCTAGCTATCATTGTATGGTTGTTTTTAGCTGCAATAGGTTTACCTGTTTTGACTGGTGGCACTGGTGGTTTACCAGCATTTTTCAGTGCAACAGCAGGCTATCTTTGGGCATATCCATTCGCTGCCTTACTTATTGGATTGACGATAACTTATCTTGATCATTTAAATTATACAAATTTTTTCACAATGTTTTTAACTATTTTAATATTTGGTGTTTTTTAATTGATATTTCTGGTGCTTTTGGTTTGCATATTGTGACACATATGCCATTAACTAAGGCACTTACTTTCCAATTGGCATTCATTCCTGGTGACATTATCAAAGCTGTTATAGCAACCATAATAACACTCACATTGCGTCGCCGTTTTCGTATTTTATATCATGTCTGAAATTTTTGGACTTTCTCTTGATGAAGCTGGTCGCTGTCAACATTGGCATCAATCTTGTGATGTCATTGCTAATATGTGCCAACAATGTCAGAGATATTTTGCCTGCGCACTTTGTCACGATTCATTGATGACTCATACATTTCAGCCCATGCATATGTCACAGATAAGTGTCATGTGTGGCATCTGTCAATTAGAAATGACAGGCGATACCTATATTTCGTGTATAAGATGTCCTAGATGTCAACATGAATTTAATCCGCGTTGTCATTTGCATCATGATATTTATTTTTGTTAAGATCAATAGCAGAGAATAATACAAAAAACCATTAGTAATTAATTTACCAATGGTTTTTTTCATTATTATTAATATTTTTCTGCTAATGAAACAGTGTTTTCTAATAACGTTGCAATTGTCATTGGCCCAACACCACCAGGTACTGGCGTGATGTAACTTGCAACGCCTTGTGCTGATTCAAAGTCAACATCCCCAACTGCTTTTCCGTTAACATAATTCATACCGACATCAACGACAACAGCACCAGATTTTAAATCTGCTCCCGAAATAAAGTGTGGTATACCGACACCAACGACAACAATATCTGCCACCTTCAATTGCGCCTTTAACATGGCTTCAGGCGTATAACGATGCGCTAATGTGACTGTTGCATCTGCATTTGTTAATAACGCAAACATTGGTCGACCAAATAACTGAGAGCGTCCGATAACAACAGCACTTTTACGAAACATCTCAATATTATAATGATGTAACAGTGTCATCACACCTTGTGGTGTTGCAGCAACGGTATAATCTTCTAGTGCGTCACCAAACAACATACCCTGCACGGTAGCACCTAGTCCATCAGCGTCTTTATGTGGCGCCACGGCAGAAAAAATTTCACGTTCTTTCACACCTTTAGCCAGTGGACTTTGGACCAAAATACCAGTAACATGCTCATCTGCATTAAGCTCTTCAACTAGTTTAATCACACTTGCCGTTGTCGCATTTTCATCAGTTGGAATATCTAGTGTTGTGATACCTAATGCCGCTGCTTTTTTGGATTTCATACCAACATATAAACGACTACCATCATTTTTGGGATCGTAAATGACAGCAAGAGTCACCGGTTTATTCAACCGTGAAACACGTTCAGCAGTTTTTCGTTTGTAATTTTGGCTACTGCTGCACCATCGAGTATTTCAGTCATTAAAAAGCTCCTTCGCTTGATCGTCTTTTTATGTTATATTCTTCTTAACAAAATAAATTTATTGGAGCTCACATGTCATATAATCGTATCAGCTGGGATCAATATTTTATCGCGCAAGCTGCCATCTTGTCCACGCGTTCAACCTGTACCCGTTTACACGTTGGTGCCGTCATTGTTCAAAATAACCGTATCATTTCTAGTGGCTATAATGGTTCTGTATCTGGTACCCCTCACTGTACAGATGTCGGTGATTTAATCGTGGATGGTCATTGTATTCGCGCTGTACATGCTGAACAAAATGCCTTAATGCAGGCAGCCCAGATGGGAATCAGTGTTGATGGCGCAGAAGTATATGTTACTGATGTACCCTGTGTCCATTGCACCAAATTATTGTTACAGGCTGGCATACAAAAAATAAACTTTATGCGTGATTATCATAATGATTCTTTTGCTGAAGAATTATTGGCACAAAAACACGTTATTTTAAAGCAAGTCCCTTTTTCAGAGCAAACTGCTTCACAAATTGATTTGCATCAATTTATTTCCTATGAATGATCTGACAAAAAAATAACTATTTATCTGTTAATAACGAACTATATTTTATTTTATCATAGTTTATTGGTTTATAAAACGAATGTCATAAATTCGAAGTAAATTATGACACACAAAAATTGCAAATATTGTAATAGTCGTTGTACAAAATCAACTGTAAAATATTTGCAGTCCATGATGACAGATCAAGTTCAAAACATAAGTAAATGATTGTTATATTCGAACAACCACAGCCTGAATAAGCACAATCGAAGACAATAATACTGCAGTATGGTTCGTCTACTAGCTTCTTATTTATTATTAGAGAGCATTATTAAATCAATTCATCAAGCTATACTCATTCTAGAGTCTGTTTGAATTGTTCAAAAGAATTCAGAAATAACATTTCAAAACGAAACTGACCTGTTGCTGGTAAAAAGTAAGACATTGCAGAAAAAATGTTATCATACAAATTTTTTGCACGTTCTTCTTTTTTTGAAATAATCAATTCTATAACATCTATGAGTCGTAACAACAATACAGAATACATATCATCGATAACTTCCTTGAGTTGTTGAGCCAGACAAATAATTTTTTTGGCCAAATTTTTTGACTGATGCTTCATACATAATACGATCATATTAAATCTAATCATTAATAGTTGTTGAATTGATTCTGATTGATTACGATACATCGCATTAAAATCTTGTCTGGAGAATAACCTTTCACAATCCAAATAAACCCCATAAATGTAATTAAAGTTGGGGGATATACTAACTAAATTAATAAACAAATTCAGTTCATCCACTGTATAATAATCTAATTTATCAAACACTAAGTCACGTGCCACATCTTGTATCACACTAATTTTTTCGCTAAATTCCTCTTCATACTGCGCCTGTACAATAAAATCGGTTAACACAGTAGCAGTCTGGTGAATCCCCAAATTAGATAAATAATTCGTTAAATCCTTGGTCTCAAGTTGCTTAATCGTTTTATATTCCGTGTCAATATTTCGCTCAGAGTTATCAACTGCACTATGGTATTCATCAATAACATTATGAAAATCAATATTCAAATGCTGAATTAAACAAACAAAATTTGTTGCTCCAAGTTCATGTTTTCCATTAAAAAAATCGTATAGTGAACTTTTAGACATATGTGTTTCATCAGCAATTTGTTTGATTGAAATGTTACGTTGCAACAAATAATATTTCATTGCTGGACCTAAGTTACTCATCAACTGGTACCATTTTTACACCATTATTTTGCCGATTAAATACATTCATCTCAAATCTTGTGAACTGTTGGCTTAATTCTACTTCCTCATTTGTATCTAAAGTATTCAACTCTTCTGGTGTCACATCCAAAAAAGAATTTTTATTTAAACCAGAAAATCTGCCTACTAATCGAACTTTATATCTGATTCGTTGGCTTCGCCATAATAATCCTGAACCCACCAATGAAAAAAAGGAGCGTTCAACTTTTGGGAAGCGAGAGTTTATAAACGTTGCACCACCCGCAGTAACACCCGATACACCAAACAGAACAGTCAACCAAAAAAAGGGTTATCCTCTTTTTTAAGGTGCAATTTCTCATCTACATGTAAAACCTTTGAATGTATTTCGGACGTTTTTATGATATGGTCTTGTACAGCATTTTGTTCGATCATATCAGCTGCTGTGATTGTATGCTTTGTTGGCTGACTTTTTTTGCCATCAATGCTAACTGCAGTCGCATAGACCGTGTCCCCTATCGATAATCCATTAATGTCAATGTTATAATCACCAACATTATTTGGTATCACATGAATGATTTTTGTATTTGGTAGACTAATTTCAATTGTATCATTTGGATCGCATTTACCAAATACTGTAGCTATACCATTTGTGTCCGCCATATCAGCAGTGGATAGAGTAACAGAGAAAGTAAAGATAGTAACTGCAATTATAATAATCGATAATATAAATTTACGTATTTTAATCACCCCCCAACTCATACTATAAATTAATTAGTTGCTTGTTATCGAGTAATTTTTTCAAATCACTCAATACTTGTTTCGTAGTTGCACCCATTGCTAATTGCTTTCCAAAATTGGCAGCATTATTTGCCATCTGTTGATATCTTTCCTCAGTAATACTATCTAACATATCATGTAAGTCAGACAAGTTCGAAATCACTACACCAACATTATTTTGCCGTATGATATCAGCAATTGCTGATTCACGCCAAGCAACAACAGGAAGTCCAGAAACCATATATAAACTAAATTTGTATGGCCAATTCCATTGTGTATATTGCTGCAAATGCGGATCGTTGTCTGACTCATCCCATATTAATCCGTATCCCGACGAAAGTTTTGCTGGTAAATCCATTGCTTCAACAAAACCACCGTTTTTAATATGAGGCTGATTAAGCACAACACTTGAAAAATTTTTTTCACCATAAACGGTTAAATCAAAATTTATTTGCTCCAAATTAGGGAACTTAGCAAGCGAACCAGCATACACAACTCGTTTTTGATAACTTGCTGGCGTTATTACTTGATCATATAAAAAATCATATGGTGCTAGTTCAATAGTATTGTTCAAATTAATTCCCAAATTCTTTAATGCACTAATAAAATGTAGTGGTAACATCACAATATCAAATGATTGCAAAACTGCTTTATCTGTTTCCAAATTATAATTTGCTAATTTAATGGTATCAGTTCTTAGCATAGTCACATCATGAACAAGCGCAACAATGAGAATATTTTTTCTCTTGCCCATTTTATCACAGCCAGTTCAAGTTTTGGTGAGAATTTTGGATATTGCCAGACAATGACATCACCTGGACCAATCAGTGAATTGTATTTTTAAGTTGTTTTTTATCCAATCTTCTTCATCAATATAAGGGAATGAGAATGACATTTTTTTGAATATTCTATTATCGATATTGGTTGCCACTTTAACAATATCAGTTCTTGGTTTCCAGTGATTTTGGTGATCAAAATCTACTATCCAAAAATTAGATTTTCTATTCTGTTGATATGAACTTATTGCTACTAATTTTTTTAACTCATTTTTAGTCACACGTTTAGTGGGAACATGTAGCGATAATAACGGTGCCTCGTAACTGATTACCTCACTCACATTCGAGCAATTTCCAATCAACAGCTTAAATTGCTCGATCTGCCAATCCCAGTAACTATTGTAAAATTGCTCATGATTTTTTTGCTTTAAAGACATACCAGTGTTTTCAAGCTTCCCATTCTGAGAAAGCCAGTAAAATGTAATTTGAATGGTGCCATCATTACTACTAAATTTGCTGGTAACAGGCCTACCGTTTTCATCGTATGTAAACATTTGACGTGTACTGTGTTTGTCGTAAAGTTGCATTTCGACACGATTATCATTTTTATCAAATGTATCAACATGCTCAACTTGGTGACTAGTATTAGAAGTCATATAAATTTTAACTGAAATTTTACCTAATTCATCTTGCATTTCAAACTGATGACTACCTGGTACAGAACGATAATTGAGTACAAAGTGTGCTAACCAATCTAAGGTCGATAGCAGATTCTCATTTTCTTGATGACGTATGAAAGAAAACAAATTAATTTCATTGACACGCGTCTGATATGCAATTGTTGACGTCCATGAAATAAAAAGAATGGATTCATTAATTATATCTTCAAAATGTAATAATTCAGTAGTCACTTTCTCTGTTATGATGACTTTCATCTATCTAAATACCTGCTTTATCAAATTTTCCCATTTTTGCCAAATTGCTTCTTCACAAAATTTAATTAATGTTTGACTTGAATTTTCAGAATAATGTTCCAGAGTGCCAGAATTCTGAAACAATTCAATCATTCTTGAAGATAAATAAGTAATATCATTTGCAGCAATCAAATCCCCATTTACTCTATTTGTGATAATTTCAGATGGACCATAATCAATATCATAACTAATTGAGGGGGTTTTACCTAATTGAGCTTCGAAAAAAACCATTGGTAACCCTTCATTTTTTGAAACTAAAACATGTAGTTGTGCCTGAGCAAACCGATATTTCATATGTTGGTTATCAGTAATACCCATTAGTTTAATATACTCATTAGCTTTGTGTGTATCAATTATCTGTTGTAATTCTTTTTGCACATTGTCGTTGCCACCACCCCATATTTCAAGGTGAATATTAGGCGTTCTTTCATGCGCGGTTATTACTGCTTTAATAGCATGATCAATTTGCTTAGTTTTGTCATATCGCGCAGAAATGATAACTAAACCATCTTCCTTATCTGACCAATTAATAGCATCATGCGTGGCCACATCATGTTCATCATACCAGTTTTCAGCTATTGTAAAAACGCGGTCAGGGTCAGCCAAGGCCAACACATCTTGACGCTGATGTTCTGTCAAAACAATCAATCCGCTATATTTTTCACTATTCAGTACTGGATAGCTATAGCCAATTCGCGTTGGTGAACCCTCAGGCGTATTTTTAACTTGAATATTGTGTAATTGCACAATAAGACAGAGACTATCCAATGTGTTTAATGACTGTAACTTGGCTATTGTATCCGAATGGAATAAGTCAAGTATCATCAAAACCTCATCACCTATCAACATTGAATAGTATTTCAACGCTGCGACTAACAAATCATTTTTTTGATTAAAATATTTAGTCTGACCAGCACTGTTTTTCCAATCAATTCGTCTAATTTGGCTATCACTTGTAAAATGATATGTTAACACTGTTTGCCCATCAGGGTTTAAATGTTCTCGGCTGACGACATAACTTTGATCACCATTAGGCTTAGCAGCATAATACACTCTCACAGCCAAGTAACCACGCCAATCGTATTCATCGCTGCGCAATAATTTATTACTTTTTGAGTAGTGATGCACCGACATTAGGCGGTCATCATCATAATTATGCCATCTTAAATAGACACCATTTTGAGCAGTCGCAATTTTTTTATTAGTATCAAAACTATAAAATGCTGAATTTTCTTCATAAAATTGTAACCAAGCATCTACTTCATCACGCTCTATATTACCGGTCAAAATATCATGCAAGTCTAAAAAATGCTGACTTAACTCAGGAAAATGATAATGAAAATAGTACCGATTAGTTAAATAATAATCGGCACTAATAATTGTTGTCTCTATCTTGTGGCGTAAAAATAACTGTAGCCGTCGATCTACTGCAAAACTTGCACCAGAAAGATTATGTGCATAGAATGTATTAACAAATACTGCATGCATATATCCCTACTTCCCTTCACTATTTTTATGTACGGCTAAACTTACTTGAGCTTAGCCTTTGAATTACAATTATATTCTAATTTTTTTGAATTAATTATCGCCTTTTTTCTTACGCGCAACTGCGGTAATACCTAAGATACTAGTTATTAACGCCGCAGCAATAGCATCTGTATGATTATTTTTATTTTCACCAGTGTCTGGTAACTTTTTATTATTTTTGTTAGTCACTTTATAGGATACGTTAACAGTTGGTGAACTTGGTACTTCTGGGCTTGGCGTTTCCGAGCTTGGTACTTCCGAGCTTGGTGTTTCAGAGCTTGGTGTTTCTGAGCTTGGTACTTCCGAACTTGGGGTCTCTGAACTTGGTGTTTCTGAGCTTGGTACTTCTGAGCTTGGCGTTTCCGAGCTTGGGGTCTCTGAACTTGGTACTTCTGAGCTTGG
>AEMJ01000223.1 GCA_000166735.2 Leuconostoc inhae KCTC 3774 | reverse complement strand
GATGCTGACGGTATTATTCGCGTTGGAGCTGAAGTACATGATGGCGACATTCTAGTCGGTAAAAGTGACACCTAAGGGTGTCACAGAATTATCAGCTGAAGAACGTTTGCTTCATGCTATCTTTGGTGAAAAAGCGCGTGAAGTGCGTGATACATCACTACGTGTTCCTCATGGTGGTGGTGGTGTCGTTCAAAACGTTCGTATTTATACACCAGAAAATGGTGATGAATTAGCACCAGGCGTTAACATGATGGTACGTGTTTATATCGCTCAAAAGCGTAAAATTCAAGTCGGAGATAAGATGGCTGGTCGTCATGGTAACAAGGGAACTGTTCCGTTGTTGTTCCTG
>AEMJ01000224.1 GCA_000166735.2 Leuconostoc inhae KCTC 3774 | reverse complement strand
AACTGATAACATGAGACAACGTCGCGCCGGATTTTTAGTATACGTTGTCGACGGCGAATTTATCGCCTACTACTATTATAACCGCAACACTATCTAAACACGGTGGATTAGCTACAGTTCATCAATTAATTCAGAGTCAATCGACTGCTGCGTTTGTCTTAAATGATGAAATGGCTATCGGCGTATTGCGCGGATTAGCTTATCAAAATATTAAGGTGCCAGATGATATATCTATTGTAGGCTATGATGATACAGATTATGCTGAGTTCATGATTCCAACATTGACGACAGTGATGCAACCAGTTTTGGATATTGGTAAGGCGGCGTTAAACATGATATTAAGACGTCTAGATCACCCGAATTTACCTTTTCAAACAGCATTTTTTTGATGTTAAATTGGTTGTACGAGAGTCTACT
>AEMJ01000225.1 GCA_000166735.2 Leuconostoc inhae KCTC 3774 | reverse complement strand
TTTATGTACTGTTCTTAAAATAAAAGCTTATTTTAAGAACAAAATTATATTACTAATTAGAATTCAAATCACTGTCACGTTGGTGAGTTCTTAAACATCTGCTACTAACTCCTGGAGTACAATATTACGTGCTTTTTCCAGATTCGTTAGAGCTGTCTTAGTTTGGTCTTCGGTACGTGTTTTCAAACCGCAATCAGGGTTAACCCAAAACTGCTTTTCATCAATAACTTTCAAACCACGGCGAATATTATCAGCAATTTCAGCAACTGTTGGTATACGAGGTGAATGAATATCATAGACACCCAAACCAATTTGTTTGTCATAGTCAGCGTCTTCAAATGCAGAAATAATTTCGCCATGAGAACGTGATGTTTCAATTGAAATAACATCTGCGTCTAACGCTGAAATCGTGTCAATGATGTCCTCAAAATCCGAATAACACATATGCGTATGAATTTGCGTTTCATTACTAACACCAGAGGTTGTGATTTTAAATGAATAAACTGCCTCATCTAAGTAATCTTGCCAAGACCGTTGTTTAAGTGGCAACCCTTCTCGCAATGCGGGTTCATCAACTTGTATGATTTTAATGCCCGCTTTCTCCAAATTCAACACTTCTTGACGCAAGGCCAAAGCAATTTGATTTTGAACATCTGCACGCGCAATGTCATCACGCACAAACGACCAATTAATAATTGTTAATGGTGCCGTCAACATACCCTTAACGATTTTTTTCGTTTGCGATTGTGCAAATTGTGAAGCTGCAACAGTAATTGGTTCGGTATAATCAACATCCCCGAAAATTACTGGTGGTCGAACGCCTCGTGAACCGTATGATTGAACCCAGCCATTTTGCGTTGCATAAAAGCCGTCTAACTTTTGTCCAAAGTATTCAACCATGTCTGTTCGTTCAAATTCGCCGTGAACAAGCACATCCAAACCAATATCTTCTTGTATTTTCAACCAGCGCTTAGTTTCTGATTCGATAAATGCCTGATATGCTTCATCTGACAAACGTCCTTTACGCCATGCGGCACGCTTTGCACGCACTTC
>AEMJ01000226.1 GCA_000166735.2 Leuconostoc inhae KCTC 3774 | reverse complement strand
GAACTTGTATTCTAATCAAATACTTATAAAATCACTAACTTTGTGATAAAATTAGTGTTGTGTTTTACAAAAATAAGAAAAGAGAATAAGTCGTGTTTTTCCAATAATCGTAAAAGTAATCGTAACCTTGTATGCTTTACTAATGGTTTTTGCCTCTATAAAGGAAGTTAATTCAAAAAAATAAATTAGGCAACATTTTTTAACATAATTAGTGGAATTGCCATTTTATTTTCAGACTCCCTAGGAACTGAATATTTTAAAATAATATCAATTATTGGGTTATTAGTCTTTAGCGTAACCGCAATTTTTAATGGATTGAAAAGCCATTCATTTCACATCAAACACCATATTGTTAGATTTATCATCACAATACTTTTCATTATTTTAATAATATATATTTGAGCTAGTTATCCTTACCCCTGTTCGTAACATCAAAGCGCACCACATTTCGCTTTTTATCCAAAATGACTGTGATGGTATTATAATCACTAGCTTCAATCTTCAAAGTAAGATGCTTTTTGTCAAACACTGTCACTATATTACCAATAATCACACCATTTGTTTCTTGAATATCTTTATCTTAATTATCGTTTAGCTTGATACAATCGTTCTTCGATTTTTTTAGTAC
>AEMJ01000227.1 GCA_000166735.2 Leuconostoc inhae KCTC 3774 | reverse complement strand
ACCATTAACAATATCTACTAAACCATCATGATGTTGGTACTCTCGGCCATAGTATGAACCATTTTGATTATCTGTTTGTGTACCATCAGAAAACGATTATGATCTAGCCAAACCTTTGATCCACCAGTGACCGTTAGATTATCATACTGGGAATTCCAGTTGCCACTAGTGCCATCTGTTGGATCCCACTGTGGGAAAAAATCATAAGCGTTTTCAAATATGATGTTACGGACAATCACATTTTGACTGTTAATAATCATGTTACCACCGGTAATTTTAGCATTGTTAGTGCCAATAATCGTTGTGTTAGATGGTACTTTGTATTGAACTTGTT
>AEMJ01000228.1 GCA_000166735.2 Leuconostoc inhae KCTC 3774 | reverse complement strand
TTATTCATAAGGATTTAAAGGTGATAATTGTCGGTGAAGCAACGATTCAAACCGATGCTAAATGGTTGGCGGTAGCTGTAGAGCAGATTATTAATAATGCGGTGAAATACACGGAAACAGGTGGGGTAAGAATTGAAATAACTGATCAACAATTACGTATTACAGATAGTGGTATTGGCATATTAGCTTCAGACTTACCACGGTTGTTTTCACATGGTTTTACTGGTTATAATGGTCGACTAGATAAAAAATCGAGTGGCTTGGGATTATATTTATCAAAATTAGTGTTGAATAAATTATCATGTGACATTACAGTGACCTCAAAAATTGATGTTGGGACGACAGTTGTCATTGGCTTTTTGACCTTAAAATAGATAACATGAGTTGATTATTGTGTTATGATGATATAAATGATTTTTTTATCATAAATATATTAATTATTTGGGAGTAAATATGAACGATATAAGGGCACTGAGCAAAGTATATGTCATTAATCTGTTGAGTAATAAATTTGTCTTTGTGTTTAACTTGCTATTACCAACGATTTATTTTTTATACCAAAATGGCAAATACTGGTCTCGCCCTGCTGTCAGTTTCAGCCAATCGACTAATTTAGTGATTAGTTATTTTTGGGCCTACATTATTATGGTGACAATATTAAATAATGTGATTGTTGCCATGATTGCGCAACGAGAAAATGGTTTTATAAACAATTATTTTTATTGTTGGTTCTAAATGGAAAATACTCATCGCTAATTTTTAGTGCAACTGGCAGTTCTAAATGGTGAATTGATTATCTTCAATGTGGTAGTGATGACAGTTTTCATAATTGGCATATTAGTCTGCTTTAGCTGGCATGTTGTCGGCTATAATTGTTTCTGTACCTGTGGCGTTGATTAGTAGTCTGTTATTTGTTAAAGTTAAA
>AEMJ01000229.1 GCA_000166735.2 Leuconostoc inhae KCTC 3774 | reverse complement strand
CTATTGGATTTGTTGGCTGGTTATCCGCAATGGATGATTTTTTCGCTAACTATTCATGGTATCGAAAGGATTAATTGTTGGTTATTTCGGATATCAAAAAAATTAATTAGTCAAATTATTGGGTTAGTTTTTGGTTCATTGGTTATGATTATTGGTTATCTGTTAGCTGGCGCATTTTTATATAACTGGACAGCTGGCTTAGCATCAATAGCCGGTAACGTGGCACAGGCAGTTATGGGTTTGATTATTGCACTCGTTTTAATACCTGTATTTAAAAAAGTTACCACAAATTAATTTTAAAAACTAAAATAAAGGCGACAGGTTTTTGTCTGTTGCTTTTTCATGTTGTGAGGTGTATTTCATGAAGTATCATTTTTCACGTGATTTACGTGATAGCGATAGAAAACAACTCTATCGTGCGTTAGATTTTTTTTAATATTGCAGCTTATTTTAAAACCGTTGATGGGCAAAAAGATTGTTTGGTTTTGGCGCACAGCAAAAGGCTGATATGCCGAACACATTGAATGGTAATATTGTGTTTGGTGGTTAT
>AEMJ01000230.1 GCA_000166735.2 Leuconostoc inhae KCTC 3774 | reverse complement strand
AGATTACCTAGAGATACTACTGTATCAATGATTAAGAGTGACAACGCTGGTGCAATTCGAAAATACTTTTTTAATATCATCGGTGGCACAGCCGTGCCACCACTAGATGCATCAACGCGATATAATATTGCAACGCCAACTGCAAAAATAGTCCCACCAACTAACACTGCAAAAGTACGATCACTCAATAATTGAAAACTAGGTGTTACTTTCAGTAAAATTGGCAATATTAGACTGCCAAACGTAATTCTGGCGGTTGTGCCTTTGTCTAAAAAAATGCCAGCTAGGATAATCATTAGTATGTTAATGATCAATACGGTGAACGCCCTATCAAAACCAGTTAATTCATTCACCAGAATAGCAAAACCGGTGGCCCCACCTGCAGCAACTTTAGCCGGCGCATAGAAAAAATTGATACTCACTGCCACAATTTCTAATGCAACAATAATTGTCAAATAACGTACAACTTGAAATTTTTTCAATAATTTCATTAAATACCTTTCTTATATTTCTTTTTAAAGGTTGATAAAATACGTTTTAAAACTGTTGGATTTCTCAATAC
>AEMJ01000231.1 GCA_000166735.2 Leuconostoc inhae KCTC 3774 | reverse complement strand
AATCTCAGCATTAGCCATTGTGTTTGCTATGGCAATCACAATCGTTTCAATTGTAGTGGCAATAATCATTACAGCGGTTGTTAGCATTGTTTCTGGTGTTGCAATTGTGTTTAGTTCACTGAGCGGTGGTCTATTCTTCATTGGTGTCGGTGTTGCTGCAATTGGCGTTTTGGTATTGATTGGGCCACTGATGTTCTCACTTATACGCATGTGCTTTAACGGTCTTGTTAACTTAATTAAAGCTATTGGTCGGCGATTTATTAAAAAGGAGCAAGTTATGAAGCGTAAAACGATTATTGGCTGGTCTTTATTGGCAGTTGGTGTTGTGATGGCAACTTCAGCGGCATTGATTGAAAAGCCAGGAACAGTTATTTGGGACAATGGGTTTTCTTATCAAAAGAAGAAGCTGTTAAAACTGATGATTTATCCCATCAATTACCTAAAATGCACAAGATATTCAAAATTACGGTAAACGCTACTGATACTGATGTTTATGTTCAACA
>AEMJ01000232.1 GCA_000166735.2 Leuconostoc inhae KCTC 3774 | reverse complement strand
GCCAAAAGTGGCAAAAAAAAGTGTGGTTAATATACGATATGATTGCATTAGTAGTGGTCTTAGCAATCGGAATAGCAAGTAATCTATTTTTGGATTTCAAGTGGCATAATCCTTTAACAATTTGGATTAATGTATTACTGGGATTTGTTTTGTTGATTATTATTGGTCATGCTGTTTTGATTCCTTATCGTTATCGCTTTCACAAATATATCTTGCATCAGGACGCTGTTTCTATTTATAAAGGATTTTTTCTACGTCAATCGGAAACAATTCCCTTGAATCGTATACAAAATGTTGATACGATTCAGGGACCAATTTTAAAAATCTATCATTTGCAAAATGTGTCAATTGTCACAGCGGCACATGCCTTTAAAATTGAAGCAATTAATGAAGATGTGGCACAGTATTTACGTAATCAGTTGATTACAGCAGCACGACAAGCACGTGAGGTAGATACAGATGACTAAACGCCAACATCAACCAAAAGTTGCGATTTTTTCAGAATCAATTGCTGCTATTCGGATGATTATCTTGCCAGCTTTTTTGCTTTTCTTTAAAAATGACAATCGTTGGCAGATGCAATTATTTGTCGTTATTGGTA
>AEMJ01000233.1 GCA_000166735.2 Leuconostoc inhae KCTC 3774 | reverse complement strand
GACAAAAATGGAACATCCCCAGCGCGCATGATTTTTTCACGACCTTGTAAATCTTTTAATTCAATAATAAAAGCAACTCCGGCAACAACACCACCAAGTTCCGCGATAATTTCACGTGTAGCATTAATTGTACCACCAGTAGCTAATAGATCATCAACAATGAGTACACGTTGACCAGGCTTAATAGCATCCTTATGAATTTCAAGCACATTTTCACCGCCATATTCCAAGGAGTAAGACGCGCTCACAGCCGCACGAGGTAATTTACCACCCTTGCGTGCTGGTACAAAACCAATATTTAAAGCATATGCTAACGGTGATCCAACGATAAAACCACGCGATTCAGGTCCTGCAATTAAATCGATTTTTAAATCTTTAGCAAAATTAGCGATTGCATCAATCGTCTGTCTATATGCGACGCCGTTTCCCATTAATGGTGATAAATCACGAAAACTCACACCTTCTTCTGGAAAATTTTCAACTGTTGCAACATAATTATGTAAATCTACTGTCATTTTTCTCTCTGAGTGCTACGCAATGCTAACGAACACGTTTCCATATTCAACACTCATGCTTTCTATTTAATCATTAACGGTTTGCTAGAAATTTATGATAAGTTTTTGACGTTGTCAATGTCTTTTGTGGTGCATTTGGAATCACTTTTACAAAACCGCCATCAATCACTTTTACAAATCCTAATTCAATAAAGACTTGTACCATAATATTAAGATCGTTTTTAGTAATATTTAGCTGCTCTGCTATTTTATCCAAATTTTGTGCAAAATTCAAGTCCTGATGCGCATAAATAAATTTATAAACATGGCCAAAAAATTTCTTATGTGCATCATTTTCAACTATAGGTGGCATAGAAACGTCTGTCAACAATAATTGTAATCTTTTCTTACCACGAAAATAGTTCAATCCCATTGTTGCGACAAACGATATATTGGCTGGATGAGCAACAATCGTTGTCCACTCAGGATGATTAAAACCAACTGCCTCAATTTGATTAGCAAGTGTTAACTTAAGATGTTGGTTTGTTGATCCCATCGTGACAGCCTTTTCAATTGTTGGTTCTTGTACACCAAAAGTTGGCTGCACATTGCCTGTCCCAAAGGGTTCTAATAAAGTTAATCCTTCATAGACGGGTATTGCCATTTTAGATACCGGTAACATCATATTAACAGCTACTGATATTTCAGGCACATCAAGGGTTGGTAACACTGCTAGTTGTTCGCGTAATGCAGACAAGTTTTCCGGAGATATTGCCAACCCTAGTGCACTGGCGTGACCACCAAATGTATCATAAAACGAACGATATTGACCCATCAATTGATACAAATCAAAGTTATTGTAAGTGCGACCTGAGCCTTTGTAGATGCCATCTATTAAACTCAACACAATCACTGGTTTATGCAATAATTCAACCAATCGACTTGCCACTATACCTAGGATTCCTTGATGCCAGTTTTCACCTGCAACAACAAGCACTTGATCGTTAGCATGTTTATCCGATAACGCGATTTGTTTGGCAGCGCCAAACACTTCTTCTACAAATTCTTGACGTTGCGCATTGATTGCCTCAATTTGTGAGGCAATTTCAGTGGCCTCATCAGAATCTTGACTTAGCAATAAATCAAGAGCTAACTGA
>AEMJ01000234.1 GCA_000166735.2 Leuconostoc inhae KCTC 3774 | reverse complement strand
TGTGAACCCAATGCTAAACATAATCATAACCGCAAAAGCAACACCTAGTTGTCCACGAATGTATTGCGCAATTTGTTTGCTGATATCTTTCAATAACTGTTGTAATGATTGTTGTGCTTGAGGTGGAAATTTTTCAGCAATAAATTCAGAAAATTTATGCCCATCCAACAGCATATAATACAAAATAAAGGGTGTTGCAACAGCTGTTATACCAACAGTTGTTAATATTGATGCAAATGAACTAATGCCAGCTACGCCAGTTGTGAGGTATTTTCGGCTCCAA
>AEMJ01000235.1 GCA_000166735.2 Leuconostoc inhae KCTC 3774 | reverse complement strand
TATTGTGCCTTATTTTTTATATGTATTACACTAAGTTAATATTATTAAAATTATATATAATTTATCACATTTATATAGACGCTGTACGCGGATTTCTGAGTAAAATCAAATACTGCACGTTTTAAATAACGTAGTTATTTACGAAGAAGTGAGTGGTAAAAAATTATAATTGTAAATATTTTCACGAAGCTCAAAATTGAATTATTTATTAATAATTTAATTAAAAATTTAATTTTCATTGACAAGTTTTATATTAACCTGTAATATTATATTTCTATTGAAAAGGAGGATTTTTTAATGAATAGAGTGAAACAACTTTGTTTAACTACGCTGGGAGCTGCAATACTGACTACGGGATTTCTAGTAACATCACCAAATGTTAATGTATCAGCAGAGAATATTTATACTGGTCA
>AEMJ01000236.1 GCA_000166735.2 Leuconostoc inhae KCTC 3774 | reverse complement strand
AGTAGTGGTGTGGAATACGCACAAGCTTATCGAGAAAATGTTTTCAAAAAAAATGATGGTTGACAATAAGTTTGTTTTTACTGAGTTAATTTTAAACGGTAATATTTTCGATATGGCTGATCAAATTGGTATGTCAATTAATAATATTATGCCAATTCATTATTATTTTACAGATCTTAAGCCTTCTAAAACGGTTTATACGATTAAACAACTTGAAGAAGAAAATGATTTTGACTTGACGACAAAAAAATTACTGCCAGATCGGGTGACATATGAAGATGGTAACACACTCATTCGTGCTAATTTTGATCATATTCATGGAAATGTTGATTTTGTTGACTATGTTATAAATGGATACCTGGTTCGTAAAGATCATTACACTTATACTAAGACTTTTTTCAGAATATTATGTTCCAGTAAATAATAGGGCTGAGGTTTATAGACGTGCATTTTATAATGAAAATGGTCAAATAGCTTATGAACAATTACTTGAAGATGAGCGTGTCACTTATCGAATAGGTGAACTAATTTTATATTCAGAATTTGAATTTGTGGATTATTTTGTGAAACAATTGCCTTTGACGCATAAAGATATTTTGATTATAGATCGCGAGAAACATATTGCACCTGCTATTTTAATAATAAAAAGCTGCTAAAGTCGGTGTGGTTATACATGCGGAACACTTTAGTAGT
>AEMJ01000237.1 GCA_000166735.2 Leuconostoc inhae KCTC 3774 | reverse complement strand
CTCTTGCTTTTACGGTTACGCCATGATCCCTTTCAACCTGCAAATCATCAAGTATTTGATCTTCCATTTCACGGCTAGAAATTGTATTTGTAGCCTCTATAATACGATCAGATAATGTTGATTTACCATGATCTATGTGTGCAATGATAGCTAAATTTCTTATATTTTTACTCATCTGGACTAACTCCTAATATTATTACAATGCCAGAAGTCTATATACCCTGGCCACTATTAAACCACTATTAGTCCAACTAATAATATTCTGTTCATATTTTATACCTTTCTAGATGTAATATTGAAGTATTTACTTTTCTCCCTCTGTAGCTTTATAGAGTTCACCCCACTGCCACATTTCATGGATCACTGGTTTAGTTTCCACCCAATATCAGTTAAAGAATACTCCACTTTTACTGGTACTTCTGCATATATTTTACGCTCAACTAATCCACGGATTCCATAATTCAAATGCTGTGACAAA
>AEMJ01000238.1 GCA_000166735.2 Leuconostoc inhae KCTC 3774 | reverse complement strand
ACAATATCGTATTATTACGCATGCCAAATTGCAAAAAGCATATACTTGGGATCAAGCACCTGCGAGATATGTCAGTGAGTTTAATTTGAATGTACGCAACACAAATGCACGTGTTAATTGGTGGAACCCTGGAGTAGAAGAAGGTGCTAATGGTAATAAAGGTGGACAAGGTTAATTAAAATACATTGCTTTAATAAATGACGCCACGGAAGTTAAATATATGAAGTATTTCATATAT
>AEMJ01000239.1 GCA_000166735.2 Leuconostoc inhae KCTC 3774 | reverse complement strand
ATGTTGTGTCACACCAAAAACAATATTATTTAAGGGTTAATCAGTGTCAATATTATCATTATTTTTTTTATTACATTGGTATGTTAATGATGTTTGTGTTTTCGATGCCTACTGAGGAAGCTTTTAGCATTAGCTGGGTTTGATCGTTATGCTGCTAGTATTGTTATATTAGGCTTAGGTATGTATGCTTTTTTTGCTGTCCGGGCAATTGATCATGCATTTTATGAACAAGATATAACCAGGAGAACAATACGATCTTTTATAAATGTTAAACAGAAGTATATCTATCAATATGCGAGTATCACATTATTTTTCATTAGCGTATTGTTAATATTGTCTGAAAATAATGGTATGAGCTATAATTTAAACACTTATCGGGAAAGTGTACCATACAAAATAAGCCATATCACTGGTAATCATATGGTGTTGACTAATAAAAAATATTTGATTATTAGTGCGGATAAGACACAAGTCAATAGCTATTTTGTACAATATGTTGGCAAATACTATCTGTATGCTAACAATGTAGATGCGAGAGAAGACATTAGCCAGTTGAACCGCACGCAGTTCATTGACCTGATTTCAAAATATGACAGTATTCTAGTGATTGATGATCATTATACGTTTCAAGCCATGAGTCGTAAATATCTACATCGAAATATTAAAGAGGGGATGTATGCGACAAATTATTTGTTAAAGTCTGTTTACAATAATTAGTCGATAATGATTATGCAAATATTTAAAAATAGTTTTGTTAAACTCGTTGTCATTGTGTTTGGTGTTTTATTAATAGGTGTGACAATAATGCAAACAACGGCAAGTAATCAGTCTGTGTCATCAGTCTCAAAATCAACGCAAAGCAGTGTAAAAACAAAAGTGAACGCAAACACGAATAAAAATAATAAGGAAAATATTGGTAATCAACAATATATTCGTCAAATTTATACTTACTTGCATGACGAGTATGGTATGTCTAGTAGCAGTATAGCTGGCATTTTAGGGAATTGGATTCAAGAATCGGGAATTGATCCAATTGCTGTTGCAGGCGATTGGGCATATCGTTCTTTGGAACATACAAAAAGTAGTACAGATACGCATAAGGATATTGGATTTGCACAATGGTCATCTAAACGACGCCAAAATTTGATTATGTTTGCTAATCAAAAATATCAGGGCCGTTGGTGGGAAGCGCAATGTCAATTAGAATTCATGACACAGCAAGACGGTAGTTTTGTAACTGTCTTAAAAAATTATGCGCTTAATGACAGAGGAGACGTTGTTCAAAATGCGGTTAATTTTAATGATGATTGGGAAGTATCACCTGATGAAAAAATATAATTGC
>AEMJ01000240.1 GCA_000166735.2 Leuconostoc inhae KCTC 3774 | reverse complement strand
GAGTTTACCCAGTTTATTAAATTGTGGGCTATAGATGCTATTACCATAGTCGACTGACGCTAAGCCATTGATAAAAATGCTTACAGTGCCTAAACCTGAACCAATAGTTTGTGCTAAATCAGCGAGGTCAGCAATGTTCTCAGCGGTTGGTTTAGAGGCTAGGATTTGTTGGTTAAAATTTTTAATTTGATCGTCAATTAATTGATATTTTTGTGCTAGCTGAGGTGAATTGATGCCACCAGGGTAAATACTATCTAAATTCCATTTTTGTGAATAACTCATAAATCATCCTTTTTATTTTCTTTTAAGTATACCATTCTTCATGGTTTCATAATGACAATTAAATGAATTTTTATAATGATGAACCGCAAACGGTTTGTTGCTACAATTCTTGAGTTAGTGTAAATTATT
>AEMJ01000241.1 GCA_000166735.2 Leuconostoc inhae KCTC 3774 | reverse complement strand
GAATGGTGTCATGTAGGCAGCATAGCCATCTGGTTTAAGCATCTGTAAATTGTTGAAAATAAATACTGAAAACAGGTCGCCCTTATAGGCTTTAAAGTGATTATTGATATATTTCTTTAAACTTGCTTCAAACTTGTTCATATACGGAGGATTGGTGACAACCACTTCATACTTTGTCTGAAGTACGTTAATAATGCTTAACATGTTGATAATGCTGTCTTTTGAAGCAGATATTCCAAAAATGTCTAATTCATCAGCTTCAATCTTGGTAATTTCAGACTTTAATAGGTCAATATCATATTGCTTTTCAAACTGCATTATAGAACCGAGTTCAGTAGCATTTTCAAAAAGTGTCACCAACGATTTAATTTCAGAGGCAATATTTTCGGAAAGTTGTTTGTAAATGTCATCTGCTATATTTGTTACATCACGGAAAACATAAACCCTTGGGTTAGTACTACTTGTCAATATGCGGCGATTATATTCGCGAGCCTTCATCATTAATGCAAAGTATGCGAGTTGATAAGCTCGCTTATCAATTTCAAGTCCCANAATATTATTTTCGAGAATTAACAATGCTGCTTCGCGTGACGAGTATCCGCGCTCTTCATACATTTTTA
>AEMJ01000242.1 GCA_000166735.2 Leuconostoc inhae KCTC 3774 | reverse complement strand
ACGCGGTTTTTTGTCATAATTCTATTATAAGCTATTGGTCGATTGTTGTGTACTTAAAACAGATTGCCGTTCCAATTTTTAATTGTCTTCATTCCAAAATAAGTCATTCAATGTACAACCCAGTACTTTACAAATATCAATGCACAAGTTAATAGAGGGATTATAATTCCCCGACTCAACTGCTACTATTGTCTGACGTGTAACATGCACAGACTTAGCAAGATCAATTTGCGTCATACCAGCAAGCGTTCTCGCTGATTTAAGTTTTAAGTTTTTATGATTCGCCATCAGTAGACTTTTTCTCCTTATAATGGCAAATAGTACTGTCAATGCATAGAAAAATAAAAAACCGTAATTCATCACATTAAACATACCCTCAAAAGTAATCTGATGATTAATTAAAATATTCATGCCAAAACAAAAATATAAATAAATCACCCCCTAATACTATCATAACAATTGCCAGTATCAAACTGTTGGTTTGCAGTCATTTTCAACAAATATGTATCTGTTCCACCTAATGTTTGTTCAATAGCTTGATGGATAATTAAGATATATACAACAAAAAGCATTTGAGTTTTAGTCTCTGCCCAATTAATGTCTAAAAATGAGATTGCCACTAAAGTAAGGATACTTCCCATAGCAATATACAACCCCTGGTATCAATCC
>AEMJ01000243.1 GCA_000166735.2 Leuconostoc inhae KCTC 3774 | reverse complement strand
TTATGGCTATATTAAACGCCTTGGCAATGTCATCGTCATGCTTAATTTGTTCAATTAATGCATCATCAAGTTCACGTCCCTTTGCCAAACCATATTTAATTAACACACTTTCAGACACACCAAATGCAAACTGCTTGTCTAAATCAATGCTATAACGCCCTGCTTTTTTGTGTCGCGATTTTCGTAATAGTCTTCATACTTCTATTGTACGAAAAAAGCACCGAAGTGCTTATCTTTTTAGTTATTTACTTGACTAATCCAAAACCACCAGTCCATCCAATAACTTCTTTAGATGCCAATGTCAATTGCAAAAAATCCTAATGATTCGAGTTCACGTGCACGTAATAAAGATCCTGCATCAATGACAGCTAATCCACTTCCTACCAATGCTGCTATAATTGTCTCTTTAGCAGTTTGATCATCAGAAGCTAGCTGCACAGTTGTTTGAATTGTGCCATTCACAGTTTTAGTAGCTAATGTACTGGCAAACGTTGTATTAAAACCCTTAACAATTTT
>AEMJ01000244.1 GCA_000166735.2 Leuconostoc inhae KCTC 3774 | reverse complement strand
ATCCGCTAGATCTTGCTTAACAATTAAATCACGAATACTATCATTCAACTTACTAATATATGCCTTAATTTCTTTAGCCTGCCCTCGTCGTTTCTTAGACATTAAAAATCCCGTAGGTTTTGCTGCAATTTCGTTCTTAATTTGACCATTTAATGTGTTAATTTTATTGTCAAACGCTTCTGATTCTTGCTCACCCTGAATGACATCTTTCCGAGACAAAACTAATTCTTTTTCTAAAGCAGTTAATTCACTCGCATCACTATCAGTAACCATTGAATCTCTGGCTTTCTCATATGCTTGAATGTCCATAAAGTATTCTGCAGTACGCTGTTTAATATCTCGTACCTCTTGCAACGTGGCTAAAAATTGTTCGCGTGTGCTCTGCCAATCGCCAATAGCTTCCGCTTCAGCCGCAG
>AEMJ01000245.1 GCA_000166735.2 Leuconostoc inhae KCTC 3774 | reverse complement strand
GCGTCCAACCAATATTAACATTAACCCCAGTACTGATGCTGTTGTTATCGCCCCTAGCTCCTCTGTCATGACTGCCATAATAAAATCAGTGTTTGATTCTGGTAAATATGGCTTAATAAGTGAATTACCTAAACCAACACCAAATATACCACCATGTGCAATGGCATAATAACCATAGAGTAGCTGTCGGCTAGTGTCAACAGCATTGGGATCCCATGGATTAACAAAACTCGTCAATCTTGCAAGGGCATAATGATTACTACTCGTTAAATTAAACAAATGATCAGCCAGTCGAATCAGTGTTTG
>AEMJ01000246.1 GCA_000166735.2 Leuconostoc inhae KCTC 3774 | reverse complement strand
AATGCCACATTTTGTAATACTTACTAACTTTTCTAAACTTTATTGCCGCAAAAGGAATCATTTGTTACTAAGCAAGGTAAATCTTATGGTACAACATCTGAAAAACAGTTATATTCAGGCCTTACACTTTTAAGGGTTGGAATGGGACTAATGGCACCTTTGAACTTGTGAAGAACAAAAATTATTGGGATGCTAAAAATGTCAAAAACGCAAACATTGACATACCAAGTTGTCAAGAAGCCTGAAACGGCTGTTCAGTTGTACAAACAGGGTAAATTGGATGAAGCACCATTAACCACAACAGAGCTTTATAGCGCAAATAAGAGTAGTAAGAACAGTGTTAAGG
>AEMJ01000247.1 GCA_000166735.2 Leuconostoc inhae KCTC 3774 | reverse complement strand
ACTCAGCGAATTACGCGACATTTGACAGTCGTACCATCCTGGGAAACATTTAAGCCACAACAGTCAGACGAGATGCCAATTATTATGGATCCGCAATTAACCTTTGGCACAGGAACTCATGAGACAACACGACTTATGATGCAAGCATTGGAAGCAGTTGTGCGTGGTGGTGAATCAATGATTGATGTTGGGACAGGCTCTGGTGTTTTAGCGGTTGCAGCGAAACTGTTAGGTGTTAGCTCTGTTTTTGGCGACAGATATTGATGATATATCTGTAAAAGTTGCGAAAGAAAACTTGATGTTAAATCCGATTGCGGCAGATATAAAAGTTGTGACAAGTGATTTACTATTAAATGTTGATACACAACCAGTTGATTTGATTGTGGCAAATATTTTGGCAGATGTTATTGAAAGACTAATTCCACAGACGCGTTCTCGTTTAAAACCAAAAGGTTATTTTTAGTGTCGGGTATTTATGATGCTATTGCACCGCATATTGAAGAACAATTACGTACTAATGGAT
>AEMJ01000248.1 GCA_000166735.2 Leuconostoc inhae KCTC 3774 | reverse complement strand
AAATTAATTGTTTAAAAGTAACATATTTTGATGAAGTCAAATCAGGAGAAATGATCTCTCGTTTAGTCAATGACACATCGCAAGTTAAAACACTAGTAGCCAACAGCTTTCCTAATTTTATAACGGGTATCATTCAATTGCTAGGTGCTGTCATCTTAATGTTTATAGTTGATTGGCACATGGCATTGCTTATCTTAATTGCTATTCCACTAGCAGCGGTCGCTATGGCAATTCCAATGATTTGGGGTGGTAGAATTGGTCGGGCGACACAAGATGGTATCGCTGAATTTAGTGGGCAATCTACTGATACACTATCTGAAATACGTTTAGTTAAATCGTCTGGTTCTGAAAAACAAGAACTAGAACGCGGACATCATCAAATTACGCATTTATTTAAATTGGGACGTCGCGAGGCTATTATAGATGGCGTATCACAACCATTAATGACTATGGTTATGATGGGGGTATTCATGATCATCATTGCTTTTGGTGCTTACCGTATGTCACAAGGAGAGATGACTACAGGACATTTAATTGCTTTTATGATGTATTTATTTCAAATGTTACCGCCTGTGGCAACAATAGCAACATTTGCAACAACTTTGGCCAAAACGCAAGGAGCAACTGAACGGATTGGCGATATATTAGAGGAGGCTGGTGAAGATTTACAAGCTGGTGAGACAATTGATGTGACGGGTAAGGTGGTGTCTATGAAGCACGTTACCTTTAGC
>AEMJ01000249.1 GCA_000166735.2 Leuconostoc inhae KCTC 3774 | reverse complement strand
TATGGTAAGATTCGGATGCGGTTGTTCGGTATTGATTTCAAGTCAGGCGCTAATAGCTATCAAGAATCATCTGAAGGATCAGGTGTTATCTATAAAAAGCTGGAGATGCTGCTTATGTAGTAACAAATAATCATGTTATTAACGATGCAGCCCAAATTCAGGTTATGCTTCATGATGGCAAAAAAGTTACGGCGACACTTGTTGGTAAAGATGCTATGACCGATTTTAGCTGTATTAAAAATAGATCCAAGTGTTGTGACAACAACCGCTGATTTTGGCGATTCTAGTCAAATACAGGTTGGTCAAAAGGTATTGGCAATTGGATCGCCACTTGGCTCCGAGTACGCTTCCTCAGTGACTGAGGGTATTATTTCTGCTAAAAAGCGATTAGTAGCATCTACTTCTGAGAATGGTCAAAACTATGGTGGAT
>AEMJ01000250.1 GCA_000166735.2 Leuconostoc inhae KCTC 3774 | reverse complement strand
TAATACTAAAAGAATAACTTACTCGAAGTCTTTATCTCGATGTTTTTGAATGAATCAGATATGGTAATCAAGCGAGGGTTGAAATCATCGTATGTTACTGTTCAAAATAATGAGAAATTCCTCAAGGGTAAACTGTTAATGACTCAACATCTTAGAAATAATACGATCAATCAATCGAATTTCTACAACGAGTATGATGAATTTTTGATCAACATTCCTGAAAACCAACTAGTTAAAACAACGCTGGAGTATTTATTGACTAAGAGCCTAGATAATGGCAATCTGAAATTAATTCAGGAGCAGTTGGGCTATTTTGAGTTTGTGGATGTTACTCATATGCCGGAACAAACTTTTCAAAAGATTCAAAATTTTAGAAATTATAAATACTATTCTCAAACATT
>AEMJ01000251.1 GCA_000166735.2 Leuconostoc inhae KCTC 3774 | reverse complement strand
AATCATTATCATTTAACATAGTATCTAGCAGTGCATAATACTGTCTAGGTTCTAACTGTGTGTCACTCATGTTTTTTGAATGACACTTTATGAACAATATATCCAGAATCGTTGACTAATAATTTCTCTGATACCTGGATACTGCTACTTTCAAATGAATGTTTCACTAAAATAAAATTATTATTTTTTAGATACACTGTAATCTTCATCAGTTCCTGTGCTGTCTATCTCTACTGGTGTTGTATCAATGTAACCAAATCCAGATGTCTGGGCGCTCCCTCTCGTATAACTATATGTGTTATCTGTATTCGATG
>AEMJ01000252.1 GCA_000166735.2 Leuconostoc inhae KCTC 3774 | reverse complement strand
CAATAAATATTTAAAAAAAGGGAATGTGGTACGATGCCTAATAAAAAAAATAATGTCAAGAACAAGTCTTCGGTTAATTAGAATGGTCATTATTGTAGATATCATTATTTTTATCTGCTATGTGCTGTCAAGTTTACGTCTAATTTCGTCAATACCCTATATAGGTATCGTTTCTCTTGCAGCGGTACCTATAACACCTTTAATGATTGATCGCATTATAAAAAATCTCAACTGAAATGAATTTCGAAAGTTAGATAAAACAGATTTAACGGTTTAACTAAAAATG
>AEMJ01000253.1 GCA_000166735.2 Leuconostoc inhae KCTC 3774 | reverse complement strand
TGGTTAGGTAATGGGGATATGCCACGTTTGCTAGGTCCAGAACGTTATTGGATGCAAATTAACTGTGAATTTCGTGGCTGAAAATGACATTGTTTACAACAGTCATCAAATACAATCCGTGTTGATGAAAAACGCGAGATGAATCATATGATGCAATTGACTTTACGCAGGCGCAAAAAATTTTAACTTATAATTATGAAAACACAGCAGCCAGCAATACAGCTGCTTACCAATCTGTTAGTGAAATGAAACGCTTGTTTGAAGATCCAGATCGCCTTAATTTGAAAACATTAGACGTCAATGCAGAT
>AEMJ01000254.1 GCA_000166735.2 Leuconostoc inhae KCTC 3774 | reverse complement strand
CAATCTGAAAAAAATGATTCAAAGACTTCTTCGTCTGAATTAACTTCATTTTTTATTTTTTTGGATGATTTTCCTTCATAAAATTACCACTTTCTTCAAATTATTAATAGCACACAAAAGACTTGTTTCAACACTAAACTTACCATACTAAGTACAACAATCTCAACATATTTGTTTTAAATAACTATTTATTTTTTATCACTTTGTAATTAACCTGTATTTATCGCTTGATAAAATTCGTTTATACTTTAATTTACTAAACATTGTTGAAAATATGCTTACTTTCTTTAAAAACAGCTATCGCTCGCGTTCTAGCCATTTTATGATTAACAATTGGCAAGGGGTAAGTCCCTGACAACTCAATATTATATTGTTTCTGTTCAGCTGATGTTAGCAAATTTGGCTCATGAATTTTTCACCCTTTATGTTTGCTAATTCAGGGACAAATTGTTTAATAAAATATCCCTCTGGATCAAATTTTTTGATTGTAACGTTGGATTAAATACTCTAAATAAGGTACACTATC
>AEMJ01000255.1 GCA_000166735.2 Leuconostoc inhae KCTC 3774 | reverse complement strand
CAATACACTACATCATCAAGTAAAGCAACAAGCCATCTAATTGGTCGCACATACAAAAAGGCATTGTTAGCCCACTTCATATAGGTTGTAAATTTCATTTGTGCAACAACTTCTTCACCAATATTAGCTAAGATAGTGTCTGCTGGTATACCTGCCGTATGTTTAGTTAGCCACACATAGCCATCATGTTCTTCAAAGTTTTCTGGTGTCATACCTTGACCTCGAGCAAACCCTTGAGCTGCTTTTGACCACTCACCATTATCATTTTTTGCACGTTCAATTGATGGTCCGCGTTTTTCTTCTGATAATGCCTCTGATTGAGATGCCACATCAATTAACGCTACAGCTAATCGACGCGGTGTTGAATAAGGTTGAATATGG
>AEMJ01000256.1 GCA_000166735.2 Leuconostoc inhae KCTC 3774 | reverse complement strand
AAAATTACAATAAAAACAGCATACAGAAATGTCAAAATGTGTGTATTAACTAGCAATCCCATGGACAATCCTAAAAGCAGAAAACCAAATTTATCTGAACGATTAATTTTAATTATTCCCAAAAAACTATTGGGAAAAAGGCATACGCAATAGTTTCTCCAATAGCCACACGGGAGTATAAATCAATAAAATGATAGTTATTAAATTGATAAATAACTATACCTGTAAATACAGCTAATCGATTACTTGTTAAATAGCTTAATAAACTATTTATTGAGATAATTGTAAAAATATTTAATATAAAAAACTTAAAAAAGAGCCCACATGGGATTACTAAATAGCAAATTAGGAATAATAAATATTATACCAGTAAGCCAAGGATAGAAAGAATTAATTGCAACACCAGGATATGAATTAATGGAAACATGGGTTAAATTAACCACTTCTGGAAAATTTAAATTTC
>AEMJ01000257.1 GCA_000166735.2 Leuconostoc inhae KCTC 3774 | reverse complement strand
TATACAATCTGTATGTACAAAGTCGCTAACATATATTAGCGACTTCTAATAACTTTATTCATGTGTCTCTGTTGGACGTGAATAACGTGCAACATCTGCTAAAATAGCCATCTGAAAATCAATAAATGACATTGTTTGTGTCTTTTCTTCACCGTACTTACGTACTGTCACTGTCTGAGCATCAACTTCAGAATCACCTAATACTAGTGTATATGGGATCTTATTAGTTTGCGCTTCACGAATCAAATAGCCCATCTTTGCTTCCTTGGTTTCTACATTAGCTCGCAATCCCACAGCCTGCAACTTTTTTTGGACACCATCGGCATACTCACCATGCGCACCAAGATTGACAGGAATGATTTGCACTTGCAATGGTGACAACCAGGTTGGAAAAGCACCCTTATACATTTCGATCAAATATGCCGTAAAACGTTCCATTGTGCCTACAATGCCACGGTGTAACATCACTGGCCGATGGTTATCCTGTCCATCGGCACCAATATACGTCAAATCAAAACGTTCAGGCAACAAAAAGTCTAACTGAATTGTCGACATTGTTTCTTCATTACCCAAGGCTGTCTTCGTTTGCACATCCAGCTTTGGACCGTAGAAAGCAGCTTCACCCTCAGCTTCGTAATAATCTAATTTAAGATCATCCATTGCACTTTTGAGTTGCGCTTGTGATTTTTCCCACATTTCGTCATCATCAAAATACTTTTCAGTATTTTTAGGATCGCGATATGATAATCTAAAGCGATAATCTGTGATGTTAAAATCACGATAAACAGCCATCATCATTGTCAAAATAGATTTGAATTCTTCTTCAATTTTTTCTGGTTCAACGAATGTGTGACCATCGTTCAACGTCATTTCACGTACACGAGATAGGCCAGTTAATGCACCAGACTTTTCATAACGATGCATCATGCCAAGCTCAGCAATGCGAATTGGTAATTCACGGTACGAACGTGGCTTGTGCTTGAATACCATAATATGTGATGGGCAATTCATAGGACGTAGCTCTAAAAATTCACCATCTCCCATATCCATTGGTGGAAACATATCTTCACGGTAATGATCCCAATGTCCAGAAGTTTTATACAAGTTCAAGTTTGATAATACAGGGGTGTATACATGTTGATAGCCATTGGCTAATTCTTTGTCAGTAATATAACGTTCAACTTGACGGCGAATCGTTGCCCCATTTGGTAGCCAAACTGGCAATCCAGAACCAACTTCTTGACTTGTAAAAAACAAGTCAAGATCACGACCAATTGTGCGATGATCACGTTCTTTAGCTTCTTCACGACGTGTTACTTCAGCATCAACATCTGCTTGCTTCCATTCCGAGATGCCATATATGCGTTGCATCATTGGATTAGATGATTTACCACGCCAATAAGCACCAGCAACGGATGTTAATTTAAAATGTTTAATCCAACCAGTTGATGGGACTAAGCCACCTTTGTCTAATTCAATATGATCTCCTTGTATAGCAATTGTTAAAATTTCATCCTCAGGCAAATCCGTAATCAATGCTAGTTTGTATGGATCTGCTGCAAACATTTCCAACGCTTCTGCACGTGTAATCTGACGTGATATTATTGGTAAATCTTCTTTAACAATTTTATGCATCATCGCTTCAATTTCAGGAAAATCTTCTACTGAAACCTGATTTCCTGCACCATTGTCGGTATCATAATAAAATCCATTATCAATGAAAGGTCCTACACCAAAATGCATATTGGCAAACTTTGGCATCCGTTTCAAAGCCTGTGCCAAGAGATGCGATGTTGCGTGACGTAGTAATGATAGCGCTTCGGTATCACTTGTGGTAATTAACTGAAAATTACCAGATTCTGGGAGAATATCATTCATACCAACATATGCATCGTTTAGTTTAGCTGATACTGATTTTTTAGCTAAAGATTTTGAGATGCTTTGAGCAACCTCAATTGGTTTTGTCCCATCGGGAAAGACTTTCACTGCCCCATCTGGAAATGTAAGATTAAGTGCTGACATATTATTATTCCTTTCAAATTTTGTAACAAATTGTGAATTTGAGTTAACAACATCATGATAAAAACAAAAACGTCCCTCTAAGTCAATAGACTTAAAGGGACGTTTCACCGTGGTACCACCCAAGTTTAACATGTTTAACCATGCTACTTAAATGACAGCTATCGGTGTCACCCGGATGTTTTTCATTACTTACTCAACCACCACTCAAAGGTAGTCTCTTATGCACAAATCACCCATTTTCACCAAACATGAGCTCTCTTTATCATGTGTACACTTGAGTTGTCCTTATCAACGTTACTGAAAATAATTTTAACACTGTTTTTTCGTTTATGCAACGATTACTTTGGTTCAACTGCTAGTAATAATATCTCAAGCGCATCCTTTGCAAGATCATCATGATCTAAAATACCATTATCAAACGCCATTTTTTAAAGCATTATATTGTTCCCGTGTTAATGTCATCTTTTTCCTCTTTAAAATTGATAATTTTATTATAACTGAACAATTAAAAATAACAAGTTCGCTTTTAAAGCTAAGAACACGTCATTAAAGTCCCAAGTAATATTTTGAAAATAAAGCTGCAACTATTGCTCCTACAAAAGGGGCAATTCCTGGAACAAGTAATCCATATTTAAAATCAGACGTTGCACGATTTTTCCAAGGTAAAATTGTATAGGCTAACCGTGGCCCCATGTCTCGTGCTAAATTCATTGCAAATCCAGTCGTACCACCCATACCCATACCCACGGCCCATACTAAGAAACCAACTGATAACGGCACCATACCAGGTACGTTTCCAGCTCGAGCTGAGATAGCCATAATACTCGTTAAAAATATAAAAAGTCGCAAACGCTTCAACAAAAAAGTTACGTGGTAAGTTACGAATTGCTGGCGCAGTTGAAAATATATTTCGTACGATAACGGGATCAATATCTTTTTCTGATAGTTTAAACTGATCAGCATACATCACGTAAACAATCAAAGAGCCCACAATACCACCCAGCACTTCAACAACACTGACTGTTAGAAAATATATCAAATCAATTTTTCCAAGTACAAGCTGTGCCATAGCCATAGCTGGGTTGATAAAAACATCGCCAAAGACAAACAACACAATAGAGATACCAAATCCCCACGTTGTAATGGCAAAAATATGACCCGAACCGTGAAATTTTGTTCGATTCAAAACCTCATCAGCGTGAACGCCAACGCCAAAAATAATCATTAGAGCAGTGCCCATAAATTCGGCCAACAACTGGTGTATCATTTGTAATCTCCTAAGCGGTCGCAAATCTATCAAGTAGTCGCGGTTTTCTACGTTTAATTTCCAGTCTTTATAGTAAGGCCATAAACGGGTGGTGTAAAGGCCTTTTTTCATTTTGTCAACAAATCGTCATATTCGTGCATTATTTCACGAAAACAATAGGTGCAATTATCTGTAAAATCTTTATAATTATAACTATACAATATAAATGGAGGAAATATGTCTATTATACGCATAATTTGAAGGTATACTAGCATAACTCATATTAATCATGGATGCACACGTCGTATATGCAACAATCACCGGTAATAATGAAGATGTTGCTGATATTATCGTTTCAGCCTTCAAAGCTGCTGGTATCAACGTAAAAAACAGAAATATCACAAACCGAAGTTGATGAACTCGAGCACACAAATATTGCTGTTATCGTACCCTATACATACGACAATGGTTCTTTACCTGATGAGGGTCTTGATTTTTTTGATGACTTAGCTCAGGCTGATTTAAGTGGTGTTATATACGGTGTTGCTGGGTCAGGTGATATATATTATATGTCTGATTTTGGGCTAGCCGTACCAAAATTTGAAGAACAATTTGCCAAAACAAATGGTATTAAAGGCGCAGATGGTGTTAAAATAAATCTCAGACCAGATGATGCAGATGAAATCACATTAAACACATTTGTAACAAAACTAATTCAAAAGGCGCAAAAATAATTCAAAAAACACATCTCATGAGCAAACGTCTGTCAATAGACAATCGTTACGAGATGTGTTTTTATATAAACCAATTTTTAGTCGGCTGTTGTATACACAGCTAAGACATCTTCATTTTCTTCCAATTCATCTATTAATTGCTCTAACTTTTCACGATCGTCATCAGAAATAATCATAGGGTTTTGAGCAATCATGGTCACCTCAGCTTCATCAAAAACATAGCCCGCTTCACTCAAAGTACCTTCAATCGTTTGAAAATCATTAGGTGCCGTATAAATTTCAAAAACTGCATCTTGCGTTTGCACGTCTTCAGCGCCTGCTTCCAGTGCAGCTTCTAAAACAGTATCCTCGTCTAACTCAGAAAATATTTCTCGATCAATAGCCAAATAGCCTTTACGATCAAACTGAAAAGCGACTGAACCCGAAGTTCCTAAAGCACCACCAAAGTGTTTAAACGAATTGCGAATACTTGATACCGTCCGATTAATATTATCCGTTGATGTTTCAACTAACACGGCAACACCAGCCGTACCGTAGCCTTCGTAAGTTACTTCTTCAAATTTTTGACCACCAGCACCTGAAGCTTTATCCAACGCACGCTGAATATTATCTTTTGGCATATTAGCTGACTTAGCTTTTTCAACAACCAGCCGTAGTGATGCATTCATATATGTATCTGCACCACCAGCCTTAGCTGCAACGTACAAATCATGTGCTAACTTTTGAAAAATTTTACCGCGCTTAGCATCTTGGGCGTTTTTACGGCCTTGTATGTTATGCCATTTACTATGTCCTGACATTTTAACATCTCCTTGAAATTATTACTGTGCCTTTAATTCTATCAAAAAACGCTTACCTTACCAGTTTTTAAAGCAGTAAGTCACGTTTTTAAACAATTATGGCATTAATATTTTTTAATAAGTGTTTCCACCCAATAACTCTAAGTAAAGCATCGCTGAACTGGCAATCAATGCTGCCAAGATATCATCTAGATAAACATTAATACTATCAGTTTTATCATTAATAATACCAATCAAACCTGGCTTGAGATCATCTAGTAGACCATAGTGGACTGTTGCTGCCGCTGAGAACTGTTGTGTAATTGCAATTGCCAATATTTCATCAACATTGTGTCCGTTCGCGTCACGCTGTAAACGCGCTTTGAGTGGTTGCGTATCAGGCATATTTTCTGCTTGTTCATCTAAATACAATGCCGTTAATATAATATCTGCTACTTCATCTTTGTGTAGTACACGTGAAATAGCTGTATTTAATAATACCTCATCAACGGCATCATGATATTTTTCTATTAAAAAGGTACGCGCCCCCTCAGCTATATCATTGATGCTTACACCACGTTGGGCTAATTTTGTAATCCCTGATTCCTGTAAATCTTTCATTTGTAATTATCCCCTTTAGTAGTTTTCATTAACGTAGCGACGCGTTAAAATAACATGCGGAATGTCGTCTAATGCCGTTTTAACATATTCTTGCTGGGTATCACTAAAGTCATTTATCGCTACTAACGTGTACGCATATGCACCTACCGCGCGATTACTTAATTGCTCAATATTAATATCATTATCACCAAAAAACTTTGAAATTTGACTAATCATATTGGGGACATTCTCATGAATAATACCAACACGGTATTTTGTTATAAATGGTTCATCAATGTCTGGATAATTTACTGAATTGATAATATTACCAGTTGTCAGATATTCGTCTAACTGGCGCGCTGCCATCAAGGCACTTGTATCTTCGGCCTCAACCGTTGAACCACCAATATGTGGTGTGATGATGACTTTTGGATGATCAAATAGTGCCTCATCAGCAAAATCTGTGATATAGACCCGTAATTTATCATCATCTAACGCTGCTTTAGCTGCCAAATCATTAACAATGCCACTGCGTGAAAAATTTAATAAAGCAGCTGTTGGTTTCATGAGCGCAATGCTATCACTATCAATAAAAACTTATTTTTATCAGTTAACGGAATATGCACTGTTATATAATCAGCTTTTTTTAAGACCTCCTGCACATTTTTAGCATGTAAAATGTGCCGATCAATTCGCCAAGCTGTGTTGGCATTTAGTCCAGGATCATAGCCAATTACATCCATGTCTAGTGCTAAAGCAGTATTAGCTACCTTCGAACCAACATTTCCTAGGCCAATAACCCCTAGTGTTTTCCCGGCTAACTCAGTGCCGCGATAGCCACCCTTACTCACTTCTGTACGTAAAGATACATCACCACCACGTGTTTCATTAGCAAAGCCAATTGCCCCAATAACCGGTCGTGCCGCTAAAATTAGTGATGCTAATGTTAATTCTTTAACCGCATTTGCATTACCACCAGGTGTGTTAAACACAACCACGCCGCGCTTTGATAAGTCATCTACTGGAATATTATTGAATCCAGCACCTGCTCGTACAACGGCCCGCACACTAGCGGCAATTTTTTCATTATGCAGATTTTGAGATCGCAAAAGTATCCCTTTTGGACTATCATTTGTATTAATCTCATAATCATGTTGCTTTAAATAATCTAATCCTATGGTACTAATCGCATTATAAGTTTTGATCGTTGTCATGCTTGTTGTTCTACTTTCTGCAAAAATGCAATCAACGCATCTACAGCCGACATCGGTTGTGCGTTGTATAATGATGCTCTAAAACCACCGACTGAACGATGCCCGCTAAGATTAAACAAACCTTCTTCAGTCGCTTGCTTAGCAATAACCTTATCTTTTTCAAGATCACCTGTCGTAAAAACAATATTTGTCAGAGAACGCGCGCGCGCTTCCACTGGTGCAGTATAGAATTCCGACTGATCAAGATAAGCATAAAGACGTTTTGATTTTTCCAAATTGCGACGATACATTTCAGTCACGCCACCTTGTTGTATGACCCAATCGAGCACCAAATTTAAAGTGTATATTGCAAAAACAGGTGATGTATTATACATTGAATTTTTATCAATATGATTTTGATAACGCATCATCGGACCAACCCCAGTAACGTCTTGTTCTGCCAACCAAGATTTTTTAATAATTGCGACAGTAACACCTGCTGGACCTAGATTTTTTTGACCGCCAGCAAAAATCGCATCAAAATCTGATACATGATACGGTTCTGCTAATATATTTGAACTCATATCAGCAACGAGACGTCCAGTTGTTTTGGGTAAATTATTTTGGTGGAAAGTTGCGCCCTCGATCGTATTGTTGGTCACAATATGTAAATAATCGTAAGTCGTTGCATCAAAATCATCAGGTAAAAGCGGCAGCTTTTGATAATACATGTTTTTTGTACTATTTAATGTTGTTACTTTATTACCGAGCTCTCTAGCTGCTTCCACAGCTTTTTGCGCAAAGTTACCTGAATCTAGAAAAGCAATTTCATGGTGATTTGTTGCAAAATTTAATGGCATCATTTCAAATTGAGTGGATCCGCCCCCTTGTAAAAAGACAACAGCATACTCATCTGAAATATGCATTAATTGACGCAATTTATTTTCAGCATCAGTCACAATTGTTTGGAATTGTTTGGAACGATGAGATATTTCAATAATACTCATATGTGTCTGTTCGTTTTTTTCAAACTCCTGTTTAATTTGTGTTATGACCTCTTCTGGCATAACACCTGGTCCAGCAGAAAAATTGTAAGTTGTCATCATGATTTTGTGCCTTTGCACACCCTCCATTTTGTGTTCAATAACAAGATGTTCATGCGTTATATGTATATTTTACGAATACCTCTGATTTTATAAACGTAAATTCAGGTCTATAAGCTAACAAATACATTTTAAAAAGTCTAAAAATACTCAAAAAACTTAACATTAGTCTTTTTAATCCCATTATTTTATATATTACTATATTGGCATTGAAAGTCAATCTTTTATTTTATGAAGGAATCTAGTATAATAAAGCGTGTATTGCCGCTGTGGCGGAACTGGCAGACGCGTACCGTTCAGGTCGATATGAGAGTAATCTCGTGCAGGTTCGATTCCTGTCAGCGGCATATTTGCTGTTTTATCAACGTTGTTGGTAGGACGGCTTTTTTGTTTGTAAACGCTGGTGTCACTGGCGTTTCAGTGTTTAATAACGTCAATCTACATTTAACTAAAAACAATCTTTTCGCATGTTAGTGCTACAAAAGGGCTACAAAACTGACCACCACAGCCTAAATAGTTAATTGTCCTTTTTTGTAAGAATTTATAAAAAAGTGTATCATTTTCTTAATGTGCTTATATTGTTACATAGTCGTCATATAAATACGTTATATTACAATTAAATAATAACAACATGGGGAGGTCCATCATATGCGGCGTTCTAAACCTCAATTTCACATTAAATGGTGGCGCATCATTAGTTGGCTCTATTTAATTAGTTTATTACTTTATGGTATTTACACAATTGCAACTAATTTACGTCATTGGTAAATTCAAAATTTTGTATATACAATATATTTCCCAGACTTATTCCAATGTAGCGTATAATAAAACATTATGAATAATTCAAATAGACGTATGAGCCCGTCCGAAATCAAAGAACAACTGTCAAAATCAAATTCCACTATCGGTGAAATGATCCGTTTTGTTTTTGGATCTGTTTTAAAGCGCCGTGGCCTTGTCATTCTAAATGTTTTTTTGCTGACTATTATGGCAGGGTTAAATTTCATGGTGCCACAATTCACAAAAAATATCATTGACCATGTATTACCTCAAAATAATCAATATGCATTATACAGTAACATTTTTGGTTACTCATAACCACTCTAATTCTTGGCACAATCACATTTTTCTCTACCTATATGATGCAAATTTTATCACAACGCGCCATTACGGATTTACGTATTAAAACATACAATGACATACTTAAACAAGATTATGCTTTTTTTCAAGACACGAAAACTGGCGATTTAATGGTCCGATTAACCAGTGATATCAGTAATCTTCAAATGTTAATTAGTTCCAATACGTTTAGCATTATTGGTAACATTTTCACCTTTATTGGTGTTCTAACTTTCTTATTTGTTCAGAATTGGCACTTAGCCTTGCTTGTCTCAATAACGTTCCCAATTTTATTTGTGACTATTCGATTTTTCCGTAGCCGTATTCGTGAATCTTACTCAAATGTACGTTATGCACAAAGTAAAATTAATAATCAGCTGCAAGCGACACTGACAGAAATTGAATTAATCAAATCCTATACATCAGAAAATTCCGAAACGGACAAATTTAAAGCCATTGCTAACGAATCAAACAACTATTCCTTAACAGCTACCAAATGGCAAGCTATTTTCCAACCTTTAATCACGCTAATTAACACAATTGGCACAGCAATTGTATTATTATTTGGTTCATTATTTGTTATGCGCGGTACCATGACTGTCGGTGATTTAGTCGCCTATATTGCTTATGTCACTATGCTACAAGATCCTATTCGATCCTTTTCTATGTTAATGAACGTTTTTCAAACCGCACAAGTCTCGTACGATCGTATAAAAACATTTTAAGTTACCAGCCAAGCATTCTAGAGGTAAAAGAACCGGTAGATTTTCCTAACCCTTTAAAAACAGGTATCACTTTACAACAGGTGACGTTTGAATACGATGTGGAAACTAATCCTGCCTTAAATCATGTTTCTTTTACCATACCAAGTGGTAAAACAACAGCTCTAGTTGGTCGTTCTGGTTCGGGTAAATCAACTATTACTAAACTGCTCACTCGTATGTATGATCGTTCAGCCGGTGATATGACGTTTGATGGGATAGATATTAAGCAGTTCAATCTGTCCAACTTACGTCAAAATATTGCCGTGGTCAGTCAAGATGTTACAATTGTTGACGGCACTATAGCTGATAATATTACATATGGCACCGAAAATGTGACTCAAAATAACATTTGGCAAGCAGCGCAACAAGCAGACATTGCTGATTTTATCAGACAATTACCACATCAATTAAATACTGAAGTTGGTGAACGTGGTGTTAAACTATCTGGCGGACAAAAACAGCGCCTATCTATTGCACGCGCTTTATTAAAAAATGCGCCGATTGTGATTCTAGACGAAGCCACTGCTGCATTAGATAATGAGTCCGAAAAAGCAATTCAACATGCATTAGATAATTTAATGGTCGCAAAAACTGCAATTGTGATTGCACATAGACTGAGTACAATCCACAAAGCAGATCAAATTATTGTGATGAATGCAGGACAAGTTGCAGAAATAGGCACACATCAAAGCCTTTTGGCTGATAATGGTATTTATAGGCATCTATACGATGCACAATTTGAATAAAAAATGA
>AEMJ01000258.1 GCA_000166735.2 Leuconostoc inhae KCTC 3774 | reverse complement strand
TTGCGTGCCGTCTTCACAACTGGAAAATGTCCAAGTACAACAAGCAGCAACTGCATTTTGGATTTTATTGTTTTGCCATTCCGAGCTTAGGACGCATTGAAGTATTGTTAGTTATGGGTGTTATCCTCGGTTTGTACTGGGCTGTTGGGTCAAACATGACGATTAAACCAATACAGCAATTAACTGATGGTGGTGGATTCGCTATTGCCCATCAGTAAATGTTTGGTATAGCGTTGGTGGCTTGGATTTCTGACAAAATGAAAAAATCATCCGATAAAAAGGATCATAAGCCATCAAAACGTTTGGAAGATGTTACTTTACCAGGATTTTTGAGAATATTTAATGAAAATATGGTCGCAACTGCTATTTTGATGTTTTGTTTTTCGGAATTATCATGGTTGTCTTAGGACCAAGTTATTTCCATCAAGTATTTATTACCAGTAATGGGGCATCTGGATTGGCTAGTGGTGCAAGCTTTTCTTCTATATTTTGACGACATCATTGGGATTTGCGGTTAATTTAGCTATTTTGCAACTAGGTGTGCGAACATTCGTTGGTGA
>AEMJ01000259.1 GCA_000166735.2 Leuconostoc inhae KCTC 3774 | reverse complement strand
CTACAACTGCATTCTCATGAATCAATTTATCTTTAAGCGTCATCATAGATGACAAAGCATTTTTGCCCCTATCAACAGGTATACTGTTTAATGACACATGCCACCAACGTGAAAAAAGGTTTTTCAAATGCCTCTTTCTTAGTTAGAAAATAAACAGATTGTTTGGGATTTTTGCTTTTTTAATAAATATAAAATCACGAAATGGTCCATATAACTACTGTGATTTGCAATGATTATACGGGGCCCAATAAATTTTAAGTTATTTAAACCATTGATACTTCCAACAAAGAAACTCACAATTTTAGTGGTAAATTTTGTTAGTATCATATTTGTCAATTTCATATTCATTCTCTCC
>AEMJ01000260.1 GCA_000166735.2 Leuconostoc inhae KCTC 3774 | reverse complement strand
ATTAATGACCTATTAAAATAAAATGAAAAAGGCCCCAAAGTTGTTAGATTGTGTCTGACAACTTTGAAGCCTTTTTATCACTCATTTGACTATAAAAATTTGGTCATGTATAGAATCAAATTGATGATGATATTGATTTAAATTTTTGAGAGGGTGAGGTCAGCAATTTGCCAAAATGTGCTTGAATTAGTGGCTTGATTTTTCACCAATAACAATGAAATCACCCGTGAAATGTTGCTCACGTAGTGCTTTAAAATAGTGGCATCGCTGGTATCTGTATCTGGCGCCCAACTCATAATAACAACATCAAACGGTAAAG
>AEMJ01000261.1 GCA_000166735.2 Leuconostoc inhae KCTC 3774 | reverse complement strand
TATTTTTAACTGGTCTCATTATTTTTACAATTGGATCGTTTTTGTGTGGTGTATCAAATAACATGATTGTACTCATCATGTTTAGAGCTTTACAAGGCATCGGTGCCGGTGCAATCATGCCTATTACGTTCACAATGATTGCAGATTTGTTCGACTATCAGAAACGCTCAAAAAATGTTGGCTATGAATAATACAGCTTGGGGGATATCAGCATTGTTAGGGCCCTTGTTGGGTGGTTATATTGTTGATAAATTAAGTTGGGATTGGGTGTTTTTTATCAATGTACCAATTGGCATTCTCGTGATATTAATTATTTCATTTAAGTACAAGGAAAAAAGCAAAAAATATGTCAAAAAGCCGTTGGACGTTAAAGGTATTTTGTCATTATCAGGACTTCTGATAATGACTTTAATGCTTTTCCAAACACTAAGTCAGGTTAATTTTTCATTAACAGAAATATTGGTTATCCTATTTCTAATTGTTGTATTTGGTATATCATTTTTTATTTTCGAACGGCAGGCAAATGACCCAATTATACCGTTAACTTTGTTTCATAACAGGTTGTTTTCAATTCAGATTACAACGGCCTTAGTGTTGAGTGCGATTCAAATAGGATTTCAAACTTATTTTCCGATGTGGTTACAGAGTATTTATAAGA
>AEMJ01000262.1 GCA_000166735.2 Leuconostoc inhae KCTC 3774 | reverse complement strand
GGTGTTGCTTCACATGTTGATCCAAAAGTACCTGGTTCTATTCATGAAGGTGGTGCATTAGGATATTCGATTTTACATGGTGCAGGTGCTGTGTTAGACAATCCAAATCTTATCGCTGCTGTAGTGGTGGGCGATGGTGAAGCAGAAACCGCACCTCTTGCGACATCATGGCATGTTAATAAGTTTTTAAATCCAAAAAATGATGGTACTGTATTACCTATTTTGAATTTAAACGGTTTCAAAATTGCTAATCCAACAGTTTTGTCACGAGAATCTGATGATACTTTAACCGAATATTTCCATAGTCTGGGTTGGCATCCTTATTT
>AEMJ01000263.1 GCA_000166735.2 Leuconostoc inhae KCTC 3774 | reverse complement strand
GTTGAAGCGAGTGTCAAGGCTGGGAAACATGTGACCTTAATTGATATGATTGATCGACCTTTAGGTAATTATTTGGATTCAGATATGACGCATCTTATCAGTCAAAAATTACTTGATAAAGGTGTCACGGTAGTCACTGATGTTCAGATTGAACGTTACGAAGGCGATACAGATAATCAAGTGGTTTCAGTTCAGACGAATGAAGGCGAATATCCAAGTGATTTGGTGATTCAAGCTGCGGGAATCAAACCAAATACGGATTGGTTAAAAGGCACAATTGATTTAGATGAGCAGGGTTGGATTAAGACAGATGAGTACCTTAAAACTAACGTACCAGATGTTTATGCTGTTGGGGATGCCGTTCTAGCTTACTCGATTCCAGCGCAAACTAAAATGCCCATTGCTTTGGCTTCAGTTGTTCGTCGTGAGGCGCGCTATATAGCTGCTCATTTATTTGAAAAGACACCTGCAGTACCATTTAGTGGCGTTGTTGGTTCTTCAGCGTTGAGCGTCTTTGATTATCATTTTGCCACTGCTGGCTTAAATACGACAACTGCTAAAAAAGTTGGTGTGACAATCAAAACAGCCTTTTATCAGGATACATTGCGCCCTGATTATGTGCCAAATCAGATGGGTAATCCCAATGTTTATGTTAGTCTAGCTTATGATCCACAAACACATCGTCTATTAGGTGGGGCAGTTCTTTCAACGCACGATATCACAGCCCAAAGGGAATGTTTTATCTCTAGCCATTCAACAAAAAATTTCTTTGGAGGATTTGGCGCAAGCTGATTTCTTTTTTCCAACCAGGTTTTGACAGACAGTGGAGTTTTATTGAATTTAGCT
>AEMJ01000264.1 GCA_000166735.2 Leuconostoc inhae KCTC 3774 | reverse complement strand
GGCTGAATTCAGAACTTGAGCATTCAATTGTCGATTCTCATTTGATTCAGTTACTCGCACTAAATGAATCTGTACAGTCAACGCGTATTGAGGGGACTCAGGTGACTTTTGCAGATATGATTGATGATGAAGATAAAAAGAAAAAACGGTCAGAAGTAATCGAAGTTGATAATTATCGACACGCATTATCTCTAGGTATTGATCTAATTAGTGCGGGTAATCCAATTTCTACACGACTTATTCAACAAATTCATGAAACACTAATGGCAGGCGGTACGCGTGGTACAACGTCAGCACGTGGTGAGTATCGTAAAATACAAAATTTCATAGGGCCAGATAATAAAAATTGAGCATGCAACCTACATTCCAGTCGCAGCAAACGAAATCGCGAACTACATGGCTAATCTTGAGTTTTTTATTAATGGTGAACATCATCGAACTTTTGATAACGTCATTGTTAGTGATAATGAAATTGTTCTTGATGAGGCGACAGATCCACTTATTAAAACAGCAATTTTACATGCACAATTCGAGTCTATTCATCCGTTTTTGGATGGCAATGGTCGTGTTGGGCGTATGTTAATTGTATTTAGTACAATGCTTGATGGCTTGGTTGATAAGCCTGTATTTTTTGTTAGTGAAGAATTGGAAAAAGAACGCTTGCGATACTATAATTTTTTGAATGG
>AEMJ01000265.1 GCA_000166735.2 Leuconostoc inhae KCTC 3774 | reverse complement strand
CATTAAACAACTTGTTATAATATAAAAACAAGGTGAAAATGATGATTACGATGTTACCTCGTAGCGATCATTTTGTCCAGGGAGCCATTTTAATTTGGTTAATGGGTTTGATTTGGTGCCCCATATATCAAGCAATGCAGCGATAGCAATGTGAACAGGTGCTTGAGAATCAAATGTGATATTAAGTTGGTTATAAATACCATCTTGGCGTAACTCGGGCTTGACACTGAGTAATTTTTTGGTACTATGGGTAGTGATGTAGCGACCAGCAATAAAATTACCTGATATTAACCATCCAAGATGGCGAATGTAGACAATATCGCCCAAATGGCCAAATGTAAAACTAATCGAGCCAACAAC
>AEMJ01000266.1 GCA_000166735.2 Leuconostoc inhae KCTC 3774 | reverse complement strand
TTTAAAAACTATTTTAATACAGTGCAAAAAAGTGTACGTTTTGCGGCAACATTACCAAATGATTTTGTGATTAGAATTGGGCATATGACATTAATTCGAAAATATCAAAAATATTTTAATCTGCCAAAATTCGATGATAATAACCAATTACTTATTGATGATTTATTAAGACAAATTAAGGATAATCATTTTCAACTTGATTTTAATACGGCCGGACTTAGCAAACCTTATAATGGCGAAACTTATCCGACAGCTGATATTGTACAAAAAAGCAAGAAACTTAGGTATTGAATTGGTCTATGGATCTGATGCACACGAAACGGGTGTTGTTGGTCAATTTTACAATGTGATTACACCTGATAGTTTAGAAAAATAAA
>AEMJ01000267.1 GCA_000166735.2 Leuconostoc inhae KCTC 3774 | reverse complement strand
ATCCACTCTGTCATCATGAATGAGGACTAATTCACCATCAGACGTCATATCAATATCTGTTTCTAACCAGTCAGCATTCATTGCTATCATTTTTTCAAACGCAGCACGTGTATTTTCCGGTGCCTGAGCTGAAATACCACGATGCGCAATTTTTTTCATAGACATTTTGTGTTCCCTCTCAGTTATTAAACATACCGACTCAGACATGTATATTTAGTATCCTTTATCAAGATTTACAATATTGTACCTAATCGTACCATCTTTTACAAAGTATGGGACGTTCTTTTCAAATAAACGAAATAATCCACCAGTGCGCCCCGCATTAACAGACTCCCCCCAACTAGTATGTTGCGTCAATAACACTTGCGGTCTGTCAAATAACGGGTGGTTTTTAGGTAATGGTTCAGGTGTGGTAACGTCTAACGCAGCATATTTAACACGAGAGTCGTCAATAGCTGCCAACAAGTCATTTTGATTTAGGGTTGTCCCACGGCC
>AEMJ01000268.1 GCA_000166735.2 Leuconostoc inhae KCTC 3774 | reverse complement strand
TTTTAAAATATGTTGTTCCCTTAATCTTAACATACCAATAGTCTAACAGCGAATATGATTGATCAACCATTTTTCATCGGAAGTATTCTAGCAAAATCTTACATTTTCATTCCCATTTTTTCGTACGACTCCATACCTACCATCCAAAGATTAGATAAATCAATACCACGCTCCTCAGCTAACGCGTTCATTAAAGTATTCATATCCATTAACTGATACTTCTGATGCGGCTTTTTTGGATCTACTATCTCTATTTGTGCCATCATACCACCATCTTCATGTTCTAAAATATGGCAATGATACATATAAATACCAGGTAAATCAAACTTAACTAGTATTCGAACAGTTTCCCCTGGGTTAACTCCAATGGTGTCTTTGAAACCGTTCTCATTTGGATATGGATCTTTTCCATTACGTGTTAGTACTAAAAAGCGAGTGCCGTGTATGTGAAATGGGTGAACCATTCCCGGTTTTTCGTTACTATTCGTGACATCCCAATACTGGTACTCTCCAACTATTTGCTCGGCATCAATGCGTTCCATAGCAAATTTCTTGTCATCTATGGCAACACTTTCATCCATTCCTTGCATGACGACATGTCGAATGGGTAATGACGTTTCAACTGCCGGTTTCTTTAAATTAATTAAATGATCGGGAATTTTTGTAGTATCTTTTGCGAAATTGTGAATGCGGAACTTTAATAGTGGCACTTGATCAGTATATAAGGTTACCTCATCACCTTCATGATATTGGCTAAAATCAATAATGACTTCTGCACGTTCAGCACAGCTCAACATTAAACCTGTCAGCTTGATTGGCTTGGGTAATAGAGAACAATCCCCCGCAATCTGATCAAATGGCAAATCATCGGAAAAATGCAAACGCCATTCCCGACGGTTAGCACCATTTAGAAAACGTAACCTTATTTTTTGTGTTGTGACATCGAAGTATGGGTTGACTGTTCCATTGATAACAGCCGTGGGACCTGCAACACCATCAGGATCATAATCGGCACGATAATCAAACTGATTATCTTTGTGAAAATGTCTATCTTGTAAAATAATTGGAATATCATCTACTCCATAATTTCTTGGTATTGATAATTGAGATTCATGCTCATCTTGAACAATAACTATTGTAGCTAATCCTTGCCACACCTGTTCCGCTGTGGATGGACATGGGTGAGCATGCAACCATAATGTCGCAGCGGGCTGATTCAACGTAAAATTAATATGTTTGATTTCCCCTGGGTAAACAGGCGCGTGACAACCCCCATCAACATAAGGGCCACTAACATCAGCTCCATGCCAATGAAAAGTAGTTAATTCTGGCAGGCCATTCTTCAAAGTGATATGATTTTTTTGACCGCGGTGAAATATAATAGTCTTACCTAAAAAATTAGCATTATAACCCCATGTCTGTGTCTTTTTCCCCCTGGCAATATTTGCGATTTCCCTGATTTTGCAGTGACGGTATAGTAGATATCATTTTTAGACTCTCTATCTGCTTTTAAAATAGGTGGTATATTTAAAGGCATTTCCGGGGCATTATTTACTATGAGAGGTACATATCCGCCATCATGTAGATCAAAAGCTGGCTCATCAAAGAAATATTTTTTATTGGACTGTTCCATTTTAATTTTCCTCTATATTTTTAGTAGTGTACTTACTGAAAATTGAAATTACAAGATATGAATGATCACTCCTCATCTCAAATTCTAGCACTTTTTAGTAATTATGAATAATATTAGCATTCTGAAGAGTGTAATTATCTTAACTATTTAATCATGTTACGCTCATAGTCGATATATTGAAGAATTAAGTGATTTAATTTGACTCTAACCGTTGTTTACAAAAGAAGTTAATATTTGACAAAATAAGATTTTAACGTTAGCATTAACTTTATTAATAAATAATCTTCGGGGTAGGGTGTAATTCCCGACCGACGGTAATCGTATTATTAAATGCGTAAGTCCGTGACCTATGTAATTTTACATAGCTGACACAGTGAAAATCTGTGACCGACAGTTAAAGTCTGGATGGTAGAAGATTTAAAAATAACTAGTTTTTGAGCGCATAATTTGCGCCTTTTGCTGGCTTTTTTAAATTAATCTAAAAAATAGACCCCGATGTGCTTTTAAGCATATCGGGGTTTTTGTTCCCGAACAGAATCATTCAATTCGAGTAAAGTTTGAATGACAGTGCGTTCTTGAGATGATAAACTAGTCATGAGTCGCAGTTCCTTTATGGTTGTTTTAGACAATTACCATTAAAGGCGCTGCGGCTTTTTTATTCAAGTGTTCGGTTTAATTTTACAATCTACCTTTAACAATTATCAACAAATATTTATCCATGGTCTATTATAATGATACTTCAATTGCAAGCAGACAACATTTTACAATTCTGCACGAATTATCACACATTCAACTACACAGTAATACAAAAAACGAAACCTATTCATCTTTAATTATAGGCAATGATTATTCAGCAGAAGATACAATCAAAGAACAAGAAGCCAATACATTAGCTAGTCAACTTTTGAATCAATGATAATGCTTTGAATCAATACATAAATAATGGTTTTAAATTTAATCAAACCTGCAAAGAATTTGAAATCAGCCATGAAGCCTTAAAAATCGTATAAAAACTATCTCAAATACTACTACATGAAAAATAATATAGATTGTTGTGAAGAAGATAAAATC
>AEMJ01000269.1 GCA_000166735.2 Leuconostoc inhae KCTC 3774 | reverse complement strand
AAAATGCAAAGAAGGCCATCTGAAAAGCTGCTAACAAGTTGTGACCATGATTTGCAATCAAACCGTGTTGCCATAAAGTGGATAATTGGGTCACGCCAGCCTCACTACGTATATGAAAAACGACCATGATCATGCCGATTAAAATCATTGCGACAATCGCGACAATCTTAATTAAAGCAAACCAAAATTCTGTTTCACCAAAGGCTTTAACGGCGATAATATTCATACTATAGAGCACACCGAGAATAATAATTCCCATAACCAAGCAGGCGTTTGTGGTAACCAAAACTGCATGTACTTACCAATAGCAGTTAACTCGGCCATCGCAATAATAATCCAGCCCAGCCAGTAGGTCCAGCCCATAACAAAGCCAGCGCGGGCGCCTAAATACTTTTTGATAAAGCCGATGAAAACAGTTTGATTATGATCAGTTAATAAGAGTTCCCCCAAGGCGCGCATCATGGAAAATACGAAAAAAGCCTGTGATAATATAAATTAATAAA
>AEMJ01000270.1 GCA_000166735.2 Leuconostoc inhae KCTC 3774 | reverse complement strand
ACATTTAATTTATCCATTTGAGTTAATTTTTTATCTTCTATCCTTATGAGAGATAAAAAAAGGTGCGCAAGGCACCAGACGAAGTTATAAAAACTGAATATACAGTCATTTAGATAACAATTATATTCATTTTTACAATTACCTCTAGACAAGATAATTGTATGTGAGATATTAAAATAATGCAAGTTTTTGTGCTTATTATTTGTTTTGCTACCTGGCGAGTAGTCATGGGGTCGAGCTTTCATATCTAGCTCGTGATGATTAACTATGTTATGTCAATTAATCATTAACTACTGTAATAAAACCCGTAGCGGTGTCAAAGGCGCGCAGAGTGTGGGG
>AEMJ01000271.1 GCA_000166735.2 Leuconostoc inhae KCTC 3774 | reverse complement strand
TATGGCACTATTGACCGCACTTGCAAGATAAACATCTGCACCATCTAAAATCATGCCAGCTGCAATCATCGCAAAAACACGGTAAAATGTTGATGTTTCTTTAGTCGTATCCATACGTTGTTGCAAAATCATTGCTTGTTCCATAAACTACCTCCTATCCAAAATTTGGACGTTGCCTTTCAAAGACAGTGATTAATTTTTCATATTTCATCGTATTATCAATGTCATCTTCGCCATTGATAAATTTTTCTTTCCATTGTGAATTAATGTCAAAGTGAAAAGTATCATTTTTATAAGTCACAGTTTGTTTAGGTAAATCAATTCGAATCTTTTCATCTGCTTGAATATTGCGTAATATTTTCCGATTTCTTTCAGGCAATACAATTGGTAGCAAGCCATTTTTGGTTGCGTTCATATAAAAAATATCTGAAAATCCGCCACCAATGACTGCCCTAAATCCATAATCTGTTAACGCCCCATACCGCGTGTTCTCGTGATGATCCTGATCCAAAATCATCCCCTGTAATTAAAATTGAAGCGTTTTTTATGCTCTGGTTTATTCAACTCAAATGTTTCAATCAATGAACCGTCAGCATTGTAACGCCAATCATAAAATAAATCTTTGCCAAATCCCGTTTTTAAAATATTTTTCAAAAATTGTTTGGGTAAGATAATATCAGTATTAAT
>AEMJ01000272.1 GCA_000166735.2 Leuconostoc inhae KCTC 3774 | reverse complement strand
CATACACAGTATTGCCATCATTCATAATAATTATGAGACGATTAGCGTTATCTTTATTGGGCGAAAAAATAATTTGACTAATATTTTGACGTAACGTTAATTCTAATGACACAAACTCTTTCGCTAGTTTTTTAACAGGTGTATTTGTTTTAAAATTGACATATACCGGTGCATTTCCTTCAGGAGCTTGAATCTTTTTAAACACTCCTTCTCGATCAATAATATACCAATTATTGCCTTGTTGAACATAACCTGCAGTTACTTTTTCAACAATGTTAATATTAACATTGTTACCTTGTAACGTGACTTGAGCTGCGTCAATTTGATCATCTTGTTT
>AEMJ01000273.1 GCA_000166735.2 Leuconostoc inhae KCTC 3774 | reverse complement strand
AAAGTCCTATAATTGAACTTAATATCCCTAAAGCAATACCTCGCTCTTTTGCCATTAAATGTCGTCCCAATAATGGCAAAAGATAACGACATCATAGCAGAACCACCAATAGCCTGGATAGCTCGGAAAATATGTAGCATACTAATGGATGTTGATACAGCATCCAGACCAGAACCAATTGTAAATATAATCAGGCCGATAATAAACATCAACTTACGGCCATATAAATCACCTAATTTTGCCCATATTAATAACAAAACTGAAAAACAATGGTATAGGCTGAAATGACCCATTGTAAATCTGAATAAGAAGCATCTAAGCTTGCTTGAATACTAGGAAGTGCCACATTGACAACTGTCGTATCAATTAAGGCCATAAAAACGCCTAACGCAACGGCAATCAACGCTAGCCAGCGTTTTGGATTGCGTGTTTGTTCTGTTGTCATTACTTTAACTCACTTTCAATTGTATCTAGATAGGATAGATAAGTATCTGCCAAACCAATTTGTAATTGATTTGTTTGCATAGCAGATTTTAAAAACGGCGCATCTGGATGATGACGTTGTAATTGATCAATATGTGCACTATG
>AEMJ01000274.1 GCA_000166735.2 Leuconostoc inhae KCTC 3774 | reverse complement strand
ACCGCTTCTGTTGTCTTTCCCCTTACGATCCAATTCACCAACTAACCCGACTTTTATTTTATCAATATAGCCATAGTTGGTAACGCCAATTGTATCAAAAGACATTGCAATCGCTGTCCCTAATGTTTCGTCCACGCCAAATAACGTGTCATCGTTTTCAACCAAATCCTGTAATGGTGATTCTAACAAGTGCGCTTCCGCCAAACGATCTAATTCCAAAGCAACCCAGATTTGATGCTGAACGACGCGTTTATGTAAGAT
>AEMJ01000275.1 GCA_000166735.2 Leuconostoc inhae KCTC 3774 | reverse complement strand
ACTATTCTTAATTTTTTATGGGTTGCCAAAGTTATTATTATTAACGCTAAATATCAATATCAATGATTGGCAAAAGTCGATTTTTGTCGTGATTGCCTTATCATTATTGTTTGCATCTAATTTAGCTGAAGTATTTAAATCAGCTTATTTATCTGTTGACGGTGGACAGCGTGAGGCAGCATTGATGGTTGGTTTATCAGAATGGCAAGCTTTATCGCGTGACATTACCACAAACAGTTGTTGTTGCTTTGCCAAATTTTGCCAATACGATTGCTGCATTAATTAAAGATGCCGCGTTAGC
>AEMJ01000276.1 GCA_000166735.2 Leuconostoc inhae KCTC 3774 | reverse complement strand
TTTTGTCTATTGCCTCTGATTTCTGTCGTTTCAGAAAATAATTTATTCACTTTTCATCGCCTCCTGGTTAGGATAAAATTGTGAGTCCATCCGCATTAGCATAACTATTGCTTCATAATGTCGACGTGCATCTAATTGACTAATACTATTCTTTTTTAAAAACTGATAATAATGTCGTTCGTGCAGAGCCGAAATCACTGTTTCCTATCTTAGCCTTGGCTAATGCCAACATATACTGATTATTGTTGCTTTTCCATTTTTATTGGCCTTAATTAAATAATTCAAATATTTTTCTTTCTGACCCAAAAACAGCAATTGATGTCCTTTTATATAGTACCATTCGGCATTTTTTTCAGCATGTTTCAGAACATTAGTGGTTTTCATCATATAATATCGTCCCTTTAAAGTTTTCACACCACTAATATATGCTAACCTTCCGTACGC
>AEMJ01000277.1 GCA_000166735.2 Leuconostoc inhae KCTC 3774 | reverse complement strand
TAACTATCAGGTCGATCTGAATTGTTGGTTAGCGAAATTCAAGTTTTTCCGTCTAGGGTTTTACACTTGTTGAATTAAATGGATCTGAAAAGAAAAAATATTAATTCTGGTTTAGATATAACAAACTGGTTTAATGAAAAAGACTGTCAGCATAAAAAGAGTTCTTTTTACGAACCTATATTAAGTCTCAACCATTCCCTTATTATATTAGCGGAGTAACACCTTAGAAAACTAAATTAATTAATGCTATTCCTATAAGAGCAAAACGTTTAAAAATTAATTTTTTGATTTTAAAAGTACCCTATATAAATTCACTCTCAAAAGATGGTATAAAAATATATATCTAAGATTGGATAAAATAAATGAATAATATAAATTTTGAAAATGAAATTTTTAGTTTGATTAGTGAAAAATTGAAGGTCCCTACTGGGACTTTAAAAGAAGTTGGCACA
>AEMJ01000278.1 GCA_000166735.2 Leuconostoc inhae KCTC 3774 | reverse complement strand
ACAACAACAAATAGACCGCNTTTTAAAAAAATCTTCACAATCGCCACTAACGAATATTGCACGCCGTGCCACGACGAAAACTGGCATACATAATGCCAGTTTTAATCAAGAAACTGTTAATGTGAATACTCCAATTTTTTCAATTGACCTCAATACTGGAAAAGTAGCCAATCAAAAACAATCTGGTCGTTGCTGGATGTTTGCGGCACTTAATACCATGAGGCATGATATCACCACTCTATTTCATCTGAGTGATGAATTTCAACTTTCGCAAAGTTATACCTTTTTGGGATAAATTTGAAAAAGCAAATTATTTTTATCAAAATGTATTAGATACTGCTATCGAACCATTGGATTCACGTAAGGTCTCTTTTGATGACAACCCCAC
>AEMJ01000279.1 GCA_000166735.2 Leuconostoc inhae KCTC 3774 | reverse complement strand
ATAATAAAACTGGTAAAATAAAAGCATTGTAACTTTAGAATTCTAAAAATTGTTGATAAGTTAGGAAATTTACCTGAACTTTCCGCAATACAGGGACAGCTAGCTGAAATAACTGAGCAAATTGAAGGGTTGAATCGATTAATTGAACGGATTGAACAAGGACAATATAATGATCGCTTTGCAGGTTTTTCAGTGCGCGACAGTTAGTTGTTGAAGCATTGGCCAGTAATAATAAGGATCTTAAAAGATTTATTAATATCAGCCGTTAAATCGAATAATGATACAATTGCAAAGTTAATGTTTGCTATACGAGAAGATGCAGATGCCTTTACTGATATGAAAACAAAAGCCAAAGATGCAAAGCGTATTGATAATTTTCTTCAAAATTCCATTGGTTATTTGAATGCTTCAGTACAATTAAATTTGGTTGCCTATACTGCGATGGGTGAAAAAATGCCAGTAATAGCAACATTGGTGAATTACCAATCTTTTATTGAACAAATACTGTTAAAGCAAATTGGTGATTCAGACAAATCAGTTTCATGGAAAATTGATAATATACGTCAAGGTACAGA
>AEMJ01000280.1 GCA_000166735.2 Leuconostoc inhae KCTC 3774 | reverse complement strand
CGCAATTTCTTCTGGTCCATGGCTTTCGCCGGCTGTTGTATAGCGCATAATTATTTATTGTATGAGGTGTATAATCGCTGTCTCTCACACATTCCTTTCTAGAGTTTTATTTAATAAAGGCTGGCATATCTGCCAATGACTTTTGAATAATAACAGGATGACCAATTTTTTCAAGCACGACAAGATTTAAAACGCCACCACGATTTTTCTTATCATTAATCAAATGATCAAAAAATTGAGAAGTGCCTATTAATTTTGAGCTTGTTGGCAACCCTACTGCTTCTAAACGTGTTTTGAGATCAATAGCCAAAGCATTAGGTGACACACCATCACGAGCCATACGTTCAGTCATCGCTATCATACCAATAGCCACCGCCTCGCCGTGTCGCAATTT
>AEMJ01000281.1 GCA_000166735.2 Leuconostoc inhae KCTC 3774 | reverse complement strand
GGTTTAATTCTGATGAAATAGCGCCAAAATTTCTGTCAAATGCATTAGCAGCAGTTTTCCCACCCAGTTTTTGAACTACTGATTTAGCAGCGGAACGGTTATTTAAGATGGTTTTAATAGCTGTCTTAGCTAGTTTAGACATACCATATTTCGATTCTTGCAATGTCCTATCGCTGTAAACGCTGTTTCCGTTTGATAATGATGATACAACTGTGTTGATATCATTATTGCTTGTTGTGTCTGCTGACACAGTCGGAGCACTGACGGCGAATAGCCCAGCCCCCACAATAGTAGCCGCGGCTAAAGAAAAGTTTTGTTAA
>AEMJ01000282.1 GCA_000166735.2 Leuconostoc inhae KCTC 3774 | reverse complement strand
AACATGCTTTACTTGCAGTAAAGGCCAATGAACAAGGAATTGTTGATGAACATTTTGATAAAATAGTTGAAGCTAATATTTTGTTAAGTGGTTTAGGTTTTGAAAGTGTTGGTGAGGCTGCAGCGCATTCTACTGCTAATGGTTTAACAAAATATGTTAATCAATCTAGCATGCATGGTGAAAAAGTTGCCTTTGGTTTACTTTGTCAGCTGATGTTATCTCAAGTTTCAGAGCAAACATATCAAAAATACTTAGAGTTGCTGTTAACGTTAGGGTTACCAGTGACACTTGCTGATCTTGATTTAACATATGATGATCATATTCTCGAGAAAATCGCACGAGAAACACTGAATCCAAAGAGACCATTTATCAAATGAAT
>AEMJ01000283.1 GCA_000166735.2 Leuconostoc inhae KCTC 3774 | reverse complement strand
CGTCTATAATTTATTATTTTTAATTACGTCAAAAGAGCATCATATCAAATTTAAAAAAGATTGAACTGGAGCAAATCTTATGATAAAATATATTTTTTATGCGAATATAATTAAATTTTTCGTGTGAATAAAATAATATTCTCATCACAATGTTATTAAAAATAAGGGAAGTACAAAAAATGGAAATCAAGCAATTAACAGCAGCTCAAGTTTACGAATTACAAGAAATTAGCATTGAAACATTTACAGATACTTATGGCAGTCAAAGTGATGAAAGTGATTTGTATCAATATTTGGAAGAAAGTTATTCACTTGAAAAGTTAAAAAGGAAATTGA
>AEMJ01000284.1 GCA_000166735.2 Leuconostoc inhae KCTC 3774 | reverse complement strand
TTTACAACCGATAGTAGGTGTTTTTCTCTAAATCAACCGTCGATTTTGGTACAAGAACAATGATCAATGCATTAAAAAAAACACGATTATTTCAGGGAAAATATTAGATCTTGGGACGGGTTATGGACCAGTTGGTGTAGCTACGGCAAAATACTTACAGCAACCAGTAGATATGACAGATGTCAATGAACGTGCTTTGGCATTAGCGCGTAAGAATGCAGAACAAAATGGCGTGAGTAATTTAGTTAACATTTTTCAATCAGATATATATGCTAATATATCTGATAAGTATGCCTTAATATTGGCAAATCCTCCTATTCGTGCTGGAAAACATGTTGTGACGGCAATGTTACAAGAAAGTATTCAATATTTGCTGCCAGGTGGTAAATTAATTGCAGTTTTACAAAAAAACAAGGCGCACCTTCAGCGCAAAAAAATATGGCCGCCGTTTTTGGAAATGTAAAAGTTATTCA
>AEMJ01000285.1 GCA_000166735.2 Leuconostoc inhae KCTC 3774 | reverse complement strand
ACCAGCTCAGATAGATCGTAGAGAAATGGTGACAGACTTAACCATAAAGGGCCGACAATTTTTTATCTCAAACAGATAATAAGCATCAAGAATTATCAAATGAAGCACAAACTTGCTTTACTCATGATGAACAAGAACAGTTTATAAAACTCAGTCAAAAACTAGTTATGACATTACGAGAAAGCAGGTTATCGAGTGAGCAATAGTGATATTATCATAAAAGGTGCCAGAACTAACAATCTAAAAAATATTAATGTGCAAATTCCTAAACATAAAATAACAGTTTTAACTGGTGTATCTGGGGCAGGAAAATCATCATTAGCTTTTTCAACGCTTGCATCGGAAAGTCAGAGAGAAATCAAATAAAAATTATAGTGCTTATGTGCAACAACTTTTGCCTAATTATTCAAAACCTGAAGTTGATAGCATCAAAAACTTACCTTTTTCGGTCGTTGTAACACAAAAAAAGTTAAGCGGTAATGCGCGGTCCACAGTAGGAACATATACTGATATTTATACAACATTACGCTTATTGTTTTCACGAAAAGCGGTACCATTTATTGGTTATTCAATGGTTTATTCTTTTAATAACCCTGCGGGTATGTGCCTAAGGTGTGAGGGCTTAGGGGTATATTCAAGACATTAGCAGTGAACAAATTTTAGATAAAAAATCTGTCGTTAAAATCAGGGGGCGATAAAGTTACCAACGTTTCAACCTGGGGGTTGCGATTAACAAGATATACCGATTCAGGTTTTTTTGATAATGATTTACCATTGTTAAATTGGGACAATGAAACCTTAAATTTATTTTTATACGGTGCAGAACAAGTA
>AEMJ01000286.1 GCA_000166735.2 Leuconostoc inhae KCTC 3774 | reverse complement strand
AATTGACGTCCTTGAATCAGATGAGGATGTCCAAACTGTTCATCACAATGTGACGTTGTAATAAATAGGAAATCAATAGTATACAGAAATAGCGCTTCATAATTGAAGCGCTATTTCTGTATACTATTTAAAAAACGCATGTATAAACGGGTTATGTCGTGACATTCGTTGACTAACTATTGTCCTTCACTATAATAAA
>AEMJ01000287.1 GCA_000166735.2 Leuconostoc inhae KCTC 3774 | reverse complement strand
AATAAAGCGTTTTATGAAAATTTATTATTGTACATCAGAATTGAAGGATTTGCACGTAACGAACACAAAATAGAGACGCAGTTATTAAGTATACTACAAGATATTTTGGAGGCACAAGGTGAAGGGGTTTCAGCAGCAGATTATTTTGGTAAAGAACCTAAAGTTATTGCTGATGATATATTGTCTGAAATGCCGCGTCATATTTTGGAAGTTATCAAAGTAGGTTTTTATGTCGTATTAACGTACATTGGTGTTTGTTTTCTACCATCTTTAATGGTTGCAGAGAAGCCTATTGATATTGGTATGTTAGTTATTTCAGGAGCTTTTCTATATATTGTGGTTTTGATTGGTTTTAAATATCTTGGACGAACAGTTTATCAAGTCAAT
>AEMJ01000288.1 GCA_000166735.2 Leuconostoc inhae KCTC 3774 | reverse complement strand
GGGTTGAATTGAACCAAAATTCAAAACTTAATGCTCCCTGACCAACTAACATTGGCAAGCCATTTTGTGTGAGCAATCGATGCTTACTGGCTGCTTTTAATAACCCAGTTTGTTGATTACGATAAACCATATCGACTACCAATGCATGTTGTGGCAGCAAACTGACTTGATAATCTGTTAATAATGTTCTAGCATCGTTCATGCCTACCGTTGTTGCATTAATTAATAGATCCGCTTGCTTTAAGGCATTTGTCAGGGCCTGATTATCAGATAAATCTGCTAATTGTCCAATACCCTGACTAAGAT
>AEMJ01000289.1 GCA_000166735.2 Leuconostoc inhae KCTC 3774 | reverse complement strand
AGCTTTTTAAAAGCACCCCTAGCATGTTAATTATTAATCGATTAATAACAAAGTGATTCTACCATACATCATAAAAATGATGCAAGCCTAACTATTTAATAAAATAACTTTTTCATCTCATAAACGCCTACCGTGAGCGATATCTTCTCTAAAAGAAAATACCAATACTTAAATTGGTTCGGTCCAATTTAAATATTGGTATTGACTTTTTATCCAACAGCCATTACGATGAGTATGTAAAAAATAGTTGATGTCTAACAAATTTAGTTTTAGATTTTTCATAATACTTTGCAAAGTAATGATCAAACGTCGCTGTAATTTTTACATGATTATCTCATACACATTGTTATATATACCATCATAACTTGGAGGAATAAACATGAATATTGATTCAAAAGATTATCTTCAGCATTTAGATGCTTACTGGCGGGCAGCTAATTTATTTATCAGTTGGCCAGCTCTACTTGTTAGATAATCCACTACTCAAAAGAAAAACTTACCGCAGATC
>AEMJ01000290.1 GCA_000166735.2 Leuconostoc inhae KCTC 3774 | reverse complement strand
TTATATTATCTCGGATTTCGTCCTAGAAAGAAAGTAGTCCGGAATTTCAGTATAGGAGCAATATTCAAAACGCTGACGAACAGATACAATTGATAATTGCTAAAAAATTATACACATAGCAAATTATCTAAAATAAGTGATTCAATTTACTCCTAATGCCTTAAAAACGGCATCTTCAACTGAACTATAAAAAAGAATACTAAATGTACTCATTAATTCAGGTGGAACATTCCCCAAATCTGCAGCAGATGTCATTGGTAATAAGACTTTTTTGGCGCCACTATCATGAGCAACTTGCAGAGTATCGGCAAGATCATCGAGTCGTTGCAAAGTACCACCGATTGTTATAGTTCCCAGTACTACCAAACTATCAATAGTTGGTTTACTTAATGAAATCGACGCTAAGG
>AEMJ01000291.1 GCA_000166735.2 Leuconostoc inhae KCTC 3774 | reverse complement strand
ATGAGTAAAATGTTGAAGTTGTTGCCTGAAAAGGGTAACTTGAAGTTTTTGTATTTAGGCACACCTGATAATGGGCGACCACAGTTTTTGATTGAAGGGTCTGACGCTGATGCCTTGACTGTTACACCAGTTGGTAAGTTGCCAGAGGGATTGAAGCCAAAAGATGTTGTGAAGTTTGAAAATATGACGCTAGATTTGGTGCCAATTGGTGGTTCACGGACTAAGGTTTCTGGTTTGACTGCTGTTATTAAGAAAGAGAATGAAACAGTAGCGACTACCTGGGAGAATGAGTCAGCCCGTA
>AEMJ01000292.1 GCA_000166735.2 Leuconostoc inhae KCTC 3774 | reverse complement strand
GTGGTTATCATATTAAAATGTCATCAGGATTTATGGTTCCAATTTTATCAACAGGAACCCATGAAATTTCTACGGCACGTTCTTTTTCCAATCTTACTAACGGTCGAATTACTGAATTATGCTCGATTGCCGTAGATACAACATGATCCCCAAATTTTAAGTATCCATCAATAATAGTATTCAAAGATTCAGTAGCATTGGAAGTAAAGACAATACTTGTTGGGAACTTAACATTTAGCAGTTTTGCCATTTTTTTCGTGTTTCAAACACAATATCTGTGTCTTCTGTACTAGTTGTACGCATTGCATTACCAGATGCATTCGTAATTAAATTATGAACACCATCAATAACCTCAGTAGGTTTTGGAAACGAAGTTGATGCATTGTCAAAATAAATCATGCGTTTAGCCCCCTTATTATTTAAATCATAATACCATGATAACCAATTCACATAAAAAAGTAAACTGTTTTATGTAAATAGTGTAAGGATTTACATTATTTACAATTGTGAATCAATAAATTGTATAGACAAAATAATCAGTTATTACCTAATATTTCAAAAACATTTAAAGTGGTGCGGATTTTCCTGAGTGGTCGATTTTACGTTACTCGACGCTAACCGCAATTTTAGGTGTTTGCTCAGTGATTGTTGGTATTAGTTGTTG
>AEMJ01000293.1 GCA_000166735.2 Leuconostoc inhae KCTC 3774 | reverse complement strand
ATGTTCGAATAAACGAACAAAAAATTGAACCCGATAAAAACAGTGTCAAAATATTTAAGTTAGATCCCAAAAAACTAATATATCCATCTAATTTGGCTTATCTACAAGTCATCTCATCAAATGAAGATGAACATAAAAAAGGTTTGGAATATTTTAAAACAAACATTCATGATGCTGACATACTACAGCGCATAGAAAATGATACGTTTTACTAAAACAACGTACGAAACGAAATGGTGTGTTGCCATACCAACTACATTTAGCAGAATTAGAACAAATTATTGCAAAACAAAGCAAATATTATCCATTTTTGGCTGACACTTTTGAGAAAGATAATAAGCCAGAAAATAAATTGGCTGGTCTATTAAATTCAGAGTACCTTACTACGTTGGGCCGCTTGTAGAACCTGAAAAAGTTAGTGGGGATGCAAGCAATCACTGGTTAATTAAAAAGGAAAACGCAAGAAAATACACCGATTACACCTTTTAACTTTGATGATGTTGTGGATAAAGACAAAAGTGGTGAACAGTTTATCAAACGTATAACTGGTACTGAC
>AEMJ01000294.1 GCA_000166735.2 Leuconostoc inhae KCTC 3774 | reverse complement strand
TACTGCTGTATACGCTGGTGACTACTTGCTAACTGGCATGTTTTCTCTGTTAGATAGTGCCGATAGGCCTGTTGCGAACAAATTAGCTTTAACAGCTTTACAAGAAATTTTATTTGGAGAATTAATTCAAAAACAAAATCGTTATAATCTTGATACATCTTTTGCAACCTACTTTTCTCAAATAAAAGGCAAAACAGCAGCACTTTTTAAGCTTAGTGCAACTTTTGGATTGGTTAGTGGTAAAACTTACAATACCGAGTTATTAGAAACCGTTAGTAAACTAGGTGAAAACATTGGTATTACCTTTCAGTTATTAGATGATTACTTAGATTTTGAATCAATTATGGATAATTTGTCATTAGGCAAACCAATTGGGCAAGACATTAGAAATGGTATTTATACTGCTCCAATATTATTTGCCTTAGCTGATAATGAAGTAAATGAACCCATTAAATCTTTACTACTTAAACGTGATGAAATTTCCGATTCAGAAATGGTTGTGCTACATGACTTGATTATTAGTAGTAACGCCATGATTAAGTTAGAGTCCTTACTTACGGAATATAGTGACTCACTAATTAC
>AEMJ01000295.1 GCA_000166735.2 Leuconostoc inhae KCTC 3774 | reverse complement strand
GATTACTATCAGTGCGCTAATTGGTAATAATATTTATAAATCGTTATAGTTGCACATAAGAAGTTAAATAACAGTTAAAAATTAAATTTACAGGTAACAAAAAGATGGCACAATTTCATGATAAGTTGTGTCATCTTTTTTGATTTTTATAAAATAGATCATTCATATAAAGCTAGTGAGTATACCTAAGCATACGATTATAATCAGAACCAAAAACTCTCGTAGTCGAACTTTTTCTTGCAACACAACGCCTGAGATGACAACGCTAAATAATGATGTCATATTTAAGAAAACCCATGCAATACTTGAGTTTTTACTTGACGTTGCTAATGTGAAAGATAATTGAGCAACAATTGTTAGTATTGCTCTTATACTGTACAACATTAAAATATGTTTTGAAATTTTATTTTTACCGCCAGGTAGATATTTTTTGCTACGTAAAAAGGGCAATTGATGTGATTAAAAATCGTAAATAGATTGTTAAAATAGTAAAAATAATTAATGCGTGAGTCGTTTTAATGTCGGTCACTAACCACGGTGATATTGCAGCCTGAATAACTAAAACGGGACCAATCAACCAAAAATACTTAAATAATGTTTGACTGTTATTGGTTGATTTTTGAGTCGTTGAATAAAATAACCAAATGACTAACAAGGTTGATACAATGGAGATAATATATGAATGCCAGTTAAAATACCAAGTTGTTGCAAAAATACCTAGTGGAATAATAAAATCTGTTAATTTACTCAACAACACAGATTCCATGACTGTTACTTTTTTAAAGATAGCACTGTAGCCATATGCTACAGCCTGAACTAGTCCGGCATAAATTAATAAACGAAACATTAACAATGGCGTGAACGATAATCCAAAGCCATATCGCGCAACAACAATTCCCAATAGACCTGTGACCAATAACATGCTTAACAGGTTATTATAAAAATTGACAACCATAACAGAGCTTTTACGATAGCCCATCTGATAGCGGTCAATCACTGTAATAACGCCGCGAGATAATGCTGATAAAACAGCAAAGAGTATTAAATATATTGCACTATTTTCCATTGGGGGATTATCCTTCTCAAAGGCTAGACGTCTTTTTTCTCTGAAAAAGAGGGGAATAAGCTTAGCTCTAGCGGCATTTAGAGTATCATATTCGGGGTATTTATTCCAATCAGCCAGCTCAGGACGATCAATAGCTTCAGCAGTTAATTTGCGAAGGTATTGTCGAGGAATTGGTTGATTAATTTGAAACATATAGGCTTCACTTTCTGTATTTTCGAAATATAAGTAGTGTCCTAATTCATAATATTTTGAAAATATGTCTGTAGGAGAGTTGAGTTTTATTGGATAAAGTCCCTCGGTTGCCATTGAATTAACCAAATTAATATTCAATGGTACAGCATGCGTGTGACCATGGTAACAAAGTTGTTCACCAGGTTGTACGTTACAATATCCTGCACGACCATGTT
>AEMJ01000296.1 GCA_000166735.2 Leuconostoc inhae KCTC 3774 | reverse complement strand
GAGCAATTTCAATTGCTCGAATGATCCGCTGTTTATTATGTTGATCAACTTTATTTGCTAACGTGCTATCAAGCCTCTGTAATTCACTCATAAGATCAGACAAGTCACGTTGTTTTAAGTCAATCACTTCTTGTGCGTCACTTGCGACAAAATCAAGCGGTTGCTCGCCTAGCAATGCTTTGACATAAAAGCCTGTTCCTCCTGCGATAATCGGCAATTTACCACGTGACACAATATCCACAATCGCCGCATCAGCACGAGCAACAAAATCAGCCACCGAAAATTGGTCGGTCATACCAATAATATCTATCAAATGATGGGGTACTAGTTTTCGTTCAGTCAAGGTGACTTTTGCTGTGCCAATGTCTAACTCACGATAAATTTGCATCGCGTCAGCTGAAATGATT
>AEMJ01000297.1 GCA_000166735.2 Leuconostoc inhae KCTC 3774 | reverse complement strand
GCAGTTGAAAAACTATTATCACAAATCGAATCACAAAATAAAGAGACTTTGTTGGGGGAGGCAACTGTTGTACCAGTATCATTTGAAAAGGGCATAACCACTAAGTAACATCATGTGAAAATTTAAAAATGGCGGTTGTATATAAAAATGCGTAGCCTTCCTCACTGAGGAAGGCTACGCATTTTTTAATGGTTTGTTATTTTAATATGGGACCCGCGCTGTTAGAGACAGCTGTTTTTGCCACAGAGGGATCTTGTAATGTCGTT
>AEMJ01000298.1 GCA_000166735.2 Leuconostoc inhae KCTC 3774 | reverse complement strand
TTTTGCTGCCACGTCTTTTGCCGCTTCGTAAGTTGTTTTAGCATCGGCACCAGCCGGTAATTTTATAGCAGGTTTAGCAAAAGATTCTGTAATCGTTCCTGTAAATTCTGGATAAATATCAATTTTACTACTTTTTAGTGCTGAAGACAGAAAAGTTGTCACACCAAAATTTGGTCGTAACTCGATTTTTGTATTTGGTTGCGCCTGTTTAATCAATGCAGCATACATATTAATTAAAATTTCTGGTTCAGAACCGAGTTTACCAGCAATTGTAATAGTTTGCGGTGCTTGTTTTTGTGGTATTAATGGTAAAATGCTACCACCAACAAATAATAAGATCAAAATACTGACCA
>AEMJ01000299.1 GCA_000166735.2 Leuconostoc inhae KCTC 3774 | reverse complement strand
TTATTTATGCTAGCATGGTTGCCTTATTGGTGGTCTTTTTACCCTATAATTATTAGTTATGATGGTGCTGCTCAGCTAGCTAATTTTTTCGGATTAACTTATCCTAATAATCATCAACCCTATACAGCTGCGTTTTTGATGGGATTGTTAGTTAAATTTTTCATGAAATTGACACATGAAAGCACATTAGCTTTTGCACTATATGCGATTTGCATTGCGAGTGTTAGCGCATTCGTACTGAGTAGGTTGGCTTTTAAGTTGGGAAGTAGTTTTGGAAAG
>AEMJ01000300.1 GCA_000166735.2 Leuconostoc inhae KCTC 3774 | reverse complement strand
GAAATGTACTAGGGAAGGTTTGTTTTTCAAATGGGGAAAAGACGTTACATTACAGGTTTTGATGGGTTACGTGCGATTGCAGTTATTGGTGTGATGCTTTTTCATCTGATGCCAACTAAAATAATTGGCGGTTGGCTAGGCGTGCCACTTTTTTTTGTGCTTTCAGGTTATTTAATAACAGACTTGTTAATCCAAGAGTATGATAATACACAGCATATTGCACCGATTAAATTTTATATTCGACGGTTGAAACGTCTTTATCCGGCATTGGTTGGTATGCTGTTAATCA
>AEMJ01000301.1 GCA_000166735.2 Leuconostoc inhae KCTC 3774 | reverse complement strand
AAATAAATTTAGTCGGTTTAAAATAATTCAGAATGCGATCCCATTGCCGTAAGCGTGAGGACAAGTTCATCTCTTTCATAATGATAAATAAGTAACCAATCAGGTTCTATATGCAAATCACGCTCACCATTATAATTATTAGATAATGCGTGATCTTTATACTTTTCAGGGATTGGCTCTTGTTGGACAAGAATAGTCAAAATTTCAATAAACTTGTTGATGTTTTTATTTGCCTTTACAGTCC
>AEMJ01000302.1 GCA_000166735.2 Leuconostoc inhae KCTC 3774 | reverse complement strand
ATGGTCAGTGCCATTTATAATAATTGTCTATGGTTATTATTATTTAAAATTTAAGTGGTGGCCAAAACACCATTTGTCAACAGTAACCACGATTAAAAAATAATATAGGAGAATTAGCATGACAAAATTTGAATCGTATATTGAATCAGGTGTCGTTGTATTAGATGGTGGCATGGGCAGTGAACTTGAGAAGCGCCATATTGATGTGAATAATAGTTGGTGGTCAGCTTCGGCGTTGATTCAGTCTCCAGATGACATTCGTGAAA
>AEMJ01000303.1 GCA_000166735.2 Leuconostoc inhae KCTC 3774 | reverse complement strand
GGTTCATACCATGATGTTCTGAGGGTAACGGCATCAGTTCTGCGCCATTTGCTAACGCAAATAATTCATGTCCTAGGCCAATGCCTAACATGGGTACTTTAGATTGTAAAACACGAATTAACGTTAACACACTGTCTGGCAAGGTTCTGGGATCGCCGGGACCAGTAGATAAAATAATGCCGTCCGGATCCAAGGTCAAAACTTCTGCCACACTCGTGGTATAGGGTAATACTGACACGTTAGCATCATAATCACCTAACATACGCAAAATGCCATGTTTTAGCCCAAAATCAATGACAACAATGTGACGGCCACGGCCAGGATTAGCGTACGGTTTTGGCGTTGAAGTGCTTTGAACCTGTTTATTCGTCAAAACAGTTGCAACCAATTGATCAATAGCATGTTCATCCGCAAAATCAACGATGCTCGCTTTTTGTGGTCCGGTCTCACGTAAATGCCTAATCAGTTGACGTGTATCAACTTGATATAGTCCAGGAATATTATGTTGCTTTAAAAAACGGTCTAAATTCATACGGCGTTGGCGATTGACAGATACTTCAGCTAAATCATGAACGATCATACCACTAATAGTTGGTTTAACTGATTCGTAAGCTTCTGCATGAATGCCAGATGCGCCAACAACAGGCATCGCAAAAACAATCATTTGCCCATCATATATTGGGTCAGTAATGATTTCTTGATAGCCAGTCATGGCAGTATGAAAAATAATTTCTCCAAAAGTGGTTGCCGGAGCGCCAAAACCAAGTCCCGGAAATACCGTCCCATCTTCAAGAATTAAGTGACGTTGCATCATATTTTTACACTTGTAA
>AEMJ01000304.1 GCA_000166735.2 Leuconostoc inhae KCTC 3774 | reverse complement strand
TTACCTTTGGCACAACCAAAAACACGTATCAAGTATAAAGCAGCACGTTGGACAAGAAAAGAGCAACTAATGGTTACCTTTGTTTCAGCCGTTATTATGATATTGATGGTGGGTGTTGTTTTTTCTAGCATGCAAACGAATGCGGCACGTTCGAGTGCTACACAT
>AEMJ01000305.1 GCA_000166735.2 Leuconostoc inhae KCTC 3774 | reverse complement strand
GTTATAAAACTGTTTAAACGAGAATCCTAATTTTATTAGGGTTGTAACGTCTAATGATGTTGATACTGCTTCACGTGATAATTTGGTACAAACATTAACAAATGGCACATCGGAACCAATTCAAAATTTGGTTAAGTTGCTTGTCTATAATAATCGTTTGAACATTTTATCGCAGGTGGTTGATGCGTTTAGTGATTACTATAATGAAGCCAATGGTATTGTGGATGTTACGGCAACC
>AEMJ01000306.1 GCA_000166735.2 Leuconostoc inhae KCTC 3774 | reverse complement strand
TTTGTCAGTAGGAAAATTAGTATTCTGTTCGTCTAAGCAAATAATCTTTAAAATAATCCTTGTAAACTCCGCTAGAAGTAGACATTAACATAGAAACTACTTGTTTTTGAAATCTAAAAAAGTTTATGTTTGCTTGTATATTAATATCTAAATAACCCGCATTACTTCTATTAATAATTTCATAGAGTTTTTTTTAAAGAAATCAGCCAGTTCATTATAAAAAGGAATAAATTCAGTAGCATAGTGACCACCAAAGTAATTATTGCAATGACTGCATAGAGTATAGTCACCCATACCTTTTTGATTACCTAGCTTGAATTTAACCTCTTTTATTTTTTATTAAATTCTTTTTTGTTATCAAAAAATGCAATAGGATTAATAATTTTTTATTTGTTTGGTATTATTTGTTTTTTGGTGGTATGTGTTCAAACGTCAGGTTTCCATTTTACCACATGCGCAACAAGTACCA
>AEMJ01000307.1 GCA_000166735.2 Leuconostoc inhae KCTC 3774 | reverse complement strand
TGTTTCTTCATCACGATACATACCAATGTGACCAATTTTAGCAGCAGGAATCAGTTGTACAATGCCATCTACCATGCCTAGACCTGCACGTAAAATTGGCACAACAGCTAATTTTTTACCAGCTAATTGTTTTTTAGTAGTTGTCGCAACAGGCGTTTCTACAACAACATCTTCTAACTGTAAATCGCGACTGGCTTCATAAGTCATTAACATAGCGATTTCATCGACCAAAGCACGAAAATCTTTGGTCCCCCACTTTTTTTATTGCGAATCATTGTCAGCTTATGCTGAATCAATGGATGATCCATTTCAACAAATTTTCCCATGATATTATAGATTATATTTGACAAAAGCCGGCTATCTTAAGTTCACCAGCAGTTTATCAAGTATATTTCCTTTCAATTTTACTAACATCATTATATCAAAAAAGCGCCCTGCACGGGGCGCTTCTGACAATCAATCGCGTAATATATTAACAGATACTTCTGAGTTAACACGATCATGCTGTTTTTGGTTCACATTTAGAAAAAACATAAAAATCCACAACCAATCAACGT
>AEMJ01000308.1 GCA_000166735.2 Leuconostoc inhae KCTC 3774 | reverse complement strand
CCGGCATTTTCACCTGTTTCAGGCATTGCGCCATGCACCTGTTTACCATTGAGCGTTAATTTAATCGTATCGTTATCAGTTTCAGAAAACCTGAAATTTCTTTATTTACTGACAAAAAGGCTTCAAATTCAAGCGCTATTTCTGCTGTTTTTGGCGACTTTACTGATGCAACAGCCAAGCCAGGAACCATATTAGTACGCAACCCCGAATCAAATGACACCAAAGTATCGGCTCCACCATTAGTGGCTTT
>AEMJ01000309.1 GCA_000166735.2 Leuconostoc inhae KCTC 3774 | reverse complement strand
CTTGTGTANCTTATCAGGCACCATGACATTAACAATGGTCGTAAATCAGTAGCAGTTGATGGTGTCCATGTCGTACCTGACTTCAAGATATCCTTAGGTCGATACCAACTATTAGCTGTCAAGTACCCATCAACATTTGTGAAGCTATCAGCTGTTAAATCATAAGCTGCGTTGTGTGCGTTGTCAATGTTAGTTAAACCATCGGCGTATTGACGATCATTCGATGTCAATTCACCAGTTGTCTTATCAAAATAAAGTACTTGGCCATCAACAACAGCAGTGAAATTCTTTTTGACTTGCCCATTCTCATCTACAAAATAAGTTTTGCCATCAATTTGTTTGATGTTTGGTGAGTCACTTTTCTATTTTGTCAAGCTGTGGTGCTTCTTGACTAGTCTCCTTCTTATCAGTTAATGATGCCGTGTTATCAACTTTGTCTGTTTTTGGTGTATTAGCTGGTGCATAGACCGTTGACGTTTGGTCTTTTGTTGGCGTTTCTGTTGTTGTATCAGCTGGTTTGTCAGATGTTACTTGTGATTCTGTGGCTTTATCAGGCACTGGTGCTTCTGCTGGCTTA
>AEMJ01000310.1 GCA_000166735.2 Leuconostoc inhae KCTC 3774 | reverse complement strand
GAAAGCGTCATGCTTGACATACAAAATGGTAAGACACCAAAACAAGCAGCAGATAAATGGTTGAAATCAAATCAAAAACTTGCTGATAGTTGGTATAAGTAAGCGTTAAATCAACAATAATTAAAACACCAAATGGTTTATTTATAAGCCACTTGGTGTTTTTGAGTTGATTGGGAAAAAGGTTTAAAATTAAGTAAGCGTTTACAATTTGATGAATTAATGTTAAAGTGTGTGTATGTTTAGTGTAAACGATGGATTATTCTAGTTGATTTAACTTCACGTGATACGTAGATATGTAATAGGAGATGTTAATATGAATATTATTGAAAGTCAATTTGGTAATCAAGCTAAGCTTTTTACGATGGTGAATGATAATGGTGTACAGTTAGCGGTAACAGATTTTGGTGCACGTATTGTACATTTAACTGCACCAATAGATGACATGCAAAGGGAACTCATACTTGGTTTTGACTCTGCTGAAGAATATATTGCTAAAGATCATTATATTGGCGCAACAATTGGTAGAGTTGCGGGTCGTATCGCAAATGGTGAATTTATATTGGGACACAAAAGGCATCAAGTCGTAAAAAATGAAAATAATAACACATTGCACGGTGGACCCAATAGTTTTGAAATGCAGTACTGGGAAAGCGAAACAAATAAAAGTGACGACATGCTAACGACA
>AEMJ01000311.1 GCA_000166735.2 Leuconostoc inhae KCTC 3774 | reverse complement strand
ACATCAGCACCGGCAAATAATTCGCGCGCTTTTTCAATGTTTCTAGCAATGACAACAATATCTTTGACCGCGACTAATTCTTGTAGGTAGTGGTAAGCTAATTGGCCAAAGTGACCTGTTGCAGCGGTAATTGCGTATTTCATGGTATTTTTTCCTTTTCTATTATCTATACAAGTATTATAGCACAACTTGTTGTTTATAAAACAACAAGTTGTTAAAACAATTAAGTGTGCTTGTATAATTAAGTCAAATCAAAAATATATTCTATAAAGTGCAGGTCATGTCCGACACTCAATTTAGCAATTGAAGCATTAATTGGGTGAGTTTTTGTCAAATATGTGACTATTAATTTTAGAATGCGTATTGGATGGGTATAGGGTCTATGACAATCAGTTTGGATACTAGCTGCTTGTCAATGCCCATCTTTTGGATTGTTTACTATCTGATTATCTAAAAGGTTTCAAGTTAATAACACTTAAAAATACTAAATTGTATAACAGATTAATCAGTCACACGTCTATCTGAAAACAAAGCAATAGGTGAACACAGAACTAGCATGATAGCACAAATAAGGTAAGTTTTACTAAATGCCTGACTCAATTGTATGTTTTTCTGTTGTTTAATTTGATGTAGCACATTTTGCAGTTCAATTTTTTGCGCTAACAGTTGAATAGCTGTTGACACCTTGTTTTGACCATTTTCAAGTGTTGTGCTGCCACTTAGTAGCGCATCAATGATAGCAGTTAGTTGGGTATTGGAAACAGTTAAATGACTTGTTTTCTGAGTGATTCGGTCAATTGACGATTGCCAGTGCTTAGTTTTTGTGCAGCATCATAGAGCGTTCTATAGTCTGTACCTGGTTCTGGAATAGGTAAATTACTTTTATCTGAGGCAGCTGCTTTAAGTTTATTCGTCAGTTGAGCTTGCTTAGCCGCGTAGTCAGTATTTTTGCTGTCATTATTTGAAAATAGTGATTTAATTTCTGTTGTTGCTACGTTTCTAACAGTATCCGATATATTTTTGCTGTTAACAGCTGCAATTGCAGTGTCTCTGATATTGTTTTTAGCAGTAGCAACATTTGCATTGAGTATTGTTACTAAAACAGCAATTCCTAAGCACATACCAATTTGACGAGCAGAATTAGCAATGCCAGATCCGGTACCTGTTTTAGCTTGCGGCAAATGTTTAACTGAGGATACATAGGATACAGTGGAAAATCCAAATCCGGCACCGCTAATAATTAAGAATACAATCATTACTGCTCGAGAAGTATCTGTGGTTATTAATGATAGCGTTAAAAAGCTCGCTGATATGAGTAATATACCAATAAAATTAACAGGGTTAGCACCAATTTTGTCGGCTAATTTGGTGCCTAGTGGCATACCGACAACGATTGCTAGAGAAACTGGAATAATGGTTAATGCTGAATGCAAGGCAGTGTAGTTTAAAACATTTTGTAAATAGTAATTAAAAATAACACTTGGGACCACCAAAGCAAAACCAGTGATTAAATAAACAATGCTTGAAGCTGTGAATGTTTTTTCACGGAAAAGGTTGAATTCAACGATAGGAGATGACGCTTTGAATTCCACGAAGATAAATAGTATTATGCCAATAATACCAGCACCAAAACTTGATAAGATTAAGGTTGAGGTCCAACCGTATTCTCTGCCTTCCAGTAGACCAAATGTTACACCACCTAACATTAGTGTTAACATTAGCATGCCCAGTATATCGAAGTTACCAGTCAAGGTGTCGTCATAGGATTCACTTGTAAAAATGAGTACAAGTAGGAAAGCGATGATGCCAATTGGCACATTTAAGCCAAAAATCCAATGCCACGAAGTATATTCTAAAATAATACCACCGGCTGCAGGACCACTAGCCGCGGCAAGGGCCGTAAACGCACCGACAACAGCAGCGATCTTAGATATGTTTTGTTTCCCTAAAAGATGAGTACCTATTGGTAAGACGAGTGGTGTGATAATCGCACCGCCAATACCTTGGAAAAATCTAAACACGAGTAACATGGACAGTGAATTAGCATACATACAAGCTGCAGAAAATAAGGTGAAGCAAGCTAACCCCAGTAACATGATTTTTTTCGGCCAAATTTATCAGCTAATTTAGTCGCAGAAATCATAAATACAGCAAGTGCCAATGCGTAAATCGTTGCCACCCAACTGGCACCAGATAAATTAGTGTTGAATTCTGTCATGAGTTTAGGTAGGGCAATGTTAACGATTGTACTATCTAGTGTTCCCATAAACATGGCAATGATCAGACCGCTAAAACCAAATAATTTTCCTGTTCTACTCATGAAAGGACCCCCGCTTTGAATAACATTGTTAATTTCCTCCTTTTGCACTACTTAATGTGTAGTCCTAATTTTTGTCACTTGTGTGACATCAATGTATAGTGTACGCTAAACATAGTGAAAGAAACGTGATATGAATACTATTTTAACTAGTGACTCATTTTCAAAAAATGTGTGAATCATGAAATTATCACCCAAAGGAAGATAATATGAAAAACAGAATAGCGGGACAAACTAGTGGTAGAATTAGGAATGCAATGTTGATATTATTAAAAGAAGAACAGAGTTTGGGGAAGATAACAATAGCAGCATTGAGTGATGAAGCAGGTATTTCCAGAAGAACTTTTTATCGCTATTATGCATCTAAGGAAGAGATTTTAACAACGTACATAGCCAATTTGATTAATGATTATATTGCGGAATTAAGGCAAAGTCGTTTACAAAAATTTGAGGATTTGGTCTCTTTTTTCTTCAATTTTTGGACGCAATATGCTGACGAATTATCAATTCTACAAAAGGCAGGCTTATTTTCACTTATTGTCGAGACCAGTAATAAAATGATACCTGCTTTATATCCTACTGTTGAAGCTCCTTGGCAGATTTCATCAAAAAATCAGCGGGACATTGTGTATGCTACGAGATATGGTATTGGCGGTTTCTGGAATGTATTGAGTCAATGGTTGGCAGTTGATAGAGAAAATATTAGTGTGTCAGAATTATCTCATATTCTTTTGAACGCAATGACATCGGCACAGGGTAGATAATGGTATCGTGATTAATAGTTCAATTTTTACTACCATTAATTTTTAATACGATAGATAAGTAAGGGAGATCATGTGATAAATAAAGAGTTTGATGACATTGAAGAAGAAAACACATATGAAAATATCAATTTTTCAAGTATGAGGGATAAAATCCGGGTATCAGATGTTACTTTTGTAAACTGTACATTTGATCAAAATAATTTCAAAAATAGCGAATGGCTAGATTGCACATTTTCAGGGATTAATTTTTCTAACTTTAACTTTGAAAATAGTGTATTGTACAGAACAGAATTTAAAAACTGTAATTTATTAGGAACAGATTTTAGCGGTAATACTTGGAAAGATAACACAATAGAGAATTCCAGAGCTGATTACGCAACATTTAATTCGTCTAAACTGACAAATACACACATTAGAAATTCTAATTTTAATGAAACCTATTTTAGAGAAGTAGCCTTCCAAAAAGGCTTTGTAGCAAAAGAAAGCACATTCAATCATGCAGACTTTTTGGAATCTAAGCTAACAACTGTAGATTTATCATCAAGTGATTTTGATGACATTATTTTTACGCCAGAGAACATCAAAGGCTTGATAATCAATCAATTTCAAGCGCATATTCTTTTAAGTAATTTTGGTGTCATTATTCGTTAAAATGAGCTGCACCGTGTGTTTTTAAAATTAGAACTGTGTCGTTATTATATTGATGATAGTTGTCTATTCGATCAATTATTCAGTAAATTAATTGAAACAATTGGACAGTAATAAACATGATATAATATTCTTTAACGAAAAAGCCACGAACAATGTGTGTTCGTGGCTTTTTTAAAAATATTTTAGAAAGTGGAATTGCGTGAGTCGGATCACGACTGACGCTTTGGTAAAATATAATGACCGAATTAACACCAGTCATTGAGATGCGACATATTATCAAAAAGTTTGGTAATTTTGCGGCCAATGATGACATTAACCTACAAGTCCAACAAGGTGAAATTCACGCGTTACTTGGTGAGAACGGTGCAGGAAAATCAACATTAATGAACATTTTAACAGGCTTGTTACAACCAACGTCAGGAGAAATCCTGATTAATGGCAAACAAGTTACGGTTGATTCACCATCAAAGTCTGATGCACTGGGTATTGGTATGGTGCATCAACATTTTATGTTAATTGATGCTTTTACAGTAACAGAAAATATTATGTTAGGTTCAGAAATTACAAAGGGGTTGACGTTAGATACCAAAACAGCAGCCCAAAAAATCAAACAATTATCTGAACAATATGGTTTGCAAGTTGATCCCTATGCTAAAATATCAGATATTTCGGTTGGGCAACAACAGCGTGTTGAAATATTAAAAACACTCTATCGTGGTGCTGATATTTTGATCTTTGATGAACCTACTGCTGTGCTAACACCACAAGAAATTGATGAGTTAATTGCAATTTTCCATAACTTGGCCAAAGAAGGCAAATCAATCATTCTAATCACACATAAACTTGACGAAATTCGCGCTGCTGCGGACACTGTGACGGTGATTCGTGCCGGAAAATCTATTGAGACATTTCCAGTTGCGGGTGTATCATCTCAGGAGTTAGCTGATCTCATGGTCGGTCGTGAGGTGCATTTCAAGACGCTCAAGGATACAGTTGAAGTCGGGGAAACAATCCTTAAAATTGACAAGATTGAAGTCCAAAATGCGCGTGGCATTGCTGCTGTTAAAGATTTTTCGTTGGATGTTAAAGCTGGTGAAATTGTCGGCATTGCAGGAATTGATGGCAACGGTCAAACAGAATTAATTCAAGGAATCACTGGTTTAGCCAAAGTGCAATCTGGTACTGTGTGGTTGCAAGGTAAAGATATGACGAACAAAACACCACGTCAAATCACTGAGACAGGTGTCGGGCATATTCCAGAAGATCGATTGCGTTTTGGTATGGAAGTCGAAATGACTTTATCAGAAAACTTGGCACTACAAACGTACTACAAATCGCCTCTTTCAAAAGCTGGCGTACTACAACCAGTTGCAATGGATGAATTAGCTAATAAATTAGTCAAAGAATTCGATGTACGTTCAGCCGGTATTCAAGTGACTGCGGGCTCAATGTCTGGTGGTAATCAGCAAAAAGCGGTCATTGCACGTGAACTAAATCGTGATAATGACCTTATTATTGCCGCACAACCGACACGAGGATTAGATGTTGGTGCCGTTGAATATATACATCAACGTTTGATTGCCCAGCGGCATGCAGGTAAAGCGGTATTGGTTGTGAGTTTTGAGTTAGATGAAATACTTAACTTGTCAGATCGTATTGCTGTTATTAATGCCGGTCAAATCGTAGGTATTGTTAATGCAAAAGATACGAATAAACAAGAATTAGGGTTGTTGATGACGGGGATGAGTTTAACAGATGCACGCGCAGCACTCAAAGAAACGGTGAACGCCTAATGACAACACAAAAAAATTCACTTTCAGTTGCCCTATTTTCGGTTCTTTTTGGCCTCATTATTGGTGCCATCATTATGTTGGTATTTGGTTATAATCCTATTTCTGGTTATATGGCATTACTTGGTTCAGCCTTTGGATCAATGCAAGATATTGGTGGTGTTTTGACCCAAATGACGCCGTTAATTTTAACAGCGTTAGGTTTCACAGTGGCCCAAACAGCTGGCTTCTTCAATATTGGATTATCTGGTCAAGCATTAGCAGGCTGGGTGGGGGCTGTTTGGTATAGTCTCAGTTTTCCAAATATGCCAATCTATCTGATGATTCCTAGCGCATTGATTATAGGCGCTGGATTGGGTGCATTAGCAGGTGCTATTCCAGGTTGGTTACGGGCACAATTTGGTGCCAGCGAAGTGATTGTTACTATCATGATGAATTATATTTTATTATTTTTAGGTAATAATATTTTACAAAATACGATGTCTAAAGGCATTAAAGAATCTGCAGAGACGACAAAACAAGTTGGCGCAAATGCTTCTTTGCAAATGAAATGGTTAACTGATTTAACTCAGGGCTCTAGTATTTCAGCGGGTATCTTCATTTCATTAATTATGATTGTTGTTGTGTGGTTTATCATGACAAAGACGACACTTGGTTTTGAAATTCGTGCAGTCGGCTTAAATACTGATGCAGCAAAATATGCAGGGATGTCAGCTAAACGGAATGCAGTTGTGGCTATGGCTATTTCTGGTGGTTTGGCTGGCTTGGCCGGCACAATTGAAGGGCTCGGTAATTATTTAAATTTCTTTACACAAAACGGGTCACCAGCAATTGGATTTGATGGTATGGCTGTTGCCTTATTAGGTGGTGGTTCATATATCGGGATTCTTGGTGCTGCGGCCATCCTATCTGTATTAAAAATTGGTGGTTTGGGTATGCCAATGTCTTCTGGTGTCCCATTTGAATTAGTTGATATTGTGACTGCTTCGATTATTTTCTTCGTGGGAGCCAGTTACTTAATTAAACTCATGCAGGCACGCATCAAAGCCATGGATGACAAAGCCGCCCAAACAACTGAAGCGAAAAAGCTTTCAAATGTTGATTCGGCCAGCGATAGCAATCAGAAGGGTGGTGAATAAATATGTCATTAATGGCGATGTTAGCACTTATTATTTCTAGTACATTAGTTTATTCTGCTCCGTTAATTTTTACTTCAATTGGTGGTACATTTTCCGAACGCGCTGGTGTTGTTAACGTTGGTTTGGAAGGTATCATGGGGATGGGGGCGTTTGCATCAGTAGTCTTTAATCTCACATTTGCAGATACTTTAGGTGCTGCAACACCTTGGTTAGGGTTATTAGCTGGGGCTATTGTTGGGCTACTATTTTCCCTGTTACATGCAGTTGCGACAGTCACATTACGTGCAGATCACATTATTTCAGGGACAGTGATTAATTTGATGGCACCAGCATTAGGGGTGTTCTTAATTAAAGTACTCTATGGAAAAGGTCAAACAGCACCTATTGCACAAGATTTTGGTTATGCGTCTGTACCAGGTTTGTCAAAAATTCCTTTATTGGGACAATTATTTTTTGAAAAGACGTCTGGACCAGCATGGTTGGCAATACTTGTCGCAATCGTTTCATGGTATATTATCTTCAAAACAAAATTCGGTCTACGTTTACGTTCGGTCGGTGAAAATCCACAAGCAGCTGATACGCTGGGATTGAATGTGGCACGTTTACGTTATTCAGGGGTTATGATTTCCGGGCTGCTTGGTGGTGTTGGTGGTGCGGTTGTAGCACAATCTATTTCATTGAATTATTCCGCTAGTACAATTGTTGGTCAAGGATTTATGGCTATGGCGGCAATGATTTTTGGCCGATGGAACCCCATTGGTGCGTTATTTGCATCACTTTTCTTCGGGTTGTCACAATCATTAGCAGTGATTGGTGCACAATTACCAGGATTGAACAATATACCATCAATATGGTTACAAATTGCACCTTACATCTTAACAATTGTTGTGCTTGTGTTCTTCTTTGGTAAGACACGTGCCCCTAAGGCTGATGGTGTGAATTATATTAAAGCAGCTTAGCTGGTAGTGTGTGACACAAACCAAAAAAGTTAGATTTTGGGGACGGTGAATTTTTCTATATGCCGTCTAACATACTTTTACAAAAACAATTTTAATAAGACATGATAGTTTTGATTTATTGGTCAAAACTATCATGTCTTATTTTTTATACCCGAAGGATAATACACAGCAAGTATGAATATTAGCTGTCGATGCATATGAAGATCAAAATTTATCATCTATGATGCTGCATTGTGAAGGATTAAAATATTGCTGCGTGTGACAACAATTAAATCTTGACTGATCACGTGACTGCAAATTACATAGCATATTTTATAATATACTTTGCTTTAATTAAAAATTAAGTTTTTATTGACAGGTTTTATATTAACCTGTAATATTATATTTTTAGTGGAAAAGGGAACTGTTATTAATGTATAGTCTCAAAACAACGGCAGTGCCGATGGCAGTTGGTACGCGGATTAATTCAAAAGGATCTGTGAATTCTATTCATGGATCCTTTTTATGGCTAATAATAAGACATAAGGGGGAAATAAGATGAGCTTTTGGGTACATCGATTCAAATTAAAACAGTATTTTATTGGTATCATGATTGCCATGGCTATTGTTATGTTTCACGCTGGTTCAACAATTTTAAATAACTGGTCATTTTTAGATCAGTCACCTTTTTTATTTACACCATTTACAAAATGGATTTCAATTGATTCCGGGCCATTAACACTGCTCTTATTTTTGAGTTTGCCACTATTGTGTTGTTTATCAGGGAGTCAAATATATATTGATGATGTTGAATCTGGTTTTATTTGGCATGTTGTTCAAAAAAAATCATTAAGAAAATATATATTAAATATTGAGATGATTTCTTTTTTAGTGGATTTGTAACTGTTTTTATACCATTATTAATAAACTATGCTATTTTGTGGTTTTTTTACCGTACCTATTGCCAAATTTAATTATTAACGAAAATTTAACAGTGTTAAACACAACGTCTTTTTTTGCTAATACATATTACACCAATCCATTATTGTTTATAGTTTTTTACATGCTACTACCGTCTTTTTTGGTGGAATATACGCTTTATTTTCGACTATGATTGCTTGCTTTACAAGAAAAAAATTTTTGAGTGTAACGGCCAGTTTTCTCTTTGTATCTGTATTATCTGTTATATCAGGAATTTTGCCCAATATATTTTATGCGCCAAACTTAATCTCCATAGCTTCTAGTCCAGTTTACTTACCAAATTTTCTGCGCGTTGTTTCTAGCTGTATGATCATAATGTCATTTATTTGTATATCAATTACATTAGGAGTTAAACGTTATGTTAATCAGTAAATATCTTACAAGAAAAAAACGAGTATACAACGAATAGCAGAATTGCTAATTTTTATGACATGGACTGTTTTGTGTCTTTTTGGTATTGTGGGTGCAACTAATCACCTAAAATCGGAACAAAATTTATTCGAACTTTTTTTTACTGCAATTCAGAATCTTAGAAATCAAGTCCATTATGGCATTCCTCTAATGATTGTGATGGCTTTAATAATTTTCATTAAACCTACTGCGCATGAGATCTATATTTTAATTAATAATAAGTCTTTGGGAAAATTTGTGTGGCTTTGTTCTTTTAAAATTGCTTTATTTTTTTATGGGGTTCAGTGACATCTTTACTTATTTTTTATGCGTTGATTCAAGACAATCACTATGTTGTAAAGCAGAATACAGTGATTTTTAGTTTAATACTTTTATTATTGTATTTTCTGAGTATGTTTACTTTAATATTATTGTTGAATTTCTTGACCGTCATATTCAATAAATTAGTTGGATTAATGTTCGGATTCATACTACTTTTTTTGAAAATTTTTTATTTACAAATTTACATGAAACGTTATTTTTCTCCCGTGGGTTGTGGATTGACCCCAAAAGTTATAATAGTTTATTGATTTTCAATCTTCTTATCTTCCCAGTATATTTATATTGTATCTACAACTCAAATAAGTTGCTTTTAAAAATTGGTATAAATTTATGACACAGCAGCACTATAATTTGTTATTAAAAAGGAATCGCATGTTGTATTGGGAACAAATACGAATCAAGTTTATAATTGTCACGCTAGTTTATGTGATGCTTCTGCTACAAGCAAGACAGCAGCAACAATTCTACGGTGTCTTCTATGGTGTGCTACAAGCACCAAATGATTTTGTCATGCCAATCCAATGGTTTTTCACCATGCTATTGCCCGTTGCTGTCATTGGCGACAGTTTCAACCAATTAGTTAAGATAGAGTATCCATTGTTGAATCGTGTTGGATTAGGTACTTATATTCTCAGTATATTTCAAATCATGTCTGAAATGTTATTTCTGTTTTGGCTTTTATGGATTTTAATACCTGGAAATAATCAATCTTATTTATTTAGTGTTATTTTATTTTTAAATAGTAGTCTGAGTATATTTATTTTCTCATTGATCAGCTTGTTTTTATCGCCAGTTATTGCATATTTTATAGCTATATTGTTAGCAATGGGGACAATTGCTAACAATAAATTACCAATACTATCTCAATTTATGCTTAGTCGTTTTGATTCAAATTTAATAATTAACCTGTTTAACACAATTATTTTGATTTTAATTGTGATCATATTATTTAGTTGCATTCGGTACATAGAATTTACACAGATAAGGAAATAAAAATGTCACAAATTGTTGTTGAGTTACGTCATGTTAATAAAAAATTTAAGAGAAAAAATATACTGAACAATGTCAATTTAAAAATTTATGAGAATCATGTTTATGGTTTTAGTGGTCCCAATGGTGCTGGAAAAACGCTGACATTTAAAACAATATTAGGCTTTATAAAGCCTAACAATGGTGACGTGATAGTTGAAGGAAAATTTATCAGAAAAGAAGTGATGTTTGCTGAAAATATTGGTTTTTCAATTCAAGAATATGGTGTATTAGGAGATAAAACAGCTACAGAAAATTTATCCTTACTCAACATATTAAATAATCAGGTTGAAACAGCTGACATGAATATACAACAACTATTATCATATGTCGGGTTGGATCCTAATAATAAAGATAAGGTTAAGCACTATTCACTTGGTATGAAACAAAGATTATCATTAGCAGTTGCGCTTTTAAATGATAATAAGATTCTTATTTTTGATGAACCTACTAATGCGTTAGATGATTCAGGACAAGATTTTCTTGTCGCGATGATTAACGATTTAAAGCTAAAAGGTAAGACTATTTTGATATCCAGCCACGATAAATATTTTTTGAATCAAGTGTCTGACCACATATTTAAATTTAACGAGGGCACTATTGTAGGTGAGCAAATACTATGAAAAAATATCTAGTACTAGTTATATTTTTTTATTAGTGTTGTTGTTTACAGTTAAGTTGCCTATGCAAAAAAATATTCTGATTTCGAAGTTAATCAGTCCAGTATTAATTTAGCAAATTCAGATTTATCATTAAATAAAAATATTATCTTATTAAAACATCATCAGAAAATAGTTAAGCATGGCGTTGACGAAAATGCTGACTTATATATGGCTAATTTAACCGTCAATGTAACAAAACCGGAAATGACCTTCCCAGTTGAGTCGTTTCGTCTATATTCTGAAAAAGATGGGCAACCATACGCACCAAATAGTTTTCTTAAGTTTAAAACTAATGGTATAGACGATAGTAAAAAATTGATTGTAGGTACAAATAAAATCGAAATGACGACACCAATTTTAAACAAAGCAACTAAATATTATCTAGTTTTTGTGCAGCATAGTCAGAAAAAATTTGATTTAATTAATGTTAATTAATGCATATTTTGAGATTGTGTTGAAATTTAATTGCGTTCGTTTGTAATCATTAAGCCAAGAACAATCTGTTTTTGGTTTTTTATTTTGTCATAATGGGAGTGATCCACAACAATCTAGTTTGTTGTGGATCACTGCCGTTTTTATACTGTTGGCAGATTGCAAAACAGGAATGACAACAAACAAGGTGACTTAGAACAAGCACTAATTAAGTGGCTATTAGTTATGCTCACTATCGCAATAGGGGAAGGAATAGGTGGCTAACGCTAATTCAGATACGATTAAACTACAAAAAATAAAAAATCACGTACACTACTACTACTAAC
>AEMJ01000312.1 GCA_000166735.2 Leuconostoc inhae KCTC 3774 | reverse complement strand
CGTCTGCAGCTTTTTTTATTGCAAGTGTTCAGTCTTTTTTACAGTCTCCCATTAGTTATAATATGAATCTGTTAATGTCAGTTTGAGGGTGTTTGTTATACGAAAAATAAAGCGTCAATTTTGGGGTTTTATTTCAGTAAAGAGTTTATAAAAGGCAGGGGTTGATGTGAAACTATGACACTAGTTATTCAAACTAAGTTGAAAAGAAACTGAATAAGCCCTGTATCGAACATCACAAAAAGTCCGATTATAATATAAATGATGCGACTTATTGGTGATCCCCAACGTTCAAAAACGTCCTTTATAATTGGAATTTGCCCAAAGAGATAAGCTAATATTAACGATATAGCAGTCAAAATAATAAAATAGATCATTGTTATTAAAATAGCAGTTGTCGTCATTGTGGCTAAAACAGGGACGTAGACAGCAATATTATCAGCGCCACAACTGACCAAGTACATGAGCAACACTGCGATCATT
>AEMJ01000313.1 GCA_000166735.2 Leuconostoc inhae KCTC 3774 | reverse complement strand
TCGCATGTTAATTTAATTTTAGTTTCAGGTTTTGATGAAACGACAACTACCTTACCTCAGTTACATGAATTTACTGATTATCAACTTGAAATTTCTGATATTTTGCCAAAAATTAATCATTCTGTTGTGATTTCGGCCATCGATGATGATATCATTCCTTACCATTATTCTCAGTCATTAGCTCAGCATCTTAAATGTCCGTTTATTTTGTTACCTAATGGCAAACATTTTATTGACCGAGATAATATTTATGAATTACCACGTGTTTATCAAGAACTAACCAATATGCTTACGACTGATTAAACAGTCCCTTGGCACTATTGCAATTGAATCAAAATTTTATTTCTTTTAATAATA
>AEMJ01000314.1 GCA_000166735.2 Leuconostoc inhae KCTC 3774 | reverse complement strand
ACTGCTCGGTAGGCTTCATTATCAATCACAGTCGGTGCTACTGTAATTGCTGTGTCTGATAGGACATCTACACCATTGATCACATTAATGACATTCTTGGGCTTATCTTTGCCATTGGGGATGAGATAAAAGGCGTGTAGTCCTCCTGTGGCTGTCCGTTCAACATAAGTATCTTGGATAGTCTCTGGGTTAATGTCATGTGCCTTAAACCATGCGCCAATGCTTTTCAAGCCATTGTGTTTGTGCTTATCAATATCAACAATCACAAGATTACTTTTTGATAAATCAATACCCACATTGCCATGTTGATACTCTGAATGTTGTGTGAGCCATGCTTGTAGATCATCCCCGCTGTTAAAACTGTTGTGATAGCCACCCGCCACGCCATTATGCTTCTGATTAGGTAACGCCATGAATACATAAGCGCCTGCTTGTTGATATTGTGTGATATAGTCCCATTTATTCATGAGCTAATTCATCCAATGCCATTTCAAGGTTAGGTATTTGCGCACCCACTAATATACCTGCTTTTGTGTCTGGATCTAATTCATTGCTTAATTTTTTTAAAAATATCAGTTGATTGTTGAGATAATTAGTTGCTGTAAACTTTTTAGGTACTAACTCTCGCACTGACTTTGCATTAAAACCATGTATATTATTAACTATCATGCTTAAACCCTCGCAAATCTTTCTTCATGTTGTAGCAACACGTTAATAATGGTTTGCTGGCTATTCACGCTTTTTGTAACGTGTTGACCGTCTCCCAAAACTCATT
>AEMJ01000315.1 GCA_000166735.2 Leuconostoc inhae KCTC 3774 | reverse complement strand
CTATTAGGCATTGTAATTAGTTTCCAGATATTTATTTTTTTGGTTGTTACAATTAATTCACCCAATACTTCCCAATCTTTAGGTGTCGGAGGTTTTTTCCAAATAATGCCATTGTTATTACTGCCTGTAATAGCATCTGTTATTAGAATATCATTCAAAGTGGTTTTATTTGTGAAATAGACATTGGCGTGATTAATATGATTTTTGAGTAGGAGTAAGACCATATTATCCGTAAGGAAGGATCCAGAAAAGTTAATGCTTATAGTTACTGGGTCAATGTTATCGGTATTAGTTACTTCAAATATTCGGGTTATAATTTTGAATACAAGCGTACCTATATTTTGATCTTTTGTTTTTAGTGCACTAATTACACTGACTATAAATTTCTGAGTGGCGTGATATAAAGTGGGGTAAACTTCTCTAAAATATGATAGGTCAACAGATGAATTTGTATTGAACATTTGCATATGATTGTGAATGTGTTTGACAATTTCCAAATTAATGTTCTGTATCAGACTACTTTCTTCAGATGGGGTTAGCAGTATAGGTAGGCTAGATAGAAAGTTTTTTGTGCGAGATAGCAGAATAGCATTAGTATGATTATTAGAGGGAAAAGATAATCTAAGTATATTCTCATTTATAAAATCAAATGCATGAAATAGTTGTAAAATGAAACTCATTATTTTTCCGTGTGACGTAACATTTAAAATTTCATCAATGATATCATTGACTTCTCCTGTGATATGTAAGTATGTTTTTTCATTATTTAAACTCTGCATAAATATATCATGATTATTATTCAGTTCAATGACAATAAGACACAAAAAATTAAATAATTGTGTGTAATCGTAACTCTTTACAATTCCATATGCCAGTAATTGATCCCAAATTTTTTGTGATAATGTCTGAATGGATAAGGGAAAATTAAAAGTAAATTGATAATGGGAAGAGATAAAAAAGCATTATGAATAAACATGTATGAATTTTTAGCTCCAATAATAGAAGACAGATGTCTTTTATATTTAAAATAAAGTGATGAACTCCATCCATAATCAGTTGCAATTTTATTATATCGAGGCGTATCACCATTTAGTATTCTATACTCAAGCAAAAGTTTGTAAGGGCTGGTTACAAAATAAAAATGGGATAGTCTATACATTTGTGCTCTTGTTATGGTGTGCCGATTGACATATATTCGACCATTCAAAACTTTTAATACTTTGATATGGAATAGTGTATCAAAATCATATTGGAGAGATTTTAGGCTTTCAACTAGCATGTAGCGAGAAATAAGCATTTTTTTGATACTTGATTGATATCATGACTTTCATACTGACTTTCAAATAGATAGTTAGCTATATTCAGTTTTATTTGGTCATTCTTGTTTAATAATTTGTCCATGTCATATTACCAAATTCTAAAAATTTATACTACATATCATTTATAAATTATTTCGATTAGATAAATGCACTTTCTTTTAAAAAAATTTTCTAAAAATGAATAGAACGCAATTTAATATGTACAGTATACTTGCATTATACAATAATAACCTCGTCTATAGAGGATAGGAGATAATAAAAATGGATATA
>AEMJ01000316.1 GCA_000166735.2 Leuconostoc inhae KCTC 3774 | reverse complement strand
AAGATGACGGTTATACACATGAAGAAATGGAAAATGAATTCATGAACTAAAAAAAATACATGTTCGGAGCAAAAACTCTAAGGCAGTTAAAGTAACAGGCACAGCTGTCCGTGTACCTGTACCAGTAGGTCATGGTGAGACTGTTTATTTTGAAACAGAGCCAAATACTGGTGCTACAGCTGCTGGCATTCAACAAGCATTAAGTCAAGCACCTGGTGTCATCTTAGAAGATAATCCTAAAGAACAAATCTATCCTCAG
>AEMJ01000317.1 GCA_000166735.2 Leuconostoc inhae KCTC 3774 | reverse complement strand
CAGGATTGGGGGAATCAGTCTTAACAGGGGTCGCAAAAATTAAAGATGAAAAAGTAGCACTAGGTGTTATGGATTCATACTTCATGATGGGATCTCTTGGTTCAATGACAGGTGAAAAGATCACACGTCTCTTTGAATATGCTACTGAAAATTTCTTGCCTGTGGTGTTATTTACCGCATCTGGTGGTGCACGAATGCAAGAGGGTATTAACTCGCT
>AEMJ01000318.1 GCA_000166735.2 Leuconostoc inhae KCTC 3774 | reverse complement strand
GGCAAAATTAGCGGCAATTGCATCTAGAAATAATTTAAAATGGATGGGACAGTCAACACCCAGCAAAATAAAGAAAGAATTTGACATTGATATTGAATATATCTTTAAAAACCGTCGTTTTGATGGTGCACTATATAATCCAAAAAATTAAAACTTATTTTATTTGAAATAAATCTTTTTAATGCTAGTGGTAGTAAATCAAAATCCGCTTCCACGGAGTTTCAAACATTACGTGATAGATTGGCTAAAACTAATCACGAATTTATTTATATTACTGATGGTGAGGGGTGGATAAGTGACAAATCACATTTAAAAGAGGCATTAGAATATATTGGTAATGTTTTTAATATCAGTATGGTTGAATCAGGATATATTGAATCAATTTTAGATTTACAATAATGATAAAATTAATTTTA
>AEMJ01000319.1 GCA_000166735.2 Leuconostoc inhae KCTC 3774 | reverse complement strand
TTAACGTACAACCAACTATTAAGCAAAAGAAGCGATCGCCACAAAGAATGATGCGCCTCTGGCTGCTGCACCTGAACCATTGCGAGAGGGACGTCAACCATTAACAGCAGTACGTAAGGCAATTGCTAAAGCAATGAGCACACAAATACGACAATTCCAACGGTTACTAATTTTGATTCTGTTGAGGTTAGTAAGTTGGTGGCGCATCGTCAAGCATTTAAAGCGCAAGCTGCTAATGATGACATTCGATTGACGTATTTAGCATATGTTGTGAAGGCGTTAGCTGCCACAGCTAAAAAGTTCCCAGAATTGAATGCGAGTCTAGATATGGCAACACAAGAAGTCATCTATCATGATGATGTTAATATGGGGATA
>AEMJ01000320.1 GCA_000166735.2 Leuconostoc inhae KCTC 3774 | reverse complement strand
TTATTAAATGCAAAAAACTTATGAGTAGTTTGCACTTTTTCAAAGTCATGCTATACTTGGCTTTATATACTGCAACTTAGTTATGCAATTTTAAAGAGGTATAAAATGACAGTTTATGGTTATGCACGGGTTTCAACAGCTGGACAATCTTTATATGAACAAAAAGAGACTTTGAAAAATGCCGGGGCTGAAATGATTTTCAGTGAAAAATATTCAGGTACAACTACATCACGACCACAGTTTAAAAAACTTGTCAATCTAATTGAACCTAATGACACATTGATCGTCACCAAGTTAGATCGCTTTGCTCGAAATACACGTGAAGCATTAAATTTAATTGATGATCTTCTGAAACAAAAAATTGTGATTAAAGTTCTAAACTTAGGAACAATTGACAATACCCCTATGGGTCGCATGATTGTAAGAACTTTACTTTCGGTTGCGGAAATGGAACGCGACATGATTATCGAACGTACGCAGGCTGGTAAGATATTTGCAAGGCAACACAATCCCAACTATAAAGAAGGTAGACCCAAAAGAAAAAAAGATAGCCGAAACACAGCTATCTTTGAGTATTCTCAAACACACACAATAAAATCTACAGCAGAAGCTTTCAATATTTCTGTTAGAACAGTACAATACATTAAAAAATTGTTTATTCAAGATTAATTATATTAAATTAATGGCAGATGACAAAAATATACGTCTTCCAATTGATATGCATATATGATATCAGTTCAGTAACATGGACAAACGCTTATACCAGACTCACACTTTATTATAATCAACCAATTTTACCTAGATTTACAATGCTCGTATACTGAAAATCAGGACTGCTTTATTTCTAGGGCATAATCCGATGCTAATATACTAAAAAATGGGCTATCTTTATTCAGTCCGTTATTCACAAGATGTCAAAGGTTTCTTGGTTAAACTTCACCAAGAAGGCCGTTCACTTAAATCATTAGCAGAAGAATTGGACCGTCGAACGATCCTATGGATATTTGGGTTAAACAAGCTACTCCAATCTTGATCAAGGGTCAGTCAAAGACTTTAAAAGACGTCAAGCAACTAGAGAAGCGCCTCACTATTTTGGAGGAAGAAAACGAAATTTTATCACGCATAGCCTGACAAGCATTGAGCGGCCATCTTACTAGCCAAAAAATAGTTCGTAATGTGGGATTGCCGCTAGTTAATCAATTTTTTAGCACAAGGCTACGCGCTTGTGCGTATTTTAAGTCCACTTAAAATCAGACCTAGTACCTATTACAACTGGCACCATTGGCAGTTCAGTCGACAAGAAAAGCGTAGAGAATGCCTAAAACCTTATATTTTGGACGTTTGGAAAACCTTTAAATTTTATGGCTATCGTCGTATTGCTACTTATAGTCAACTAACCAATGACTGCCCGAAAATATCTGAGTATATGACACTCAAATTGATGCTTGAATTAAGGATTAGATCAAGCATGCAAAACGTTATCGCAAACACAAAACCGTTGTAACGGTTTCTCAAAAAACTAATCTGATTAGGCACTAGCATGATTTGAGCGGTGTTTGGCAAACAGATATCACTTATATTCAGTTGACTAACCACAGATGGGTCTATTTAGCGACCGTTTTGGATCCTGAGAAGAGAAAAGTATTAGGCTATAAAATTGGCAATACAAGGACAGCCGAACTAGCTACAAGTGCCTTACAGATGGCGTTAGATAATCATCAAAAGCCACTAATAGTTCATTCGGATATGGGGTCACAATACACGAGTGCTGAATTTAATACCAAGGGTCAAAATTATGGCTTGAAACATTCATATTCACTCAAAGGACATCCATACGATAATGACTTTATGGAAGCGTTTCATTCAATATTGAAGCGTGAAGAAG
>AEMJ01000321.1 GCA_000166735.2 Leuconostoc inhae KCTC 3774 | reverse complement strand
TTTTTTCGGTGACAATGGTATTGTAATTCATATGGCAGAGGATGACCAAGCCATTTTGCTTGAAAATCCAGTAGATTTTATTAGTTTTAGCTACTATATGACTAATGTGACACAGCATAATCAGGTTGATGATGGTGTGGGTAACATGGCCGTCGGCGGTCGTAATCCTTATTTGAAGGAATCAGATTGGGGATGGCAAATTGATCCTGTTGGATTACGGATAACTTTGAATGCTATGTGGGACCGTTATCGCAAACCATTATTTATTGTCGAAAATGGCCTAGGTGCTTTAGACAAACTTGAAGATGATGGTCATGTGCATGACCAGTAT
>AEMJ01000322.1 GCA_000166735.2 Leuconostoc inhae KCTC 3774 | reverse complement strand
AATCATTGTTCTCTAATATATGTTCAATCGCTACTTCTGTGACTGTCGCTGTTAAGTCATACGTTTCTTTTTGCAGTGCTGTCATCAGATGTTCAGCTTGCAGAAACGATAATCCCTGTGCAACAGTGACATGCGGTTGATAAGGCAGATCTTCTCGGTAATAAGAATTAAGAATTGGTTCAGCATATAAGGCATCATGTAACTCAGTTAATATTTTTGATCCTTGATCAACCACTAACCAAACATAGCCATGCTCAGGATCTCCCGAAATGGCAGTCAGTCGTATATTAAATTGTTGCTGTCTCTTAATGACATCAGTCACAACTTGAACAATTTTTCGTCCGCCAAGTCATTGTCAAAAGGAAAACAAGTGAGATATGTGGTGCAATGTGTTGATACAAATTATCATAACAGCGACGAATCTTGTTAACATCTGTCATCTGACTACAAAATTAA
>AEMJ01000323.1 GCA_000166735.2 Leuconostoc inhae KCTC 3774 | reverse complement strand
TGAATCAACTGAAATACCACCAACTTGATCAACCATATTGGCTAAACCACCCATATTAACTAACGCNTAAAAAATCAATTGGAATATTTAGAAATGCTTCTATGGTTTTGATTGAAGTTGCTGTTGAGCCATAGGCATAAGCTGCATTAAGTTTTTGAGGAAAAGTATCTTCATACCCAACAATGGATACCATTGCGTCACGAGGTAAAG
>AEMJ01000324.1 GCA_000166735.2 Leuconostoc inhae KCTC 3774 | reverse complement strand
AGCGATGTCATGGTTTGACAAATTAAATTTTGCTAAAAATCAAGGTTTTTCATTTGTAGAGATGTCTATTGATGAAACCGATGCTCGTATTGCGCGATTGAGTTGGAATAAAGAGCAGCGATTTAGCTTAGTTAAAGATATTTATCAATCTGGTGTATCCATTGACACGATGATGTTGTCGGCACTCAGAAGATTTCCGCTCGGTTCAGAAAACAAAGCCATCTATGATCAATCGTTTGATATGTGTCAACAAGCCATTATTTTAGCCAAAGATCTCGGTATAAGAAATATTCAAATTGCTGGTTATGATGAGTATTACGGTTCAAAAACACCACTGACACATGAAAACTTTATTGAAAATTTGCAACGTGTCGTGAATTTTGCAGCAGAACATCAAGTCATGATTTCTATTGAAACAATGGATGATTGTTTTATCAATTCAATTGCTAAAATAAAAAATGTCAAAAAATCTATTGTATCACCTTGGTTACAAGCTTACCCTGATCTAGGAAACATTTCGGCTTGGCCAGATAATCAGCCAATAGAAGATTTGACGCAAGGATTAGATAGCATTATTGCTATTCATGTAAAAGATGTGTTATCTGTCACTGATCAGACGTCTGGAAAATTTAAAGATGTGCCGTTTGGTGAAGGCGATGTTAATTTCCTGGGTTTGTTTAAAGCATTAAAGCGTGTTGGCTATCAAGGCACGTTCACAATTGAGATGTGGTCAGAAAATGATATAGATGCCGATAGCAAAGTCGTTTTTGCCCATGATTTCATTGTTGATTTATTAACGCAATCTGGTTTATTAGTGGAGATGTAACTATGTTAGAAAAACTAAAACAAGAAGTCTACAATGCCAATATGTCGTTGCCCAAGTTAGAATTAGTGACTTTCACATGGGGCAATGTTTCAGGCATTGATCGTGAAAAAGGGTTATTTGTTATTAAGCCATCTGGTGTTGCGTATGAGCAATTGCAACCTGCTGATATGGTTGTTGTTAATTTAGATGGTGAGGTGGTTGAAGGTAACTTAAATCCATCAAGTGATACACCAACGCATGCCTATCTGTATCGCCATTTTAAAAATATTGGTGGTATTACACATACACACTCACCTTGGGGTGTGTCCTTTGCGGCAGCGAAAATGGATATTCCAGCGGTGAGCACAACCCATGCGGACACATTTTATGGTGATATTCCATGTGTACCGGCATTAAATGAAGAACAGATTCGATCAGCCTACGAGATGAATACGGGGGCAGTCATTGTATCAGAATTTGAACGTCGAGGGATAGATCCTGATGCGACACCAGCGGCATTAGTTAGTCAGCACGGACCATTTTCCTGGGGGCCAACACCTGAAAAATCAGTATATAATGCTAAAGTATTAGAAGTGTCAGCTGAAATTAGTTATCACGCACTGCAGTCAACACGATCTGATATTCACGTGCCACAGTACTTATTAGATAAACATTACTATCGCAAGCATGGTGCTAATGCTTATTATGGACAAGGTTCTGCACAATCAATGGCCCATATATCGCACGTATAATGCCATGATATGGCATACAATATTCTGTGTATTGTGAATAATTTTCCCAATTAAAAGTATACTAAAATACCGGACAAATTTTATTTTGTCCGGTATTTTAGTATACTTTTAACTTTTCTGATTATTTTTTAACTTTTGCGTTAACACGTTGTGCTTGTTTAAAGTATTTTGTCATAACTGAACTAACAGTTCCCCAATAGAAAAAGAGAAGGGAACCGACAATAATGAAAACAAAATCCAGCGGATAATGAATCCAGTTTTGACCATTGAATTCTTTTGATCCGATGTAGGACATAATAGAAATGAAAATTAAGTAACCAATCATCCAAAAGCTACCTTTGAAAGCGCGCTTGGTTTTATTAAAACCGTGTTGCCATTCATAATAGAAGTAAAAAGGTAGCCCTAACAGAATCACTAAAATAACTTCCACGGTTGTAGGCCACATAGCCCAATAAGTAGCCAGAGATGCGAGTATAAAAGATAAGGGGGCCATGTATTTTAACAATTTAGCACGAAATGGTCTTGTGAATTCAGGTGCCATTTCACGCAATGAAACAGCAGTCACTGGGCCGGTTAAGTAAGCAATTAATGTTGATGTTGAAATAACACTGGCAAGTGTTCCCCATGATCTGAAAATTGACACCATAAGCATGCTCAAAATAGCGTTAACAACCATAGCGATACGTGGTGTGCCATATTGTTGGTTTATTTTACCTACAAATTTTGGGATGTGATTGTTTGACACCATTGCTGCCAAAGTTCGACTTGAAGATGCCACAAAAGACACACCAGTTCCAAAAGGGGACACAAAAGCGTCCATGTATAGCAGCACTGAAAGCCAATGAATACCTAACAAAATAGCCAAATCAGCGAAGGGCGATGAAAAGTTAATACCATGCCAACCGTTTTTAGCAATCATAGCTGGGTTGAGTGATGTAATGAAAGTACTTTGCAGTAAAATGTATAAGATACCACTAATAATAAGAGAATAGGCAATGCCACGTCCAATGTTACGCTTGGGATTTTCAATTTCGCTACCCATATTAATCACTGTTTGAAAAGCGTTAAATGAGAATATGATACCTGATACTGTCGTTGCTGCAAATATAGGTGCCGTACCGTAAGGCATGAATTCGTGCAGGTTAGTCCCATAATTTGCAGGGTGAAATCCTGATAATGTGAGCATAAATATTGTTAGTATAGGTACGCCAATTTTGAAAATAGAAATCACACTTGTGAAGTTAGTTAATAGTGCGACAGACCAATAATTGAGTAACGTAAAAATAACAATAAATGCAAACACAACGAGTAAACCGGCTGTTGTAATTGAATCGTTTGAGATGAAATTTTGCGTCCAATTGGCCCATGACCAAGGCCATGAACTCATGTATTGAACCGCTGCAACTGATTCGATAGGAATTAATGTAATTAATGATATCCAGTTTGCCCATGAGGCAATAAAGCCAAGCAGCGAGCCGTGGGTATATTGCGCGTACTTACTCATGCCACCTGATTGTGGAAACATCGTTCCGAGTTCAATATAATTGTAAGCGATCGTACCAATAATGATCCCACCAATTACCCAAGAAATGATTGATGCGGGGCCGGCAATTTTTGAAGCCTCCCAAGCACCAAATAACCAACCAGATCCGATAAGTGACCCTAGGCCTAGCATAATGAGCTGAAACAGTCCGATCTTTTTATTATGATTTGTGTCCATGTGTCCTCCGTAATATTATTCATAAAATAATACCACTTTTCATTATAATAACAAAATTAATGTTGACAATTGTCGTTATTTGGAGGAAATATTTAAGAAACAGTTAAAATAATGTGTTTCATGGTTACAATGTTGATCATAAAAAATTCAATACTAAGGTTTTTACAATTTAAATAACCTAGTATTGAATTTTTATAAATGATAATTTTAACATCCAATAATGTTGACAAAATTATCTGCGTTTAAGCGAAATTCATATTTTTCTTGTATAATGTGATTAATTCTTTTACCAGATCTTGATAGGTAATAGCGGTCATCAAGTGATCCTGTGCATGAACCATATATAGATTGACCTCAGTATGATCGCCTTGCGCCTCTTTGGTTAACATATCACTTTGGACATTGTGTGCCTCTGCTAACGCTTGGCTAGATTCTGTCATTAATTGATCTGCTTTTTCAAAGTCATTAAGTTTAGCGGCTTCAAGTGCTTCATGAGCTAATCCTTTTGCATTGCCAGCATTCATGATGATGCCCATGACGACGTTCAAATAGTTATCATCCATATTACTCAACTCCCATCAGGTTTTCGGCAAGCTTAAGTATGTTTTCACCGTTCATAGTACCATAATCTATCATAGGCATAACGGCCATTGGAATGTTCTTAGAATCAGTTTTTGATTGAATATCTTTTTTAAGATAAGATACTTGAGGACCTAATAATACAACGTTTGGTACTTTATCAGAATTTAATTGTGAGTCGATATCAGAGGTTGATTTTGCAAAAATATCGTATTCTTTATTTTGCGCTGTAGCAGCTTGTTGGATTTTTTGAACCATCAGTGATGTTGACATACCGGCAGCGCAAGCTAACATAATAATTTTTTTAGACATGATTTCTCCTTAATTGTTGATTAATTTAAATGTTTGCCAAGGTTTAAGTGTTTTCAAAATAGCCAAATTTGTTTCATCTATTTTGCCAACGACGTTATAATGTCCATCGTTTTCCCAAGGTTGGAGGGCAATTTGTAATTCACCCTTATATTGACCAAAGCTACTATTGCCAATGACAATGTCTCCGAATTGAACATTGTCTAGATTATTGGGCATAATTTCGGCATCACGATATTTAATACGTGATTGACTTGATCTAATCATATAACCTGAATAATCGCCTCTAAACATCTGTAATTCTTCTATAGCTATACGATGTTCAACGTCAGAGATATTTGGATTCAAGCTAACTTCTAATACGGGATAAGGACTTAAAAATGCTGCTTTAATAGCTGATAGTTCTTCTAATTCTAAGAGTGAGCTACTAATGTATATATTATCTATTAGGTTTGTCTGCTTTATGAGTTGAACTTGACTGGCAGCAGACATGTCACGTTGAATTTCCATTGAAACCATTTTATTTGAAACGGGCCATGGACCAACTTTTCCTGTGTCACCATCAATAAAGGCAGAGGTTTCTAGATTATGTGCTTTATACATTTTGGCAGTATCTTTAAAGTAATTTTCTTGAAGGCCTGTACGCACTTGTGGATAGAAATTATGTGAACCGCTAAGATTTTTAGTATTTGCACCAAAATCACAAACCATATCGATATAGTGCTGGCCGCGTGAAATATTCGTTTCTATTTTTAATGCCAAGGATTAAAAGTCATTTTGGCTTCTTCGTATCCTGTAAATCCCTCATCTAGTCGAATAGTGGTGACACCTAATTCTTTAAAAAAACTCAAATCTGAATAGTCAATGTTCAGCTGCTTAAATAACTTTGGATTAATGTCAATACAAATTTGCATGCCGATTTGATTGCCATATTGGATGATTTTTTAAAGTGGTCAACGACAGTAGCTGTATCGCCTGTGACTTCTAGCAGTGACGTGAAGATCTTTTTATATCCTAACTCGCGTGCTTGGGTGAGATAGGATTGCATCTCATCAAAAGAACTTTTAGAGGGATAAATCGAAATACCTAATTCACTCATAGTGGGCTCCTTTTTCAATTTGCTTGCTCATTTTTAAGCTCCAATCTATCAATATTTTTTACGAAAGGTAAGTATATGATGATATCTAGTATTATTAGCACTATCTGCAATATTGATCCAGATATGTGTGACCCAGTAGCGAGGAATCCTGAAATAATAGGGGGAGTAACCCAAGGCACAACGACACCAACTGTCGCATGAACGATACCAGTGGCCATGGTGATGTATGTGATAATTGCATTTAAAATAGGAGCTAAGATAAATGGAATGAGCAAACTAACATTTAAAACAATGGGAATACCGAACATTGTAGGCTCATTGATATTAAATAGGCCGGGTGGTGTTATTAAAGTCTTTAGTGTTTTATATCTACTTGATTTAGCAATTAACCAAATAGCCAAGACAAGTCCTAATGTTGCGCCGCCACCGCCCATGTAGACAAAGAAATCCATAAATGGCTGAGTGACAATATGTGGCATCGTTGCAGAAGGGTTATTTTGATAGATTTTTAGGTTTTCACCCATGAGTGCCAACCAGATTGGGCTCATAATGGCACCAGTAATATTACCACCATGAATACCAATGAACCATAGTAATGAGGTAATGAAACTGACGATGATGGCACCTGCCAGCGAACCACCGAACGCGCCTAATGGCTTGCCAAGAATAACTTGAAGCACTTGATGAATATTTTCAAATGATGTCATTTTGAAGCCAGCATAGACTAGTCCCCAAAATATCAAAATAACGGCACCAGGAATTAAAGCAGCAAAGGAATTTGACACTGCTGGGGGACACCATCAGGCATTTTAATTTGAATATTTCGTTTCACGAACCAGTTAAAAATAGCCGTACTAATCAAGGCAATGAGAATTGCAGCGAATAATCCCGAGGCACCTAGATAGGTATAAGAAATACCTGTTTGAGGCGTACTACCAGAAGTTATTAAATCTGGTGTAACCAGGAAAAAACTAGCTAGGGAAAGAATACCAGCCGACAGAGCATCTGTTCCATGAGATTCAGCATAACGATAAGCAATACCAAATGCTGCTACTAATCCCATTAATCCGAAGCTAGCGTTAATGATTTTAACGAGCCAATCGAATATCCCAGTTGTCATTAACCAGTTTTTAAATGGGTCGATAGAAAAGCCATTGGCAATTAGTAATGCCATTGATCCTACAATGACTAGCGGCATGCTCAACGCGATACCATCACGTATAGAATTAAGTGGTTTATTGGCAGCTAATTTAGCACCAACGGGCTGCAAATATTTTTCCAGCCAAAACGATATTTTATTATTCATAGTATAATCCTCCTTATATTTAAATTGTAAACGCTTTCATAGTTTGTGTCTAGAGACTTTGTGTAGCGTATTAAATTACAGATGTATACCAAATAAAAGAAGAGAGGGTGTACATTGAGCGTTAAAAAGTCGCCTCTAATTTAAATGGTATAGACCAATTTTAATGATTTTTATTATTGGATTTCAATTTAATATAAACTTAATAATTATAAAGGCAAGTTAAATAGGTACGGGTAGTTTTAAAAATGTTAATTAACATTTTTTGACATGACTATTAGGAATATTTCTTATAAGAAAAATCAAAATTATTTGTATGCTTGGCGTGTATAATAATCATATAAAACAAAGATAACTTGTATAATAGTTGGGGCAATTAAAGGGGAATAGTCGGGTAATAATGGTAGATAATACATTTTCAGAAATACAAAATTTAGGTCGTTTAATTCGCGAAATGCGTCAGTCACGCGGTGTATCGGCAAATGATCTTGTACAAGTAACAGGGTTGTCACATAGTGTTATTTCTAAATTTGAAAGAGGGCAAACAGACATTCAATTCAGCAGTATGATTAAGATTTTGAGTGCCATGTCGTTAACATTAGAAGATTTATGTCATGCACCCATGTTTACTGAGTTTGTCGTTAATGAAATGGCTGAAAAAGCATATGAATTTCAAAATAACCCAGTTGTTTTAGAAACTATTTTAAATGAGTTAAATCGTCGTGCGATTTTATTGAGACAAGAACAAGTTTTTAAACGCATTCTGGAAACGTGTGTTCATGTTAATCAACCACTATCTAATGATGTTAATGATTATTTTGATAATTTAACAGGATTTTGGACTTTTGATGCTTATCTGGCGCTTTTAGCCGAACCATTTTTGCCACAGCGCATTCATTTACGCATTGCTAAAGCAGTTGTTGGCTGTCAAGGGCAACAACCTAAAATTATTAATATTGCTTATGATACTTTTGTGCATTAGACAATTTTGTCGGTGGTTAACCATGTATTTTGAAAGGCATTTATGAAAAATATTGTTATAACAGGCGGTTCATCTGGCGTTGGGTTAGCAATTGCCAAGGATCTGGCTCAAGAAAATAATATCATTATTATTGGTCGGAACAAAAACAAAGCTACGATTGTTCGAAATAACTTAGGTAGCCATGTCAAGACTGTCATTGGGGACTTGTCTAAACAATCTGATCGTCAGTTAGTGATCGCGCAAATTAAGTCAATTTTCCCTCATATTGATGTTTTGATTCATAGCGCAGGGATTATGCCACGTACGGCTAGTGAAAACATAAATAGTAATTTATTGTCACATTACTATTTAACTTTAGGTTTGCGAGATGTTTTGTCTAATAGCCGTATCTTAATCGTGACAGGTAATCCCAAAGTAATTAACCTTGTACCGGTTTGTGATACACAAAATAATATTTTGGCAAGAGCGGCTTGGTTAGTGACACATAAGACGCTTTTGATGCTTGTATTAGCTAATCAATTGAAAGCGCAATCGACAACTGTGAATAGTTTTTTCCCTGGGGATGTCCGTAGTGAATTAATGGATTACACGAAGACATTGACTAATACAGCGGTGCCAGTTGGCAAATATTTGGCAATGAGCCCAGATATCAAACAGTTATCGGGTGTTTTTTTGATAAAAATGGCACTATTGTTCCGCTAAATGCTAAAAAATTCAGTTTTGAAATTGCACAGAAAGCTCTGAAAAAATATTTAATGTGAGTTGTGTTATCAATAAAACTATTGCCAAACATGTCAAGCGTACGTTAGTCATCATGATATGATAAAATGGGGTCATTCATAGTGAAGGACAAGTAAGAACAATGACAACTAAAAAATAGTTTTACTTACAGGTGCTAGTAGTGGTATTGGATACAAAACAGCAGAGCTATTAGCATCATTAGATTATAAAGTTTATGGGGCGGCGCGTCGTGTTGAAAAAATGGCGTCGCTGTCAGTATTGGGTATTACACCGATTGAAATGGATGTGACTGACGAAATATCAATCAATCAGGCTGTGCAAAAAATTATTGACCAAGAAGGGCGCATTGATGTTTTGATTAATAATGCTGGTTACGGTTCATATGGTGCTATCGAAAATGTGACACTTGAAGAAGCTAAGCGCCAATTTGACACGAACCTATTTGGTGTAGCAAGGTTAGTACAATTAGTGATGCCTTATATGCGTGAACAGCATGCTGGTAAAATCATTAATATCTCATCAATGGCAGGACGTGTGACGACATATATGGGTGCTTGGTATCATGCCACAAAGTATGCTTTAGAGGCCTTTAGTGATGCGTTGCGCATGGAGGTTAAGCCTTTTGGCGTGGCGGTTGTCTTGGTAGAGCCGGGTGGTATTAAAACGGATTGGGGTATTATTGCGGCAGAGCATCTCAGAGACACATCGCAAAATACAGCATATAGTGAACACGCTTTAGCAGCTGCAGATCGCATGCATAAACTTTATAGTTCAGATAAACTAACCGATCCAAGCGTTATTGCCGGCACTATTGTTAAAGCAGTTGAAAGCAAACGGCCACGTGCCCGCTATCTTGTCGGCTATGGTGCCAAATTCTCAGTGTTTTTTGCACACCATTTTGCCAGCAAAAGTTTTCGATAAAATTGTTCAAAAATTAATTTAAGCATGCAACACAAAATGATGACCTTTTATGTTATTCAGTTAGTGGGTGATGTTCATGATAGTCAATAGACATTTTTGTTCTGATAAAAAGTGATTATATTGCTATATATTTAGCAGTATAATCACTTTTTACTATATCAATGCTAGAAAAGTACTTTCACATCACCTATGTAGGGAAAACTTGTGATTTAGCAGAGACTTCATAATTTTTAGTCATTAGTTTTTTATTAACTGGATTGTTTGGTGGTTTACTAGTCATGTGAAAAAAATTTAGGATTGAAATAAAAAATATCACCTAATAAAGCAATACGGATGATAACTGCGGGACTTTTTTGACTTGCTCCAATAGCCCTTAATACTTTTTTAATTTCCGAATTATTAACACGATAAAAATAACAAAACCAATGATTATCGGGTAAAGACCACTAAGGCTATTCTCATGACAGATGACAATGATACCTAGTAAAATGAATATGATAGGAATAATGCTTGTATATAACAAACCATAATCACCAGATAAATATTTTTGCCAAGCTTGTTGCAGGTTGAGGTGATATGTTTCGTCGAATTTATTGATATTATTAAGTGCCACAGCTGTCAAGGAAGTTATTATCAAAATTAACGACATGACGATACTGTTAATTTGAATCCAATTTAGTAAATTTGATAACAAGATTGATACTAGAATCACATCAATACCTAGTAAACTGATTTTTACTGGCTTGAGACTTTGTGATACATCTTTTTTCTCAATATGGTCACGAAGTCCAGCGTCCTCCTTTAATAATGTATCTAATGAAATATGATAATAGTCACTTAAATTAATTAAGTTAGTAATATCAGGATAAGTTTTTTCATTTTCCCAACTTGATATTGTTTGTCGCGTCACAAAAAAATCCTTGGCCACTTGATCTTGGGTTAAGTTTTTTGCAATCGCACGTTTTTTAAATGATTACCGAATGTCATAAAAAATTCCTCCTAATTCTTACTTACCATTCTAGAGAGATGTCGTTTAAATAGTAAGCAATGATTCATTGCGCAGCATAGTTAATGGCGTTCTAGCTATTTATATTAATTAAAAATGCATCAGTTCAGAACGTCATGGTTCATGATTGATGCATTTTTTTAAAATAGGTTATCCATTATTTTTTTAATTCGTGATATGACACGCCCAATTGAAAATAGTAATGTGACGTTAAACCATAACCCATAAAAACGTGTTAAACCACTATCTGCAATAGTCATAGCAAGAAGTGCCAGTAATAATGATTTCATCATGAGGCTTTGAAACTCATTAGCGGTGATTGCAAAACGAACAGGTTTTAGCAATGAGAAGATGAAAAGTAATATGATATAAATTGTTGGTAATATATAATATGTAAACATAGATGTCCCCTATAGCGTTGATGTAAGTTTTTGTCTGGAAAAACGAATGAAATCAGTATTTTAATTGTTACATGCTCACTATAAAAAAGCAATATTCATCGTTGTAGTGTATTAGCAGCTAATTATAATAAGACAGGGTGAAACTCTTTTTTTGCTCATTATATCTAAACTTGATAGAATAATAGTTATGGAAAGACAGCATAACTTTTTAATTGAATTGGTAATTGTTGGTTTAGGCGGTGGCATTGGTGGTAGTATGCGCTATATATTGAGTTTAATCCCAATAATTGGGCACATGTTCTTCATAACAATGGTTATTAATTGGTTGGGTGCATTATTACTAGCAATATTTGGCGTCTACATATCGCAAGTAAGCAAACAATTATCACTTTGGCCACCTTTTATTGGTACAGGCATTCTCGGTGGGTTTACAACATTTAGCGCAATGATTTTACAAATCAATCAATTAGCGAGTCATAACTATCTTATCGCGGGTGGCTATGTTTTCTTTACTATTTTTGGTGGCATTATCATGGTTAACATTGGCCGAAAAATAGGAAAACAATTCGATGAGGTAATTAAATGACTTTATTATCAGTCTTTGTTGGTGCAGCGCTTGGCGCCATGCTGCGATACGTAATTATTATGATTTGGCCAGTGCAATCATCATATTTTACAGCAATTTTGATCATTAATTCGGTCGGTGCTCTTGGCATGGGAATCGTGTTTGCTAGTGGACAGCTGTCAGCTTTGAACGGATTTTGGTCTGTGGGATTATTAGGCGGGTTTACAACGTTTAGTACGATGATGGTGCAAAGCGCTCAATTGCCGTTTAATAAGCAATTGAGATATCTAATGATACAATTAATTGGTGGTATGCTTTGCTTTTATATGGGTGTTATCATAGTCAACATATTTGGTACAATGGCTTAACGAGAACGCAATTCATGATGCGTTCATTCTGGAGAGAAAAAACAATGTCTAAGATAGCAATAATTAGTGATTCAGCATCAGCAATACCAGCGACAATTCGTAATCGCTATCATATTTTCCAAGTGAATGACCCGATTATTTTTGGGGAAGAAGTTTATAAAGAAACAGTTGATATTCATGATCTTGGTGAATTAGTTAAGATGATGAAAGATAAAAAAATGGTGGCTTCAACGTCTCAACCGGCTCCGGGTGACTGGGAAGAGGTTTTAAGTGTTGCCAAGGCGTCGGGCTACGATAAAGCGCTAATTATACCAATCTCTTCAGGCATATCAGGTGCTTATCAGACAGCAAATCTTGTAGCAGGATCCTATGATGGGCTGTCAGATGTGCGTGTGTGGGATTCCAAGTTTGCGGTGATGGGATCTGGTATGCAATCGGTCATGGCAGCAGTCATGGCAGAAAACGGCAAAACATTAGACGATATCATAATAGCGTTAGAAACTTTACAAAAAACATTTGATGTGCGTTTTGTAGTTAATGATATCTCACACTTACAACGTACTGGTCGTTTGTCACGTGGCGCAGCGTTAGTCGGTGGTTTGCTTAACATTAAGCCTATTTTGTCGATGGATATTCAAGATGAAGGCAAAATAGGTGCTGTTGGTAAGGCACGTAAAATGAGTGGTGCGCTAAAAGAAATTAAGACAGCACTTGATCAATACTTAATGCAAGTTGATTTTCCAGTTCGAGTCATTGTGGTAGATGGAAATGATGCTAAATTGGGGGATAAGTGGTTGAAGGAATTACAACATGATTATCCAACAGTTAAGTTTGAACGTGGTGTAATTGGTGCTTATATTGGTGTGCACACTGGTGATGGTGCTATGGGGCTCATATGGGCTCGTGATTGGGAGACACTTATTTAAAATCCGCAATCAATAACCCTATAGCTGAAAAAGTTATGGGGTTTTTATGATTAATAAAACAGGGAATCATGTTATAATATTAACAATAAATTGATTTATGGGGACAACTAAATGCAACGATCTAAACGTTATCAAATTACATACGAGGTTTTAAACGCTGTAACGCATGGATTAGGATTTTTCTTAGCTGTAATAGCTGGTATTGCCTTGATTTTTCATGTGTTAAGACGACCTGTAACAGCTTTTGAAATGACAGCCATTGTGATATATATTAGTACAATTGGCTTCTTTTTACTCGCTTCAACACTTTTTCATTCTCTGATATTTACACGTGCTGCTAAATTATTTCAGTTTTTTGATCACGCTGGTATTTATTTGGTTATTTTAGGAAGTTACACGCCATACACTTGGTTGCTGATTAAAGGGTGGCAAGGCTGGGCAATTTGGGGCGCAATTCTCACGATGACGATAGCGGGATTTGCCTATGATTTATTTTTTGTCGGTCGTTGGCCGTGGGTATCTGTCACAATTTACATGGTCATGGGCTGGCTAATCGTCTTAGCGATGCCAGTTTTGTGGGGTATCTTGTCTCCAGTTGCTTTCTGGCTCTTAGTCGCTGGAGGACTGACATATTCTGCGGGCACTATTTTTTATCTGGTACCAAAAATTCCAATGGGACATGTCTATTGGCATGTGTTTGTCTTAGTTGGTGCGGGTTTAATGTTTGCCAGTATATATATTAGTTTATAAACAAATAACCGAGGCAGTTGCTTCGGTTATTTTTGTGCGATATAGACATTAAAAAAACCAGTATTTCTACTGGTTTAACTTAGTGGACAGCCAGGGGCTCGAACCCTGGACCCACGGATTAAGAGTCCGTTGCTCTACCAACTGAGCTAGCTGTCCAAACAATTATTTTTTACAACATATAATATAATACCATGTGAATTTTTAAATTACAATACTTTTTTGAAAACCAGCGAATTGTGGCACAACGTTGCAATATAGTATAGAATAAAGGGAGTTAAATTGGAAGGAAACGTGACGCTTTCTAGGCTAAATAAGCCTGATGACTGCTCACATAAGCTATAGCATATGTTAGATATATTAAAATCAATTATTATTGGTATCGTCGAAGGCATTACCGAATTCTTACCAGTATCGTCTACTGGACACATCATTCTGGCAGAGGCTTTGATGAGGATACCTAGCGGCAACGTTTGGACGAATAGTTTTACAGCGGTTTTTGATTACGCCATTCAGCTTGGGGCCATTTTTGCGGTTATTCAACTCTACTTTAATCGGTTAAACCCATTTTCACAAAAAAAGACGTCAAAGGAACGTTTTCAAACCTGGCGATTGTGGATCAAAGTTGTTGTTGGTGTCATTCCGGCAGTGATATTTGGTTTCTTATTCAATGATTTTATGGATGCACATCTTCTTAATTTCCGGGTTGTTTCCGCAACCCTAATCATCTATGGTATTGCTTTTATTTGGATCGAAAATCGTCAAAAGAACATTGCACCAAAAATTACGAGTCTTAATAAAATAACATTCAAACTGGCATTGTTCATTGGTCTGTTTCAAGTGTTGTCCTTAGTTCCTGGAACATCACGTTCAGGAGCTACAATTCTTGGTGCGGTTATCCTAGGTGCCTCACGATTCGTAGCGGCAGAATTCTCGTTCTTCTTGTCTATCCCAGTTATGTTTGGCGTGACAATTTTAAAGGTTGGGACATTTCTATTGCACGGTGGCAGATTTACAGGTATGCAAAGCATTGTGATGCTAGTTGGCTTTGTCGTATCATGGATTGTTGCACTCTTTGCTATTAAAGTTATGATGCGTTACATTCAAAATAACGACTTTAAGATTTTTGGTTGGTATCGTATTGCAATTGGTGCTATCTTCTTGCTACTTGGTTTTGCTGGCTTTGTTAAATAAAAGTGTTGTAAATGTTCAAAAATAAAATGTTGTCATCTGGTTAGATGACAACATTTTATTTTTGAACATTTATTAAACATCTTTAGTCGAATGATTTTCTTCTGTATCTGAAAACGAAAAATCTGGTGGTGTTAATAAACCAATATCTTTCACAATTACATTACCAGATAAATAGCCACCAACGCGTCGCGTTAAGCCAATCTTATTATAGCCAAATGTGACAGTCGTATGTGCTTTTAATGCTGCACCGCGGACTTCGCCAGTTGTTGCGTCAATGCCCGTGGGTGTATCAATGGCAATGACTGTTTTTTCGATGTGATTAGCAGCTTTGATCATTTTTTGCAATCCTTCGGGCAGTAGATTGTTCAATCCTGTACCAAAAATAGCATCAATGATGAGTGTCGCTTCGTTAAAGTCACTTTTTTCAGATCGAACAAGACCATATTTTTCAATGATAGCCAATTGACGCTGGACACTTTCTTTGGCGCGCGAGACATTACCAACAAATTGTAAAGAAACATTGAAACCTTGTGCGTATAAGAGTCTCGTGATGGCAACGCCATCAGCACCATTGTTACCAAGTCCAGCTAACACTAAAATGTGTTCTAAATTAAAATGGCCGGCACCAATGACGTCGATTACTGATAGGGCTGCCCGTTCAATGAGTACATCTTGAGGCATACCAATCGTGTTAACAGTATAGGTATCAATTTTTTGCATTTCAGAAGCAGTTACAAGTTGCATTATAGTCACTTTTCTTTCTCAATCTTATTTTTATTATACAGGATAATGATGGACAAGTGGACGCGTTTTATTGAAATTAGTAATGTTCGGGTCTAAATTTGATACAATATAAAATAAATGTTTTGCGAGGATCATATGAAACACTTAGATTACAGTCAACAAGAGGATTGGCGTGAAGCAGGGGACACGCCGCTACAATCACCCATTGCAATTAATAGTGAAGACACATATCCTGTCCATAAATCGTCTGATTTAGTGCTCACTTTTAATGGGCAGACACAATATGATGATCGCATC
>AEMJ01000325.1 GCA_000166735.2 Leuconostoc inhae KCTC 3774 | reverse complement strand
TGTTTGAAACAGGGGGATAAATATTTTCATGGCAGAAACAACGGAAGATGGTAATAAACCGCCAAAACGCGGATTACAAAATCGTCATGTGCAATTAATTGCAATTGGTGGTACGATCGGAACAGGCCTATTTATGGGTGCTGGTAATTCAATTCATTATGCTGGGCCTATTATTTTATTGGTATACTTAATTGTTGGATTATTCATGTTCGTTATGATGCGAGCTATTGGTGAATTATTGTATGCTGATCCAAAGCAGCATACATTTATTACGTTCATTACTAGATATGTTGGCAATCGCGCAGGTTTTTTTGCACGATGGTCTTATTGGTTGACGGTTGTATTTATGGGCATGGCTGAATTAACCGCAGTGGCCAAATATGTTCAATATTGGTTCCCAGGACTACCAAGTTGGTTGATTCAAATTGGTATGCTGATTATACTAACATGCGTCAATTTAGTCGCTGTAGCATTATATGGCGAAACGGAATTCTGGTTTTCAATGATTAAAATTATTGCTATTTTAGCTTTAATTGCTACAGGTATTATTTTAGCGTTAACAGGGTTCAAAACACCTGTAGGGGATGTGTCATTTAGCAATGTTTTTCACCACTTTTCATTTTTCCCAAATGGCTTTGGAAATTTTATTAATGCTTTCCAAATGGTGATGTTTGCCTTTGTTGGGATGGAATTTATAGGAATGACCGTAGCAGAAACAGATAATCCACGTGAAGTTTTACCCAAGGCGATTAATCAAATACCTTGGCGGATATTATTTTTCTATTTAGGGGCATTGTTTATTATTATGACGATATATCCTTGGCAAAAAATCCCTGCTGATCAAAGCCCCTTTGTGATGGTTTTTGAGTTAGTTGGGATTAAATGGGCGGCAGCATTGGTTAACTTTGTTGTTCTTACAAGTGCTGCATCGGCGTTGAATTCCGTATTATTTAGTGCAAGCCGTAATTTTTATGCTTTATCATTCCAATCAAAAGCACGTTTTTTACAGCCATTTAGAAAAATGTCTAAAACACAATTACCAATCAACGCAGTTTTGTTCACATCTTTAATGGTAGCCTTTTCGGCAGTAATCTCTGTTATACCTGAGATAACAAATGCGTTTAGTTTTGTCACAAGTGCTTCAACTGATTTGTTTTTGATGATTTATGTCTTAACGTTAATCGCATATATGAATTATCGTAAATCAAATGATTACATGCAGGATGGTTTTTGGTTATTGCACCTAAAACATTAGTGCCACTTGCAATTATATTCTTTGCTTTGTTTTATTACGCTATTTTTAACCCGGATTCACGTATACCAGCTATTGGTTCAACGATTTGGTTAGTTGTATTTGGTCTGATTTCATGGTGGCAACCAAAAAAGCCATCAAGTAAAATAAAAACTGTTCAATTGAAAACGTTGAACGGTTTTTATTTGGTATGCTACACTAGAAATATTGCAAAGGGGAATAGTATATGCGCGACAAAGTTCTAAATATAATAATTATTCATGTGATGGTTTTTGTTTTTTGTTTGTTTATGTGGCACCAACGCATTTTACATTTTTAAATTGGAATGTTTTTCTGTCATTATTGCCTTTTGATTTTGCATTAGTTGTAGCAACGACACATTTTAAAAGTGTTAAATCTATTTTTCTTGTATTGTGGTTACTTTTTTCCAAATGCCATGTATATGATGACAGATTTTATACATTTAAATGCCATTGGCACAGATTTGGATCAAGCGACGCAATACTTTAACTATGCCATATTAGCAACAGGGATTTTTATAGGCGTTGGTTTAGGAATTTTGAGTTTAGAAATTATAGCACAAGCTCTATTTAAAAATCACGTTCACATTATTTATTTCATTGTTACAGCACTTGTGTCGTTATTATCAGCGATTGGTATTTATCTTGGCCGCTATTTACGATTAAATTCATGGGATATGTTCACTAACTTTAGTGATGTTATTCAAAACATTGTATCGTCTGTGGGCTATCACATGGTAACATTTGTGATTCTTTTTGCCGGTGCACAATTTGCAATACTTGTCATTTTTCACTATGGCGTGCGGTTGTTAAACATAAACTTGTCAGTAGAAAAGTAATGTGGTAGAATAATATATGTTGAACAAGTAGGAGCACCCGCTTCTCGCCAAGTGATTAAGTTGCTTGGCAGATACAGTTATCCGAATGGATCGCAAGTGTTGAAGTGGGTAAAGATTAGGTTCTTTATCCACTTTTCTTCTTGATTCACAAAATAAATTTGGAGGTGTCTGACAATAGCACGTCAACCAAGACAAGTTGATTTAATCAACGATAATATTCGGGCATCTCGCGTATTACTTATCCATGAGGGTAAGCAAACAGAAATGTCTACGCGAGATGCACAACAAATTGCAAACGATTCAAACCAAGATTTGGTATTGGTACAAGCTAACGCTGAACCACCAGTTGCCAAAATCATGGATTGGGGAAAAGCTAAGTTCGAAGCACAAAAGAAGCAAAAAGAACAGCGCAAAAACCAAAAAATCGTTCAAGTTAAAGAAGTTCGTATGTCGCCGGTCATTGATTCGGGCGATTTCGAAACGCGTAAAAAAGCTGCTATCAAATTTCTTGGACAAGGAAATAAGGTTAAGTTGAACTTACGCTTTCGTGGTCGTATGATTACGCACCAAGATATCGGACGCCAAGTATTAGATCGTATGGCCGCAGAGCTTAACGACATTGCTAAGGTTGAGCAACGTGCCAAGATGGACGGCCGACAGATGTTTTTGGTCTTGGCACCTAGAGATGCCAAGTAATGAAGGGTTTAGTTGCTTAATTGCATACTTAAACAAAAAAATCACACAGTAGGAGAATTAGTCACATGCCAAAGATGAAGACACACCGCGCATCAGCAAAGCGCTTTAAGAAGACAGCCAACGGTGGTTTGAAGTCAGCCTCAGCTTATACTTCACACCGTTTCCATGGTAAGACAAAGAAGCAACGTCGTCAATTGCGTGGTACACGCATGATGGATTCAACGACTGTTAAAACATACGCTAAGATGCTGTCAAACATCTAATTCGCGTTGCGATAGTTCATCTATCTATATTTTGGATTTAAAATCCAGTAATTTATTTTTTAGAATTCTAGGAGGAATTACCCATGCGAGTTAAGGGTGGTACAGTTTCACGCGCACGTCGTAAGAAGATTGTTAAGTTAGCCAAGGGTTACCGTGGTCAACGTCGTATTAATTTCAAGGTTGCTAAGCAACAAGTATGGAAGTCATATTTGTATGCATACCGTGATCGTAAGAATACAAAACGTAACTTCCGTAAGTTATGGATTGCTCGTATCAATGCAGCAGCCCGTATGAACGGTTTGTCATATTCTAAGTTAATGCATGGTTTGACACTTGCAGGTGTTGAATTGAATCGTAAAATGTTAGCTGATATTGCTGTGACTGATTTTGATACATTTTCAAAGTTAGCAGACCAAGCAAAATCTGCATTAGCAGCTGATAATGTTTTGGTACAAGAACGTGTAGCCGCAACATTGGAAACAACTGTTAAGGTTGATCGTTAATACCTATTCATCATAAAAA
>AEMJ01000326.1 GCA_000166735.2 Leuconostoc inhae KCTC 3774 | reverse complement strand
GAGAATCGTTAAATTTTTCTGTATTTGGAATCAACCCCCTTTTTGTTGTAAACTGATTTTATGTTTAAAAAAGAATTAGACTCAATACATCAAAGCTGTCAGTAGTATTATATGGCACACTTATAGGTTTTTTAACAGGAATAGTTGTTAGTGTCTTCCGCTGGACAATTGAAAAATTGCTTCAATTTGTGCAAACGCTGTATCTCGATATTTCACATGGCAATATAGCGTTAATATTTTTAGTGATAACTGCTAATTTAATTTGTTTTTTAATTGTTTCATGGATGTTAAACAAAGAACCTAATATATCCGGTTCCGGCATTCCACAGGTTGAAGGTCTATTATTAGGTGAACTAAAATAAACTGGTGGTCGACATTGTGGCGGAAATTTATATCAGGAATTTTTGGCTATTGGTAGTGGTTTAATGCTGGGACGGGAAGGTCCTTCAATTCAACTGGGTGCATCAATTGGTCAGGGTGTGGCATCATATAAACGTCTTAGTCATAATCAATCGAAAGGGCTTATAGCCAGTGGTGCCGCTGCAGGTTTATCAGCTGCATTTAATGCACCTTTAGCCGGCGTTATGTTTGTATTGGAGGAAGTCTATCACAGTATTTCTCCCTTTGTCTGGGTTGGTGCATTGACAGGCGCAAGCGTTTCGGATTTTGTCTCTACGGTTTTGTTTGGCCAAACACCAGTTTTATCTATTGGACACTTAAGCGTTTTCCCGGTACAGTTATATGGTTTATTGTTGGTATTTGGTATTATATTAGGCTTATTTGGCTTTTTATATCAAAAATTTTTACTATTCAGCTTAAATTGTTACAGTAAAATTAGGATTCCTAAATATTTATACGGTATCGTGCCGTTTATCTTGGTGATACCGATTGGAATTTTATGGCCAAATCTTTTAGGTGGGGGAAATAATTTAATTTTATCACTGAAAGAAACACCTATGACAATGAAAATGGTCATCGTAATTTTGTTAGTTCGATTTGTTTTCTCAATGATTAGTTACGGTTCCGGTCTGCCAGGGGGAATATTTTTACCTATTTTGACTCTAGGTGCACTAAGTGGCGTATTGATGGCTCATATATTTGTCTATTTACATCTCATGAGTGCAAATTATGCTTTGAACTTTATTGTGATCGGTATGGCAGGTTATTTCGCATGTATTGGTAAAGCACCATTTACTGCAATTATTCTTATCTTTGAGATGGTTGGGAGTGTGACCCACATTTTACCTTTAGCACTTGTAAGTTTAGTAGCCTACTTAGTAGTTGATCTATTAAATGGCGCACCAATATATGAATCTTTATTAGAACGTTTGTTGAAAAGAAAACCAGCGCATCTAGCGATGGCATCCATGATAACTATGGAAGTCACTGTTCTTGCTGGTGGTATGCTAGAGGATCAACAAATAAGAGACTTACAACTGGAATCAAATAGTTTGATTACGCTGGTCAGAAGATCTGAAAATGTACTGATTCCCAAAGGAGACTTAGTATTACGTGCTGGTGATATTATTTATATTAGAACGAACCAAAAAGATGCAAAAATTACTAGAAATCAACTATCACTTAACAACTAAATAAATTTCAAAAACACCATTTTAGAGTTTTTGCGTCGAAAAGATAAATTCGTTATCAATTAAATTACAATTACAGAAATAATTACCAGGAGATTCTTTTTTACAAATAATTGGAACCAGCTTTAGTTTCAAATTCAATTGAGATAACATCGCTTTATCGTAATTTAGAGTGTTTTGATTGAGTGAGCACATCGTAATGATGAAATTATATTCAACATAATTGTATCAAACTAAAAATTTGCCTAAGAAGAGGTGGAATATGATGATATAAAAATTAGTTTTGTACTAACCATCAGCTTTTTTGGTGTAAGTTCTTTGTTTAAACAATTTCTATATATTCCTTTTTGCTAATAAAAATTCGTATTTTTTAATTAGAGACAGAAAATGTCTTTTGAATAATTATATCGTAGGATCAGGACAATAATATATAGCGAAATTTGATTTGAATAATAAAACTATGGTATATTTAACTTAATTTAATTTCAACGGTTGGGCGTAAGCTTCAAGAATTGTTAGTCGGGGAACTAGCATTTTTTTGGAGCTTTTTAAATTTAGGAGAAATAATGGAATATCTATTAATCATGTTATTAGTCATAGTTACTATTTTTCTGGGAAAGGTAGGCACCTGGTTTGGTTTTTCTGAAGTTGTTGGGCAACTATTTTCAGGTATCATTTTAGGATCCAGCATATTGAATATAGTACAGTCAAGTCATTTAATCCACTTGATAGCTGAGATAGGTATTTTTTACTGATGTTAAATTCGGGACTAGAGTCTGATTTAAAGGAAATGAAAAGATACATTAAAGCATCGTCACTCATTGCAGTTATGGGGGTACTACTACCCTTAATTACTTTCCCGATTGCATTTTTATTTCTTGGATATAATATACAGACTTCCATATTTGCTGGTGTTGTTTTCTCTGCAACTTCAATCTCTATCACGTTAGCTGTACTATCGGAACAAAAAATTAGCCACTGCAATAGGAGCAATCATACTTTCGGCGGCTGTAATAGATGACATAATTGCTTTGTTTGCGGTGACTTTATTTCTG
>AEMJ01000327.1 GCA_000166735.2 Leuconostoc inhae KCTC 3774 | reverse complement strand
GCTTGACTTCAATTAAAAGGTTTTTACATTAATGGTTTCAGCTTCTAAAGGAATTTTACCTGAATTTCCGTTTGATACTAGAAATTCGCTTGCATTAGCTACAATGTCTTGATTTTGTTTTTGTAGAACATTTTGAGAGAAATTAATTGATGAAAAATCAAGCATGCTTGTATCTTTATTAGTATCTTTATTAGTATCTAAGTTAGTCTTATATAGATTGTCCTGCATTTTGTCGGTACCGCTCATATCAATGGTTTCAGACGTTTTATTAGAAAAATCACTCTTTATATATACATCTGTTGCTGTAACTTCTAAATCAGCAAGGTAAAGTCTGCGTTTAATTACAGTTGTATTCAATTAGTCTAACCAAAATCAATTTGATCTAACATGGTTTCCCGACTCGCTTGGTCTAAGCCAAGGTAAGTTAACGTCATAGCTTCACTAGAATGGTTAAGTAAGTGCATGACTAAGCCAATGTTGTAATTTGACTGTGTATAGACACGGTAAGCGCCGGTTTTACGCATGGTATGTGTGCCGAGATAGTTGATACCTAATAAATCTCCAACGCGTGCCATGATTTTATAAAACTGCTTCTCAGTGATATGACGATCTGGATGGGCCGTTGAGGGAAATAACCAATCCGAATTGATATTTTCTTGGACTAGCCAATCATGATACTGCAGTAAGTCTTGTTGAACTGGCTTTAAATATAACGTGTTTGCTTTACCGGTCTTTTTATCATGAATAAAGGCCGTGTGTTTAACAGAACCGTCTGGATTATAGACATCTGATTTTTTAAGGTCATGACATCACTCACCCGCAGGAGGGTGGCTTTACCAACTTGAAAGATGGTGTAGTTACGCCGACCCGCCCGAAAACTATCTAGTAAA
>AEMJ01000328.1 GCA_000166735.2 Leuconostoc inhae KCTC 3774 | reverse complement strand
TGTGGGCACCTTAAGGGTGCCTTTTGTTTGCTTTTATTGTATAACACCTATTAATTGCGATAGTCCACTACAATTTTTTGTTATTATACACTTACGTTTACAGA
>AEMJ01000329.1 GCA_000166735.2 Leuconostoc inhae KCTC 3774 | reverse complement strand
CCCGTGGTGCAGTACCCGGTTTAGCGGTTCACTTTGAACGTAAAACCGACCATCACACTAACAAAGACATTGATGTGTCGAAAACCTATCTGAATCAAGAGCTCATGGCAGATGGTTCAAATATGCTTTCACGTTTCAATGCGCGTTTAAATGACGTTTATTGCATGAAAAGAGACGATGTGAAGGCGTTAGCCACTTGGATTGTCACTTTACCTGAAGAACTCGCAGAAGCGTCCTACGAGCAACAGAGCGCCTTTTTTGAAGCAACCACGGCATTTCTCAATGACCGCTATGGTCAAGAAAATGTCGTGGCCGCTGTGGTGCATTATGATGAGACCACCCCTCACTTGCACTATGCCTTTGTGCCAGTGGTTTTTGATGATAAAAAAGCACGTTATAAAGTATCCGCTAAAGAAGTGCTCACGCGCCATGATTTACAAACCTTTCATGAGGATTTAGATCAGCGTTTAAAAAGGTGCTGCCCTTTTATGAACAAGGAGTTTTAAATAACAAAACCTTACCATTTGAGAATGTCA
>AEMJ01000330.1 GCA_000166735.2 Leuconostoc inhae KCTC 3774 | reverse complement strand
CGCGTGGCGCAGTACCCGGTTTAGCGGTCCATTTTGAACGTAAAACCGACCATCACACTAACAAAGAAATTGATGTGTCGAAAACCTATCTGAATCAAGAGCTCATGGCGGATGGTTCTGATATGCTGTCACGCTTCAATGCGCGTTTAAATGACGTTTATTGCATGAAAAGAGACGATGTAAAGGCGTTAGCGACTTGGATTGTCACTTTACCTGAAGAACTCGCAGAAGCGCCCTACGAGCAACAGAGCGCCTTTTTTGAAGTAACCAGCAATTTTCTCAATGACCGTTATGGTCAAGAAAATGCCGTGGC
>AEMJ01000331.1 GCA_000166735.2 Leuconostoc inhae KCTC 3774 | reverse complement strand
TTTCTAAAACCATTTTTTTCTGCCATAGCAGCTAACTCCGTTCCTGAAGTAGTCCAGTGGTTGACAGCTTCCATGTGACTTGCAATAAGAAGTGATTGGGGGGAGAGTCTCATGAATTTTAAACACATCTTGGGCATTAAGAATCAAGCGACCAACTGAAAATCCGTTTCCTCCTGAATTCATAACGACAATATCTGGTTTCAAGTCCTCAAGATTATTTTCTAGACTGTCAAACCATATTGTGTCACCGGTAAATAAAATTGATTTTTCAGAGGGTGTGCTCAAATAGAATCCCATGGTTTTACTGGTATTAAAATCATTTTCTAACATTTTTTTTACATCACTATTTTCGTAATGTTGTCCAGTTACTTTTGTGAAAGTAATATTGTGAAATTTTGTTTTCATATTCATCACACGCACGTCAGTAAAACCTGCTCTTATC
>AEMJ01000332.1 GCA_000166735.2 Leuconostoc inhae KCTC 3774 | reverse complement strand
CTGTAAAGCTGTCATATTTTTTGTGAAGATTAGGTTATGATATAATTTTATTTGCAAGCAAGTTAAGGACTGGTGGAATCTGATAGTTGGGGTGACGCTTATTGTTGAAAC
>AEMJ01000333.1 GCA_000166735.2 Leuconostoc inhae KCTC 3774 | reverse complement strand
AGATTCTATTGCTATTTGTGCTCTTATACTAAAAAAATGGACTATTTTTATTCAGTTACTTAGACCACATTTTACATATGGTTTCGATTAAAATAATTAATACAAAATGTCTCATTTAGACACAGAGAGTAAATCCTAATATTTTACACGACCTGGGTTTTATTTATC
>AEMJ01000334.1 GCA_000166735.2 Leuconostoc inhae KCTC 3774 | reverse complement strand
GGCAGATGGTTAATGAAGTTGCCACAGACTCGAACAGCGATATGTCTAGGCAAGAGCGCGAAATTTTAGCGCATGCTAATCAAAGCATGAAAGATGGTATTGATGATATCAAAGTCGCTGAGAACCTTAAATATAAACTTTCAGAACAGTTTTTAACGCAGGGAAGTCTATCCGCAAGATTAGTTCCCATCCAATCTGAATTATTAAGATTATACTTGGGATATGGTAGAAGAGATAACATTAGTTTGTGAATGATTAAAATTAAACCATCAAGAATTACTGCGGTCACATGACATGTAATTAATACAGACAATATAAAAACCCATCATCGAGTTCACATTGATGATGGGTTCATTAAGCTTAATTTATTATTTGTTAGCTTTTTTCTTGCTAGATTATTGTAATGCTTTTGGCCAATTTTAGTCTTTTTACCATACCAATACACATACAATCCCATGACTAAACTGGCAAATAATATAAAAATCGCCATAGGAATAATACGTGTATTTTTTACGGGATCAATCACGAAGTTGGATATGATTAATAATATGCCAAAAACAATACCTGAGAAAAGACTATGCTTCGTTACTGTATCCATGATCAATACCTTTCTATATCACAAAATTTTAAAAATTGCCGCCGCCAAAACTCATACCTAAGCCAGTACCAAAGCCC
>AEMJ01000335.1 GCA_000166735.2 Leuconostoc inhae KCTC 3774 | reverse complement strand
CTGCTTGCATGAGTATAAATTGTCGTAATTCTGTCTCATAGTTTTCTAAATAGTCGAGTTCAAAACCACTTTTGATGTCAATTTGATCAGCATATTTTAACTGAACACGGTTAACTTCTTTTTGGTACGCTGCTAATTCGGTGATCAACATTGCCGAACCGTGACGTGCCTCACTTGGCCCTGTGAAATGCTCTAAAAACATTGTGGGTAATGGTGCGTGCTCGGTTACCACGTATTCTGTGAATCCTAATGAAATTGCCCGCTCAATATAATCATCTAATGGTTCATGAGATCCATGATGTGAGAATTGTGTATGTGTATGACCATCTTTTTTTATCATTGTTGTTACTCCTTCAAAACATTGTAACAAATAAAATAAATCTGTTGTCATACAATGACTTTATTTTAACTTTTAGTAGGTATTCCTTGCTCATCATGATACAATTTTGTATCATATATTTTGATGAAAGGCAGGTAGATTAGAAAGGCAATGATAACACAAAGTATGGCTAATACTGACGCCCGCCAATCAACAGTACTGATGAAAGCACCTATTCCGGCTGGTGATGGCCACGGTGCCTGAATAACAATAGGTCGAATAAAGTGGAAATTAATTGCCGCGTAAGCAACTGATGCGGTAACCATTGGTGCCAAGAAAAATGGAATAGCCAGATAAGGATTATAGACAATAGGCAAACCAAATATTAGTGGTTCATTAATATTAAATAGCGACGGTACAATTGAAGCGCGTCCTAATACTTTTAGTTGCTCGGATCGTGCAAGCAAAGCAATAAATATACACAAACCTAATGTTGCTCCTGATCCACCTAAAATTGCAAACGAATTATTAAATTCTCCAGCAAATGGTATGTTCGCACCATGCGAATTTGCTACCATATTGGCTAAGAAAATAGGTGTAATAAATGCAGAAATAATGTTCGCACCATGTATACCCACAATCCAGAGTGCATGAATTAGGAATTCAATAACCATAACACCTAACCAAGTACTAGTCATGCTTGTAACGAAACTAAATGGAATGGCAATCATTTTAAAAATGTCAGTTCCAAGGAGTACCAATCCCCCATTGATAGCTAGTACAACAAGGGCAATCACAAACGTTGGAATTAAAGCAGTAAAAGATCGAGATACCCCTTCAGGTACAGCATCAGGCATTTTGATTGTCCAATTGTGCTTAACACAGAAAGTATATAACCACACTGCCAAAATTGCCATAATAATAGCCGTGAAAATGCCACTAGTACCAATTCTATCAATAGTGCTAGTCATTCTAAATCCATTGATAACTTTTTCATTAGCAGTAATAGAATTCACTAGGACAATTTTACCGCCCTTCATTACTAATTCAGGCAAACACATGAAGAAAGCAAATAATGACAAGAATGCGCCATTTAACGGTGCAACTTTCAATTTATCTTCTGCTTGAATAATACGGGTTAATTCAAATCCAATGGCTAAACTAAAGTACATCGCCAAAATACCCATAGTTGCTGTGTTAGCAATCATATAAAGATCACTAAATTTAAAGAATGTGGCATTGAAAAAATCAGTTAGAAAAGGAAATACAGTAGGCAATATATTCAAAACTAGTATCATTGATCCAACAATTGTAAATGGAATAGAAGCCATTCCTGCTGCCATAATTGCGCGAACAATTCTGTATTGCGCTATTTTGGTCATTGGCTTTAGTAACACTTTTTGTAAGATATTAAATAAACGTCCATTTTCCATAACTATTTCATCCCCTTATTTTTTTAAGAATGGCTTGATATGCTACCAAGCGCGAATAGTACTTATCATGATTACTTGCAATCAAAGTAAGCCTTTTGTTAACAAAAAGAATGACTCCAAAACCAAGTAACAAGATAACTAGAACAATGTATCGATTTTGATTCGTATTATTTACAAATTGAAATAGTGATGCAAATAATGGTGTCATTGTACTAATCATCAGAGCAACATTGACGG
>AEMJ01000336.1 GCA_000166735.2 Leuconostoc inhae KCTC 3774 | reverse complement strand
GGGGGTATAAGCGATTTAAGGCTACAGATGTAAACTAACATTATCCTGACATATCTGACACCCTAAAAAGAGAGTAACTAACTTTTTTATTTAGACATTTTTAGACATCCTAAAAAAGAGCATATTTATGTTTTTATTCGGACATTTCGGACACCCTAAAAAAGGCAAGAATATTATTGTAAATACTTATCTCATCCCCACATGTGAATTGATAGGCTCACAGAAAAGAAATAACAGGCAAAATTTGAACGTTTAATACAAAAGTAATGTATTTATACCATGAATAACTAACAAAGCTTAAAACGCCTTCCATGACTTTAAAACAGACACAATAAAAGCCACGACCTAAATTAAACTGGATCGTGGTTTTATTGTGTTACAAGTTAAGTTAGCAAAACTAATTTAAAGTAAGTACAGAAACTGATAGATATGTAGCGAATAACAACCATAACAAGTAAGGGACTAATAGTAGTTTAATGGGTCGCTTATCTATCCAGATAATGGCAATAACTAAAATATCCATTGCCACGATCATTAGTGTAGCTAACAGAAAATTTGAAAACGAGAAGAATACGACGGTCCAAAATATATTTAATGCTAGCACGTACATATAGGTATAGAGTGCACGTCGAT
>AEMJ01000337.1 GCA_000166735.2 Leuconostoc inhae KCTC 3774 | reverse complement strand
AAAACAATTAGGAGCAGGACTTCTTCCTGCTATGATATATCTTAGGCGTTGTGATTAGACGCCCAGAAGGGAGGTGTTCCTTCGTGAAAGCTTCTATAATTGTACTGCAACAGCTACAAGCCACACTTTGGCAGATTTTGGCTGGCTTAGTGTTAATCTCGTTGCAGAATTATATTGAGGATCACAATCATTAATTTACAACCCCCCTCGTCTGGCAGTATGGGGGTTATTTTTTAAATCAAAAAGCTTATCACTGGCAGGTGACAAGCTCTGGATTATCTGCCACTAGAAACGGAAACCGCGCAACTGCCAACACAACAGTTAAGCTCGCCCGTGGTTATTATTATTATTGTGGCTTTTTTTAATGTCTTTAAATCTAAACCAATAGAGAAAACTAAAAGAAGTTATTGACACAAGCAAGTCACAAATGCTTGATTGAGAGTGAGGGAAGTTTAGAGCCGAAGAAAGTTTTTCCCTTGTTTTAGGAAGAAAAAACTTTAATCAAACAAACACTTGACCGATCGTTCAGTCGTCCGTCACCTTATCCATACAAGCTTTGGTTTTACCCACTTGCTTTAATCAATTACTTAGTCATTGAACCAATAAAAAAACGCCCTTATTGGCGCTGTATCACTATATTTATTCTCTTTGTCACGCACGATACAGCTTAAATACAAGCTCTGTGTCCTTGAACACCGTTTTACCTGCCGAGCCGTTAATGGTCGCTCTCACCCTACTACACGCCCAGTATGGAA
>AEMJ01000338.1 GCA_000166735.2 Leuconostoc inhae KCTC 3774 | reverse complement strand
GTGGAAAGGAAGCGCCCAGCTCTGCTGGTGCGCGACTGGTGGCGTTGAAAAGGGGATTACGTGCCGTTGTGTCTTTGTAGCCGATTGTGCGCTGAATAACGTACAAGCAGTTGTAAAATTCGCCAA
>AEMJ01000339.1 GCA_000166735.2 Leuconostoc inhae KCTC 3774 | reverse complement strand
AATTACGACGGATTGTATATATTTCGATCTTTTTAGCTATTGTGATCTTTAATCATATATTCATGGTAATAAAATATGGTATACTTAAGGTAATTATTTTTTTCGCGTGACCCATCAGGGAACAGCTCTGCTGTGACCAGGGACTAAGACCGATAGGTCGTGGACCGGTGATGGGTCAAAGTGCTTTATTATAAGGATAAAGTGCTAAAGATGAGAAAAATCGCGTAG
>AEMJ01000340.1 GCA_000166735.2 Leuconostoc inhae KCTC 3774 | reverse complement strand
TTGTAATATCTGCCCTTTATATTAAAATAATGTAATAAAAGTCCTAAAGGAGCTGATATGAAGTGTAAGTATTTAACTCTGTTACCTCATGGGACGAATGGTAGAACGTATGACTCTAGTTATGCGTTTTATTTGTCGTTTGATGAGAAGACAGATGAGGTAGAACAAGGC
>AEMJ01000341.1 GCA_000166735.2 Leuconostoc inhae KCTC 3774 | reverse complement strand
GTATGTCATATGATCCTCCTTAATCGTAAATAGCTTGATAGCAACCTAAAAATGATTTATCTAATAAAAAACGCCATTTAACGGCCATTTTTATATCAAATTTTCATTATTACATTAATTTATACAGAATATTATTTCGCTGTAACCCTACGCCCCGTAAGCATGA
>AEMJ01000342.1 GCA_000166735.2 Leuconostoc inhae KCTC 3774 | reverse complement strand
CAAAACAATTAGCTAAAAGAATTAACAGATGCTGGCGTTAATCAAAGATATTTGTCTGATGTTGAAATTGATGAAAATTCATTTTTCTATCACAAAAAAATTGTTTTAACAGGTAAACTTGAAAAAAATAGTCGTTCTATAGTTACAAAATGGCTACAAGATCATGGGGCAAGTGTTTCAGGATCTGTATCAGCAAAGACTGATTTACTTATCGCAGGTGAAGCTGCAGGTAGTAAATTGCGAAAAGCAAATGAACTAGGTGTGCCAACATGGACAGAACAAGAGTTCATTAGTGCGCAAGT
>AEMJ01000343.1 GCA_000166735.2 Leuconostoc inhae KCTC 3774 | reverse complement strand
AAAAGAGGAAATTGATAAATGAGACGTATAGGTTTTCGCGGGTATATGGTAATTGTAATTGTAATTGTGGCGCTTGCCATTGGCGGACTGTATTTTTTTAATATGAATCGTGTAGCACCTACAGCAACGAATAAAGCAAATGGTGTTCAAATCACACAAAGAGCATCTGGACAATATCAAACTGTGATTAAAGATGGCCGTTATCTAGTCAGTGCTGCGCGAGGAATTACTGCAACTTCTGAACCAAATAGTTTAGATGTCAAACATTTTGAATCAAGTTTGTTAGATTTATCAAAAACGCAATTTAAACCTAGTCAATATATTTTTCAAGAAGGTCAGTATTTATCATCAGATACTGTTAACAATCTATTAGAGCGGAAAAGTAATAACAATCCAAACGGGTTAAACCCAGAAGATAATGGTAAAACTGATTCATCGCGTAATCCTATATATGTTCAAACCTTGACAGAACAAGATTTTATGACTAAGTCAGGCAATAATTTAAAATTGTCTGGAATAGTTGTTGGTGTTGCAATGAACACACAAGATGAGTATCAAAAAGAGCAGTATGGCACGACTTATAAGCAAGAAATTTCTGAAGCTGACAGAGTAGCCTATGGCAAGAAAGTAGCACCAAAAATTATTAAACAAATTCGTCAGCAATCGGGTGTATCAGACAATACACCAATTGTTGTTGCAATGTATGCCAACTCAGCATCTGATTCGTTGGCGCCGGGTGGCTTTTATGCTGAAGTAAAAAGTACACAAGGAACTGACTTATCCGAATGGTCTGATATTAGCGATAAATCAATTGTGTTACCCAAAGAAGCAACTGATACATCAAGTTTAGGCAATGACGAAAATAATGGTTTTGCTAATTTTAAAAATGATGTGTCAAACTTTTTCCCAAATATCGCTGGTGCCACTGCAGTTGCAAACTTTAAAAAAGGCACATTGTCTGGGCTTAATGTGACAGTTACGACACAATTTTATAGTCAAACAGAAATTGATAGTTTTACAACATATGTGTCACAATCAGCTTTAAAATTCTTACCTGCTAATGTACCAGTCCGCATTGTGATACAAACAGCTAATGAACTGCAAGCTATACTTATTCGCAATGCGAATGATAAAACATTTTCGACAACAATTCTGGATTAAGCATAGTACTACGCTATGCTTTTTTGTATATATGCATAAAAATGGTATAATTTAACTATGTCTGAAACAAGAAAATATTTGACAATTAGCGCGTTAACTAGCTATTTAAAACGTAAATTTGATGCTGATCCTTACTTAGAAAAAGTTTATCTTACAGGTGAAATTTCTAATATGGGTCGACGTCGTGGCCGACACTTGTATTTTTCAATGAAAGATCCAAATGGTGGGGCTGTTATTTCTGCCGCGATGTTTTCTTACGCTAACCGTTTGAAATTCGAGCCAGAAGAAGGCATGAAAATTAATGCCATCGGTCGTGTTCAAATATACGAACCAAGTGGAACTTATTCAATAATATTGGAACAAATGACACCAGATGGCATTGGTGAATTGTTTTTGGCTTATGAACAGTTGAAGAATAAATTATCTCAAGAGGGATTATTTAATTTACCCAAAAAGAAGCTACCAACATTTCCTAAAAAGATTGCTGTTGTCACGTCACCAACTGGTGCTGTCATTGAGGATATTACACGTACTGTACAAAGAAGATATCCAAGCGCTCAGATTGTTCTTTTCCCCGCAGTGGTGCAGGGTGAAAAGGCAGCGGCGACAATTATTCAACAAATTTTACGTATTGATGAGTT
>AEMJ01000344.1 GCA_000166735.2 Leuconostoc inhae KCTC 3774 | reverse complement strand
CATCACTGGTTAATACAGTGATGAGCGTATTTTTTAATTGACTAACAATTTTAGTGCTGAACGGATATAACCATCTGTTGTATCGTGTTTGGCTGCTAAAGTTTTTTCCAGCTTAGCAATTTCTTTAGTGCTGTAGCCTAATGAATTTAAAGCTTCTAGAGCATCAGATAATGCCTGGTTTGAATTTGGCTGCGAAACTGGCGTTGTCATACCAACGGAGGCAGCCAAATCATCCAATTTCCCTTTTAAATCCAAAACAATTTGTTGCGCTGTTTTTTTACCGACACCTGGAAACTGTGTTAGGTAAGTTGCATCATCATTTGCAACAGCATTAACTAAGCCAACTGAATCATCACTAGCTAAAATAGCCAAAGCACTTTTGGGCCCAATACCGGAAACATTTAATAGCTTATTGAACAATATTTTTTCATTTTCATCAATAAAACCATACATCGTGATTTCATTTTCACGCACGATTTGTTCCACGTAAACATGTGATTCCACATTTTGTTCAAAACGATATGGATTAGCCACAAACAGTTTGTACCCCACACCACTGCGGTCACAAATTACCAAATAAGCTGGGTAAATATTCGTAATTAAACCATTAATATATTCGTACACTTTTATCTCCCCTTTAAATCACATATTTTCAGTTTTTATAAAAATTAAGTGATGCGATACTTTCTGAAAACTATCATTTGCTAACAAGCACATTGCAATAATAAACCACAATTACTCCCTAACGCTTGATAAACATTGCGTCCCCAAAACTAAAGAAACGATACTTGTCATTCACAGCGTGCTGATAAGCATTTAAAATATTATCACGCCCTGTAAAAGCTGCGACTAACATAACCAACGTTGACTTAGGAAGATGAAAATTTGTAATAAAGGCATCAACCGTCGTCCATTGATATCCTGGTTTAATAAATATATCTGTCCAGCCTGAATCAGCTTGTAATTGCCCGTTAAATTTTGAGCCAATTGTTTCTAATGTACGTATAGAAGTCGTTCCTGTTGCAATAATGCGACCACCAGTAGCATGAACCTTATTCAAAGCATCAGCCGCCTCTGAGCTCAACTGATAGAACTCTGAATGCATTTTGTGATCTTCAATGTTTTCTTCCTCAACCGGTCTAAATGTTCCCAAACCAACGTGTAACGTTAACTCAATTGTTTGAACACCCTTTGCGCGCACTTTATCTAATAGTTCTGGTGTCCAATGTAATCCGGCTGTTGGTGCTGCGGCAGAACCATCAACTTTGGAATAAACAGTTTGATAACGTTCCTGATCTGCCAGCTTTTCTTTAATATAAGGTGGCAGCGGCATTTCCCCTAATTTTTCTAATAGCTCCATAAAAATTCCTTCATAGTGGAACTCAATATAACGACCACCATGTTCTAATTCACCAACAACAGTAGCAGTCATGACTGGATTATCAATGTCATTGCCAAAAAAAATCGTTGACCCAACTGGTGATTTTTTTGCAGGTTTAACCAATGTTTCCCAGACATCACCATGATCTTGACGTAATAATAACACTTCGGCATGCCCCCCCGTTTCAGGACGTACGCCGTGCAATCGTGCTGGCAGCACGCGAGAGTTATTCATCACAATAGCATCACCCGGGTTCACATAATCTAAGATGTCATAAAAATGTTTGTCTTCATACAGACCAGTATCCGCATCTAGTACTAACAATCGAGATGAATCACGCTGTTTTAAAGGGGTTTGAGCAATGAGTGTTTCTGGCAAGTCATAATCAAAATCTGCTAATTGGTAATGTTGTTCTTCAGTCATTTTTTTCACCTATATTGCCTTGTAGATTAATTTTTTTTCAAATTCAAATCCAGTTAAGGCGACCTTTTCTTTTTCCTGATTCGATAATACTTTATCTTCATTAGGAATGTTAAACGCTTTTAAAACATCTGCATATGTCAACTCATTAGTATTAAGATAGTCAACTAGCAGCGCTAATTCATGTCTCTGATTAGCAGTTGGTTTATTAATTGTAATTGTTTCATCAAATGCTCGTTCGATTAAGCGATCATAACGTTTGTTTTCTGATTCTATTTGATAGTGTTCCGCAATCTTTTTTGTCGTGCAACTAAAAGCGGTGTTAACTCATCAAAACTGATTGGTGCACCGAATCTTCTGGTTTGCATATAATCTGAGTCGAGCGATAAATTAATCATGCCGTCAGATTGATATTCAGCTTCATGAATATGACCATGCACAGACAACATTGGATAAGGTAAATCAATGGCATAATGGCTCAACCAAACTTGTACCCCATTAATTTTGACCGCTTTAGCAGTATCAACAACTTCCACTATGCCCGTTTCTGAAGCCTTTACGGCTGCTTTTAACTGGTCAGAATGATCATGATTTCCCTTAAAAAAGACAATATGCCCATTTAATCGTGTTAACTGTGCAATAAAATCCTGCTTTTTGCGAAACATACCAAGATCACCCAAAAAATACACGGTATCTTCATCTTTCACAACATTATTCCAGGTTGTTTCAAGGTAACTATCCATGTTTTTAATGGTTGGTTCAATGTTTAGTGCACGTAATGATTCTGCACGTGATTGATCAAAATATAAAATTTTTTCGTGATTGAAATGCGTATCTGACATAATATATTGCATTATTGTTCCCTTTGATACGGTATTTTAAGGTGTGCATAAGCACTTTCAGTAACAACACGACCGCGTGGTGTGCGTTGCAAAAAACCAATCTGCAATAAGTAAGGTTCAACCATAGACTCTAATGTCTCAGCCTCTTCACCAATATTGGCTGCAATGGTGTTCAACCCTACGGGACCGCCCTTATAATATTCAATCATCGTTCCTAAAAATTTGTGATCTGTTTCATCAAGTCCACGATTATCAACACGCAACTTATCCAAAGCAATATCAACAATTGCTTTGTCAATTGCTGATTTACCCTCTACTTGTGCAAAGTCACGGACGCGTTTCAATAATCGATTAGCAATACGCGGTGTGCCTCGTGAACGTAAAGCGACTTCATAAGCACCTGCCAATTTAATTGGTGCATTAAAAATATCTGATGAACGAACCACGATTTCTTGTAATTCTTCTGGTGTATAATATGCCATTGCGTTAATGATTCCAAAACGGTCACGTAAGGGTTTTGATAACATACCTGGTCGTGTAGTTGCACCAATAAGTGTAAAGGGTGGTAACGGAAAATGAACAGCACGTGCTGTCGGTCCTTGACCAACCATAATGTCAACAAAATAATCTTCCATTGCCGAATACATAATTTCTTCAATATTCGTTGGCAAGCGATGAATTTCATCAATAAATAAAATGTCACCTGGTTCAAGTTCATTAAGTAAGGCTACTAAATCTCCTGGCTTCTCAATTGCCGGACCAGAAGTTGTTTTAATATGCACAGCCATTTCATTTGCAATAATCATGGCCAATGTCGTTTTCCCTAATCCCGGTGGTCCAAACAACAAAACATGATCTAATGCCTCTTCACGTTGCTTAGCTGCAGAAATGTAAACATTTAGTTCTTCTTTTAAGGCAGCTTGACCAATATATTCACGCAAAAATTGCGGACGTAATGAAAATTCATTACTTTGTTCCGCCTCATTTGCCGCTGCATCATGTATTAATTGATCGGCTGCAGTATTTTCATCATACCATTGATTGAATTGTGGTTCTTGTTGATTTACCATAGTTATCATTTTACCATGTTTGCCGGCTATTTATATCACAGTCTGTCTCGTAAAATTACCGTGCCATTTCTACAGTGAGATTATCTAACAAGACGTGTGATCGATTATAAAAATGTACAATAAATTTATCTGATTCAACAATCAGTATAGCGTACGTCCCACCAATTATTGACCGTGGTCCCTTTGGTAAACTCGTTGATCCTGGATTGATAAATAACTTGCCATTATAGGCAAGCGCCCCATCGACATGCGTATGACCAAATAAAACAACCTGAGCATCACTCTCGAGAGCTGCTTTATCTAACAACTCTAAATTAGCCCACCCGTTAAACACTGTCACATGATATAAATGGCCATGCGTTTGAAAAAAAGTCACATGATCAATTGTTGTCGCGCGCGCTTCAACAAAATCAGGATCATAGTCCATATTACCAATTACTGTTGAAACACCATCAAAAACAGTATCTTTTGCTGACAATTCCGAATCACCATTAAAAAAAATACCGGCAACTTGTGGTCGCCACCTAGCGATAATATCCGACAATATCTCGCGATCACCATGATTATCTGAAACAATTAAAAATTTTGACATAGCATACGTTGATGTAAGTAGCAACTTTAATTATTACTTACACGCCTCCTTTCAACCATTCTGGTAGATGTTTACCTAATTCCTGTAGTGCCAAGCCACGGTGACTGACCTGATTTTTTCATTTGCAGTTAATTGGGCAAACGTTTTATCAAACTGTGGTACTAAGAAAAGTGGATCATAACCAAAACCATTATCGCCATAACGTTGATCTGTTATTAAACCACGAACCGTTCCTGTTGCGACTAATTTAGGTTTGTTCGGACCGACGAGCACAAGGACACTAGTAAACTGTGCCTCACGCGATGTGATCCCTTCAAGCTTGTTTAAGACCTTATCATTATTCGCCTGATCATCATGATCCCCTGCATATCGTGCAGAATACACGCCTGGTTCACCATTCAAAGCATCAATCGATAAACCAGAGTCATCTGCTAAAATATAATCATTTGGCGCAATTTTAGCAATTGTCATCGCTTTTTTTGTCGCATTTTCTTCAAACGTTGTGCCATCTTCAATAATTTCAGGTACACTATCCCCTAAGCTATTTAGCGGTGTTACTGTTAAATTAATCCCGATATCATTCAAAATAGCTTCTATTTCTATTATTTTATGTTGATTGTTGCTAGCCAAAATAAGTCTAGGCATACTAATTTCCTCTAGATGCTGTAATGTCCCATTATCTACGATTTTTAAATGACGAACATCAAGTTCATGGATGCGCGCTAACCAATTTGTCGCAATGACTTTAAACGTTTCATCATCACTGTCACTCGTTGTGTAATAAATGTCTTCATCATGATTATGTTTTATATCACTATTTAAGGCTAACTTATTCAAACATTGCTTAATGGCATAAATCGTTTCACGACCGGAATCAATCAAGGTAATTTGTTTACCAACTGCCTCTCTAATAAAAGGTTCAAGCAATGGAAAATGCGTGCAACCTAATATTAATGTATCAATTCCAGCGGCTTTAAATGGTGCTAAATGATTCATGACAATATCTCGTGTAGCATGATCTTGATACTTATTTGCCTCAACTAATTGTACAAAATCTGGTTCCCCTTGTGACAAAACCTTTGTATCAGCGCCATATTGATGTATTTGCAATTCATAGGCTTTTGAATTGACAGTGCCATCAGTTGCAATGATACCAATTGTTTTATTTTGGTTGCCAACTGTGCGGCTTGCGCACCTGGTTGTATGACACCGATGACCGGAATCGTCAATTTTTCTGAAGTACAGTTAGTGCACATGCTGTTGCCGTATTACAAGCAATAACAAGCATTTTAATTTGCTTTTCTGTAATCAGATAATTTGCCATCTGAAACGTATACGCAATCACCTCATCCGTTGTCCGCGGTCCATAAGGCATACGCGCTGTATCGCCAATAAAGATAAATTGTTCGTTAGGTAGTTGTTTTTGGGCTTCTTTAATGACCGTTAGGCCACCGACCCCAGAATCAATCATTCCGATTGGATTATTTTTATTCATATTTATAATTATGAACGGAAAATTTAAGAATGCAAGTTTTCTAGTCCAAAAGTTTGGTATAATAAAGGTCTGAAAGGGTTATATAAATTCATGAATAGTTATGATTACGACAAAATTTTACAAACAAATTTTCAAGTCAATAGTTTTGCCTTGACACTTCTCCGTGATGGTCTTTTAAAAAACCTATTACAAGAAGATTATCCCCATATTTTATATTGGGCTGGTAAAGAAATAGCACGCCAATTCCCAACTGATGCCCTTTCTTCTGTGGTAACATTCTTTGATAACGCTGGTTTTGGCACTATAGAAATTGCTTCTCAAGACAGTAAAAATCAACGTTGGTACTTGACTGGTGATTTAGTCAAACAGCGCTTAGGACTTGATAAGTCTGCTGATTTTAGTTTAGAGGCTGGCTTTTTGGCACAACAACTTGAAACACAAACTGGGGCCATTGCCGAAGCAACCTTTAAACTCATGAAAAAAAATGAAGGTGTGAGCTTCGAAGTCGTGACTGATCTTAATGAGACAGTCGATGTGTCTGATATCAAGCAACGAGTTGCTGCACGAGAATCATTTTTAAGACAAACTCATGAAAATATTGAGCATGCCAAAATCATTAATATACGAGATGATGGTGATATTTCACACGAGCAATCCATTACAGATTCACTACTCGCCTTTAAATTTGACGATATTGATCTGCCAAAAGAAGCACCAACCAGTTTGAGTGCTATGTCCGGTGACGATACAATTGACCCTTTTAATTTTCCGACGTCCACGGATGCAGAATCTCAATCACCATTTTCATAAACAAAAAACCGCTTTATGTCGGGTGTTAATAAAATCTTTATTGATTTTATTAACACTCGACATATTGGCGGTTTTTATTTGAATTGTTCCAAATTATCAGCTGTTGGCATCAGATTTTGCCAATCATGTGATAAATAATTATTGTTAATATGATAGTTTGTTGGCTTATAACCATTTGTTAAAAATGGATTGATATGCCTATCTGCCGCTACCCAGCCATTCCATCCTAGATGAATTGTATCTTGCATAAAGTAATTTGCACTACCATTATGTGAAAAATCAACAATATTATTAAATCCTTGTGTCGTCAACTGTTTCTTAATTTTGTTGACACTTTGATAATACATATCTTGATTTAATCCTGTATAACGAGACCAACGCTGATTAACTGGTTGAATAATAAACAAGACGTCTGTATGTTGTTTTGCAAACTCTGCTAACACTGCTTGAAAATCGGCATACTCATCTGATTGACGATAATCAAACTTTTTCTGTGAATGAGCTAATTGCTTTAAACGAAGTTTCACACGATACTTATAAAATGAATTTTTAATTTGAAATTCATTATTAGTTGTTTCTTTTTTACCAATTTTTGTTGCTTCACGTAATAATGATGAGTTATTATCTTGTTTAGGCAATATTTTCAATGCAGGTTCGACATGCTTATCCCAATTACTTGAATGCGAGAAATTTGAAAATAGTTGATCTTCACGTAGTAATACGCGATGACGCACACTTAATAGGTTGATATCAGTTTTTGACAACGGTTTATTATCACTAATTTTAGTAATTAATGCTGCGTAGAAATCACTTTCTTTAATTTGTTTTTGTTCCAACAAACGGCCTGCAATGAAACGGTCAGTTGGCGTAATATGGTTAATATTACGTAACCAATCCACTGTTTGTAACGGTGAATAAAATTCAGGAAAGGAAAGTTTTGTCCCCTTCTTAGTAAACCACTGCTGTGAAATAATAAAAACTGCTTGTTTTTGTGTAATGCATGTGGCATTTCTTGCATGCCTAAATAGTGAGTCAGCGATTCCGTACCTGCCTGACCTAGTAAGAAAGGTTGATAGTTTCTATGATACTTTGCAGCCAACATTGAAGGGTGCATGGTATCCAAACGTAATAGCTCACTTGACCCGAAAAAAGGCACATAGCGTTTAGAATGATCACTAAACGCCGCAGTTTTTATAGCCTCTCCTTTAAAGGTATTCTTGGAAAAAGAAACCGATGCATCACGTATATTTTTATGTGTAATGTGATTTAAAGAAAAAGGTGCTAAAAATAATGCAAAAATCAATACAAAAGCGACCACTACTGGTCCAAAAATCCACCATAACCCCCTTTTTTCATGGTGACTACCCAATCAAAGATTCAACTTTGACAATCACTTTATTGGGGGTGTTCCATTCATCACGATTGAATTCTGATACTGGTGCTTGAATATCAAATTTACTTTCCAAGTCAAGTAACAACTCAACAGTTGCCATTGAATCAAGCAAACCACTATCAAAAAAATCATCATCCATTTGATCAGAGATGTCTTCACCAATAATCGTATTCAAAATGTCGATTACGTCTTCTTTTACTGCCATTGTTATTTCCTCTTTCTTTTAATTGCTATTATTTAAACCATAGTGTATCCAAAAATCCACTAAACAATAAGAAACTAAACATCACCACATTAAATGTTATCACAATTGCAAACGCCTCTGTAAATTTGTTATGTGGAAAGTTACGCTTCTTTTTATATCGCAGCCATGCATCATTAATAACCATACCAACACCTTGGAACAAACCATATGCAATATAGTACCAATGCAATCCGTGCCAACATCCCATAATTAACATATTAGCAATATAAGCTATATTTGAAACTGTCACGCGACTTTTGATCCACTTCTTTTTCATAATCAAAAACACAAGTCTCATAAAAATATAGTCTCGGAACCAAAATGACAACGACATATGCCAACGATTCCAGAAATCTTTCAAGTTTTTTGATAAGAAGGGTTTGTTAAAGTTCATTGGTAATTCAATACCCATCACATAACTTGTTGCGACAGCAAACAATGAATAACCCGCAAAGTCAAAGAATAAATCTAATCCCCAAGTATACATATAGGGAACCAACCACCATGTCCAGCCATTATGAAGATTAGCATCCTGTAAAGCAAGGTCGGTAATTTTTGGTAATAATTCGTCTACTAAAATATGAGATATTATAAACTTATATAAAAATCCAAGGAAGAAATACCATACTGCTTTTTCAAGCATACTGATATATTTTGTGCGATCTGGTACTGTTGTAATATCTTTAATAAAACGACGATAGCGATCAATTGGTCCTGATGATATTGTAGGCATAAAGAGCATAAAACGCAAGAATAACCAAGGATTGAATTCTTTAATGGCCCCATCTCGTGTTTCCATAATCATGGCTACCGATCGAAATGTTAGATATGAAATACCAAGAAATCCAAGCAGTGAAGTCACATGGGTCCAATGTGCATCTGGCGCTACTTTAACCAAAACCAATGGTAGTATAGCTAACACAATCGCCCCATAAAAACCATTGCTTGATTGTTTTTTTGCGGTATAGCGTATAGGCCCATACTAGCAACCATTGCCAAATTATATAACCAATTAGGGCAAATCCTTCATGATATTTATGACCATCAAACATTAAAAAGATAAAAATGACA